>JAAZBL010000366.1 GCA_012513825.1 Limnobacter sp. | reverse complement strand
TTTCCTCGATGTACTTGTTGATCACGCGGGTCATCGCCGCGCGCAGCCCGGTCAGGTGCGTGCCGCCGTCGCGCTGCCCGATGTTGTTCGTGTAACAGAGCACCTGCTCGGCATAGCCGTCGTTCCACTGCATCGCGACCTCGACGCCGATCGTCAGGCCGTTGTCGAGCAGCCGCTCGCCGGTCGCGTGGAAAACGTTCGGATGCAGGACGTTCTTCGATCGGTTGATGTAGTCGACGAAGCCGCGAACGCCGCCGGAAAACGCGAAATCCTCTTCCTTGTTGTTGCGCTGGTCGACGAGCTTGATCCGCACGCCGTTGTTCAGGAAAGAGAGCTCGCGCAGGCGCTTCGACAGGATCTCGTAGTGGAAATCGATGTTGGAGAAGATCTGCTCGTCGGCGAGGAAATGCACTTCGGTACCGCGCAACTGCGAATCGCCGAGCACGGCCATCGGAGAGACGAGCACGCCATCGCGCTCCTCGACGATCCGGTTCTTGACCGCGCCGCGCTCGAATTCGAGGAAGTGCGCCTTGCCGTCGCGGCGCACGGTCAGCCGCAACCACTGCGACAGCGCGTTCACGCAGGACACGCCGACGCCGTGCAGGCCGCCCGAGACCTTGTAGCTGTTCTGGTTGAACTTGCCGCCGGCGTGCAGCTCGGTCATCGCGATCTCGGCGGCCGTGCGCTTGGGCTCGTGCTTGTCGTCCCACTTGATGCCGGTCGGGATCCCGCGGCCGTTGTCGACGACCGAAATCGAATTGTCGGTATGGATCGTGACGACGATCTCGTCGCAGTGACCGGCCAGCGCTTCGTCGATCGAGTTGTCGACGACCTCGAACACCAGGTGATGCAGCCCGGTGCCGTCGGACGTGTCGCCGATGTACATGCCCGGGCGCTTGCGTACCGCCTCGAGCCCTTCGAGGATCTGGATCGACGACGAGTCGTAGGTCCTTGCGGCTTCGATCTTTTCGGTTTCGGTCATTGAATCTCTCAGATACGCATCGGCATGACGACGTAACGGAAGTCGTCGTTGCCGGGAACCGTAAGCAGGGCACTCGTGTTCGCGTCTCCGAACTCGATCTTCACCTGCTCGGTCTTCAGGTTGGCCAGCACGTCCTGCAGGTAGCCGACGTTGAAGCCGATTTCCATCGGCTCGTTGACGTAGTCGACCTCAAGCTCCTCGACCGCTTCTTCCTGCTCGGCGTTGCTGGTCTGGATGCGCAGCGAACCGGGCGCAAGCCCGAGGCGCACTCCCTTGAACTTGTCGGAGGTCAGGATCGATGCACGCGCCAGCGACGAGCCCAGCGCTTCGCGGCTGCAGGCGAGCTGCCGCGTGTAGCCGCTCGGGATCACCCGCTGGTAGTCGGGAAACTTGCCTTCGACCAGCTTGGAGATCATCTGCACGTCGCCGAACGTGAAGCGCACCTGGTTCGATGCGACTTCGATGCGCACCGGCTCGTCGCTGTCGGCCAGCAGCCGTTGCAGCTCCAGCACGGTCTTGCGCGGCACGATCACTTCGTGGCGCGGCAACGCCGCACCGTCGATCTGCGCGTGGCAATAGGCGAGCCGGTGGCCGTCGGTGGCGACGACGCGGACGTGCTCGCCGTCGGTGACCAGCAGCAGGCCGTTCAGGTAGTAGCGGATGTCCTGCTGGGCCATCGCGAAGTGCACCATCTGGAACAGGTGCTTCAACTGCTTCTGCGGCAGCTCGAACGTCGCGTTGAACTGCTCGTTGACGTTGACCGTCGGAAAGTCCTCGGCACCCAGCGTCTGCAACGCGAAACGGCTGCGGCCGGCCTGCAGCGTCGCGCGCTTGTCGTCGAGCTTCAACGACACCTCGACGCCGTCGGGCAACGCGCGCAACAGGTCGATCAGCTTGCGCGCCGAGACGGTCGTGGCTGCGGTTTCGTCGCCTGCGCCCAGTTCGGCCGAGGTCTGGACCTGGATCTCGACGTCGCTCGCCAGGAACGAAATCGTCGGACCCTGCTTGCGCAGCAACACGTTGGCCAGGATCGGAAGCGTATGGCGACGTTCGACGATGCCGGCCACCGTGCTCAGCGGCTTCAGGATCGCGTCGCGGTCGGCTTTCATGAAAAGCATTGCCTTTGATTCCTGTTGCTGTTGTTGTATGTAGCGCGAACTACTCTGTGGACAATCGGGTGGGGGCCGCAGCGGCGCTGGCTTTCCGGCCGGATCCCGAACCGGGAGAACGCGCACTCCGGCCTGGGGACGAATGTGGACAAGTTCCGGTTGCCTCAAAAACAGGCAGCTTGTCCACAATCGGTGCCGCGGTTGTTCGACCGCTGTTCAGGCAGCTGTGCACCGGTTCAGCCTTTCAGCGTCTGTTCGAGCACGTGCAGCTGCCGGTTCCATTCCTGGTCGTGCTGGCGCAGCTCGGCGATCCGCTTGACCGCGTGCATGACCGTGGTGTGGTCGCGCCCGCCGAAGGCTTCGCCGATCTCCGGAAAGCTCTTTTGCGTCAGTTCCTTCGAGAAGTACATCGCGACCTGACGTGCACGCGCGATGTGCGCCGGACGGCGCTTGCTGTACATGTCGGCGACCTTGATCTTGAAGAAGTCGGCGACCGTGCGCTGGATCGAATCGATCGAGATCGGCGGGCGCGCGAGTTCGAGCAGGTCCTTCAGCGCCTCGCGCGCGAGCTCGACGGTGACCGGCCGATTGCGGAAGCGCGCGAACGCGATCACGCGTAGCAGCGCACCCTCGAGCTCGCGCACGTTCGAGCGCAGGTTCTTCGCGATGAAGAAGGCGACCTCTTCGGGCAGGTTCTCGCCCGACTGCTCGGCCTTCTTCAGCAGGATCGCGACGCGCATCTCGAGCTCGGGCGCCTCGATCTCGACGATGAGCCCGGAGCCGAAGCGCGAGACGAGCCGGTCTTCGAAGGCCGACAGCTCGCGCGGGTAGGTGTCGCTGGTGATGATCAGCTGCTTGCGTGCCGACAGCAGCGCCTCGAACGTATAGAAGAATTCTTCCTGCGTGCGTTCCTTCCCGCCCAGGAACTGGATGTCGTCGACGAGCAGCAGGTCGAGCGACTGGTACTTGCGCTTGAAGTCCTGCAGCGACTTGCGCTGGATGCCGCGCACCATCTCGTCGAAGTAGTCCTGCGCATGGATGTAGCGCACGCGCGCGGCGCCCAGCCGGTCGAGGATCGCGTTGCCGACCGCATGCAGAAGGTGGGTCTTGCCGAGCCCGACACCGCCATACAGGAACAGCGGGTTGTAGGCGGTGCCCGGGCGCTCGACGACCTGCAGCGCCGCCGACCAGGCCATCTGGTTGGCCTTGCCGTGAACGAAGGAGTCGAAGGTCAGCTCCGGGCGCAGCCGGGTCTGCGAATCGGGTCGGGCTGCCTCGCCGACCAACGAGGGTTCGCCCTGGAGTGCGTACTCGGCGTCGTTGCTCGGCGGCAGCCAGTCGCCGACCACCCCGTCGGACGCGGGCTCGGGCCGCGCTTCGGCGCCGTCGGCCTGGCCGACAGGCAGGGCCTGGCGGGCGCTGGCGACCGGGCGGGCCGGCGCGGCGGCGTCACCACGATGGATCTCGAAACGCACGCTCAATTGCTCGTCGATCGACGAGCGGGCAACCGCTTCGATCCGCGACTCGAACTGCGACTTGACCCAGTTCAGCTTGAAGTGGTTCGGCACGCCCAGCCGGAGCACGCGCTCGCCCTGGTCGTATCCGAGATAGACCAGGGGCTTGATCCAGGGTTTGAACTGCTGCGCAGGAATCTCGTCTTCGAGCTGCGCCACGCAGGCGAGCCAGCGTTCGAGCATGAGCGGGGATGGGGTCCTGATGGCGGTCGGCAGGAACATCGAAGATGTCGCGGAAACCGCTCATTTTACCCTGCCTGTGGATATCTTTGCCACTTCAAAATTGACATCCACCAGCTAATGCGTTGTAATCAAAGGCTTTTCCCAAGTTCCCAAGACCGGCCCTGGCCGGCTTCCGAGTCCCGAGGCCTCCACCATGAAACGTACGTTCCAGCCCTCCGTCGTGCGACGCAAGCGCACCCACGGCTTTCGCGCCCGGATGAAGACCCGCGGCGGCCGCGATGTTCTGAACGCGCGGCGCGCGAAGGGCCGCAAGCGCCTGGCCGTCTGAGCCGGGCTGCGTGGCACGACTGCGTGCGCGTAGGCGCTGATTGCCGGCAGAGCCCCGACGGCTGAGTGACGGCACCCCGAATCGCGCCGGACATCGTAACGCGCCTGCTGCGCAGCCGCCCCGCGGCATCCGGCGAGCATTTCTCGATGCACTGGAAAGCACTGCCGGCAGCAGCGGCTGGAGACAGGGGGGCGTGTGGCGTGCTCTTCCTTTCCGTTCCGAAGCGCCAACTCGCGCGCGCGGTCGACCGCAACCTGGTTCGGCGGATCGCGCGCGAGGCCTGGCGCGGCGCCGGGCTCGCGCAGCGGCCGATCGCCGTACTGGTCAAGCTGCGCAGGCGCCCGGAATGGTTCGCCGCTGCCGGGCTGCGGCAGAAGCGGCGACAGTTGCGCGTCGAACTCGACTCGCTGTTCGCGCACCGCTCGCTGCGGGGGGCCGGGCAATGAAGTCGTTGCTGATGTGGCTGGTACGCGGCTATCGGCTCGCGATCAGCCCGCTGTTTCCGCCGCGTTGCCGGTTCCTGCCGAGCTGTTCCGACTATGCGCTGCAGGCGCTCGAACGCCATGGCGCGATCG
>JAAZBL010000045.1 GCA_012513825.1 Limnobacter sp. | reverse complement strand
GACGGCGGTCCGAGCGCCTTCGAGGCGCAATTCTTCGGCACCTCCGACCAACCGGCAACCGAAATCGCCGGTCGGTTCCGGTTCAGGACTGCCGGAGGGATGTCCGCGATCGGCTCGTTCGGCGCTTCGCTTTCGGCGCAGCCTCAGTAGTCCGGTTCGGAGGGCGGCCGCGGCCGCCCTCCGCCGGTCGCCCTCCGCCGGTCGCCCTCCGCTCTCCCTCAGCTGCGCTTCGGCCGCTTGTCCAGCACCCGTCGCGCCTTGCCCTGCGATCGCTCGATCGTCCCGGGCCCCTCGACGACCACCTTGGCCGACACGCCGATGTAGGCCTTGATCGCGTGTTCGAGCGCGGCCGCGGCGCCGACGCGGTCGGCGCTGTCGTGCTGCTCGCCGGCCTTGAGCTCGACACGCACGAGGAGCGTATCGAGCGGACCGTCGCGGCCGAGCTCGCACTGGTAGTGCGGCGCCAGGTTCGGCCGCTGCAGGATCAGCTCCTCGATCTGCGACGGAAACACGTTGACGCCGCGCACGATCATCATGTCGTCCGATCGGCCGGTGATCTTCTCGATCCGGCGCATCGTCCGCGCCGTGCCGGGCAGCAGCCGGGTCAGGTCGCGCGTCCGGTAGCGCACGACCGGCAAGGCCTCCTTCGTCAGCGAGGTCAGCACCAGCTCGCCGAACTCGCCGTCGGGCAGGACGGCGCCGGTCTCCGGGTCGACGATCTCGGGATAGAAGTGGTCTTCCCACAACGTGGGTCCGTCCTTCGTCTCGATGCACTCGTTCGCCACGCCGGGTCCCATCACTTCGGACAGTCCGTAGATGTCGACGGCGTCGAGCGAGAGCCGGCGCTCGATCTCGCCGCGCATCTCGTTGGTCCACGGTTCGGCGCCGAAGATGCCGATGCGCATGCTCGCGTTGCGCGGGTCGAGGCCGAGACGTTCGAATTCGTCGGCGATCGCCAGCATGTAGCTCGGCGTGATCATCACGATGTCCGGCCGGAAATCCTCCATCAGCTGGACCTGTCGCTCGGTCTGGCCGCCGCCGAAGGGGACGACGGTCAGGCCCAGGCGCTCGGCGCCGTAGTGTGCGCCGAGGCCGCCGGTGAACAGGCCGTAACCGTAGCTGACGTGGACGAGATCGCCGGGCCGGGCACCGCTCGCCCGAATCGAGCGCGCGACGAGCACGGCCCAGGTGTCGATGTCCTTTGCCGTGTAACCGACGACGGTGGGCTTGCCGGTCGTGCCGCTCGACGCATGGATCCGCACGACCTGATCGCGCGGCACGGCGAACATGCCGAACGGATAGGTCTGTCGCAGGTCGGCCTTCGTCGTGAACGGAAATCGATGCAGGTCGTCGAGCTGGTCGAGTTCGTCGGGGTGTACACCGGCCGCCTCGAAGCGTTGCCGATAGTGAGGAACCCGCTCCCAGGCGTGTCGCAGCGACCATTTCAGGCGCTCGAGCTGCAGGTTGCGCAATTCGTCGATGCTGGCGCGTTCGATCGGTTCGAGCGGAAAACCGCCCGCCGAGCGTTCGCCGCCGGTGTGTCCCGGTTCCTGGCTGCTCATTGCTCCGTCTCCTCGAAGAACTGCCCCTTGATCGTCGCCGACTTGCCGCGAAACAGCGCGATCAGCTTGCCGCGCTGGTCGTTCACGCGGACGTCGTAGACACCCTGCCGCCCGACCCGATGCTGTTCGACGGCCTCGGCGGTCAGAACGTCGCCGTCGTGCGCCGGCGCGAGAAACTCGATCGTGCAGCCCGACGCGACCGTGCGCTGGTTGTGGCTGTTGCAGGCAAAGGCGAATGCGGTATCGGACAGCAGGAAGATGTAGCCGCCGTGGCAGATGCCGTGTCCGTTGGTCAGCTCCGGCCGGATCGCCAGCGACATCTTCGCGCGACCGGGTCCGATCTCGAGCAACTCGATGCCCAGATGTCGCGACGCGCGATCGTCGGCCATCATCAGGCGGCCGACCTCTCGGGCGCGTTCCTGCGCCTGCCCGTGCGCCGCCTGCGGCCCGGCCCGGGCGTCGCCTGCTGCCGTCTCCTCGATCATCCTGCTGTCTCCTCGGGTACTGTCCTGCTGTCTTCTCAGGTACTGCGTCCGGACCGGAGTCGCAGGCGTCCGTCGCCCGGCCGGTTCGGTGGGTGGCCGTTCAGCGGCCCTTGAATTCGGGCCGGCGCTTTTCCAGGAACGCGTTGACCCCCTCGCTGTAGTCGTGCGACTGCCCGAGCACGTGCTGCAGGTCGCGCTCGAGGTCGAGCTGCCGGTCCAGCGAATTCGCCTGCGCGGCGTTGATCGACTGCTTGATCGCAGCCAGCGCGCGCGTCGGCATCGTGGCCAGCCGCCCGGCCAGCGTCTCGACCTCGGCATCGAGCGCTTCGTCGTCGACGCATTTCCAGATCAGCCCCCATTGCGCCGCCTGTTCCGCCGACAGGCGCTCGCCGAGCATCGCCAGCGCCATCGCGCGCGCGTGACCGATCCGCTGCGGCAGGAACCAGGTGCTCCCCGAGTCGGGGACGAGGCCGATGTTGACGAAAGCCTGCAGGAAAGAAGCGCTGCGCGCCGCGATCACGATGTCGCAGGCCAGTGCGAGGCTGGCGCCGGCTCCGGCGGCGATGCCGGCCACCCGGGCGACGACCGGCATGGGCAGTCCGCGGATCCGGCGGATCAGCGGATTGAAAGTCTCGTCGATCAGCCGGCCCAGGTCGGTCATGTTGCCCGGTTCGAAGGACAGGTCGGCGAGGTCCTGGCCGGCGCAGAAGCCCCGTCCGGCGCCGGCCAGCACCAGGGCGCGGACGCTGCCGTCGCTTTCGATGCGGTCGAGCGCCTCGCGAAGGTCGGCGTGCATCACGCGGGTGAACGCGTTCAGCTTGTCCGGACGATCGAGCGTCAGTCGCGCGATTCCTGAAGCGACCTCGAGTCGCACCGTCTTCTGTTCCATGATCTCCTCCGAATGGATTCCCTGGGTCGGGCCTGCCCCCGATCTTGCCATCAGGTGCGTGGCAGAATCGATCGACCCGAAACCGCGATGACGACACACGGAGAACCCGCACCATGGCCGAATCGTTGATCCTCGTCGAGACGCGCGAGCGCGTCGGATTGATCCGACTCAACCGTCCGAAGCAGCTCAACGCCCTGAACGACAGCGTGATGGACGAGCTGGGGGCCGCGCTGCTGGCCTTCGACGGCGACGACGGCATCGGAGCGATCGTCATCACCGGCAACGAAAAGGCCTTCGCCGCGGGCGCCGACATCGGCGCGATGGCGAGCTGGAGCTACATGGACGTCTTCCGCAGCGAGTACATCACCCGTAACTGGGAGACGATCCGCCGGGTGCGCAAGCCGGTTATCGCCGCGGTCGCCGGCTACGCGCTTGGCGGCGGCTGCGAACTGGCGATGATGTGCGACATCGTGATCGCCGCGGACAGCGCGAAGTTCGGCCAGCCCGAGATCAAGCTCGGCGTGATCCCCGGCGCCGGCGGCACCCAGCGCCTGCCGCGCGCCATCGGCAAGGCCAAGGCGATGGATCTGTGCCTGACGGCGCGGATGATGGATGCCCAGGAGGCCGAGCGCGCAGGCCTCGTCTCGCGCGTCGTATCCGCCGACCGGCTGCTCGACGAGGCGCTCGAAGCGGCGGCGGCCATCGCCGCGCACTCGCTGCCCTCGGTGATGATGGCGAAGGAGGCGATCAACCGGGCCTGGGAGTCTCCGCTGTCGGAGGGGCTGCTCTTCGAGCGCCGGCTGTTCCATTCGCTGTTCGCCACCGAGGACCAGAAGGAAGGGATGGCGGCCTTCGTCGAGAAGCGCGAGGCCGGGTTCAAGCACCGCTGAGCGCGGGTTTTGCACATCCGCGAGAACGCTGCTATAGTCTCGCCTCTCGCAGCAGACGACCCCCGCAACGCGGGCCCGAAAGCGGCGAGACAGGCGCTCCGGCCGACAACGCAAAGGCGAAGTCGATACGAAAACGGAACGAAGCGCTTGACAGGCAGAAACGAACCTGACACAATCTCGTTTCTCTGCTGATCACGAAGCGCTGCAGACGCAGCAACAAGTGATCCCGATCTTTAAAAATCAACAGCCGATAAGTGTGGGCGTCTGGGCGAAAGCGCCAAGCCCGAAGGGCGGCGAAAGCCGGTCCTGAGGGTGGGTTCCGCGGCGACATCGTCGTCCGGTTCTCGGAAAAATCAGACGCTCACACGGTAATAGATATCCATTGGGTAACCAATGAATGTCAATTCCGTTTATGAGCAGGTTCGCAAGAACCAACCTAGAAAGATCGAACTAAAGAGTTTGATCCTGGCTCAGATTGAACGCTGGCGGCATGCCTTACACATGCAAGTCGAACGGCAGCACGGGGGCAACCCTGGTGGCGAGTGGCGAACGGGTGAGTAATGCATCGGAACGTACCTGGTAGTGGGGGATAGCTCGGCGAAAGCCGGATTAATACCGCATACGCACTACGGTGGAAAGCGGGGGACCGAAAGGCCTCGCGCTATCGGAGCGGCCGATGTCGGATTAGCTTGTTGGTGGGGTAATGGCTCACCAAGGCTACGATCCGTAACTGGTCTGAGAGGACGACCAGTCACACTGGGACTGAGACACGGCCCAGACTCCTACGGGAGGCAGCAGTG
>JAAZBL010000365.1 GCA_012513825.1 Limnobacter sp. | reverse complement strand
GTGCGGTGCGCGAACCCGGCGGCTGGCGATTGAACGGACGCAAGATCTGGACGACCAACGCGCACCGCGTCCACTACATGATCGCGCTGGTGCGCACTTCGGGGACGCCGGCCGACCGTCACGCCGGTCTGTCGCAACTGATCGTCGACCTGTCGAGTCCGGGCGTCACGGTCCGGCCGATTCCCGACCTGACCGGCGACGCGCATTTCAACGAGGTCGCCTTCGACGACGTGCTGCTGCCCGAAGACGCGCTGATCGGCACCGAAGGCGCCGGCTGGTCGCAGGCCAACGCCGAGCTCGCGTTCGAGCGCAGCGGTCCGGAGCGGCTGCTGTCGAGCCAGGTGCTGGTCGACGAATGGCTGGCCTGGTTGCGCACGCAGTCGCGACCGGCCGAGTCGCAGCTCGCGGCACTGGGCGCGATGCTGGCCCGGCTCACGACGCTGCGGGCGATGTCGCTCGCTGTCGCCTCGCGCGTGGCAGCCGGAGAATCGCCGATGCTGTTCGCCGCGCTGGTCAAGGACCTGGGCACGCTGGTCGAGCAGGAGATTCCGGACACGATCGCCGACCTGCTTGCCGAATTGCCCGACGGCGATCCGGAAGCGACCCCGCCGCCCGAGGTGCTGCTGCGCACGCTGGAATACGTGTCGCAGATCGCGCCGACGTTCTCGCTGCGCGGGGGCACGCGCGAAATCCTGCGCGGCGTGATCGCGCGGGGATTGGCGCTGCGATGACGACACGCGCGATGCTCGCAGCGGCCATCGGACGGATCGGCAGCGATCTGTCGCCGCCCGCGGTCGTGCGGCGCGCCGAAGCCGGCGTGCCGGCCGACGATTTATGGACGGCCATCGTCGACTCGGGGCTGGATCGCGCGCTCGTCCCGGAATCCGCGGGCGGCGCCGGACTCGCATGGCGCGACGTGCTGCCGCTGGTGCAGGCTTGCGGCGAGCATGCGATGCCGGTTCCGCTGGCCGAAACGCTGGGCGCGCAGGCGCTGGCCGGTGCGGCCGGGATGGCGATCCCCGAGGGCGCGGCGAGCTTCGCGCTGCTGCGCCCGCAGGGCGCGGCGAACACCGCGACCGACGCGGCCCAGGTGGCATGGGGCGACCGCGTACGAACCGTAGTCGGCCTGTCTGCCAGCGGCGACGTGCGGATGCTGGATCCCGAAAAGGCGATCGTCCGGCACCGCCGCGATGCAGCCGGCGAAATACGCAGCTCGATGCAGTGGCCCGGGGGCGAAAGCGTCGACCGAGGTTCTGCAGCGCGCATCGACGGCCTGGCGATCCTGCACGTCGGTGCCGCGCTGCGCGCCGCACAGCTTGCCGGTGCGATGCAGACGGTGCTGCGACTGAGCGTTCGCTACGCCGGCGATCGCGTGCAGTTCGGTCGTCCGATCGGCCGATTCCAGGCGATACAGCAGCAGCTCGCACTGATGGCCGAGCTGGTCGCGCAGGCCACGATGGGCGCGGAACTCGCGTTCGATTGCGACGGCTGGCTTCCCGATCCGATGCGCGCGGCATGTGCGAAGCAGGTCGCCAGCGCCAATGCCTTGCGGTGCGCGGCCGTCGCGCACGCCGTGCACGGTGCCATAGGGATCACGGCCGAGCACGACCTGCAACTGTTCACGCGGCGTTTGCGCACCTGGGCCGCCGACTGGGGCGGCGCGCATCACTGGGCGATCGAGCTCGGCCGCGGCGTGCTGCGCGGCGGCCATTCGTCGCTGTGGCACGCGGTGATCGAAGGAAGTTCGGCGATGGCGCGAGAGGCGAACTGATCGCGGCAGGCCGGGTTAGGCTTCGCATGGCCTAGAACAGATGTCGGATTGCGACCGTGCCGGCGCACGCCTAGCGTGCCGGCATGGACAAGCCAAGCCATTCCTTCGATCGCCGGGGCGCG
>JAAZBL010000044.1 GCA_012513825.1 Limnobacter sp. | reverse complement strand
TTCTGCAGACGGCCGCGCACGACCTTGTGGTAGTCGCGCCCGAGCGCGTATCGCGACACGCTCGCGCGCTCCGGATCCGACAGCGTCTGCCAGGCCTGCGCGATCCAGTCGGGGTCCGTCGGCGCGTAGTCGAAGCTGACCATGATCGCGCTGACCGTGCCGGGCACGAGTTCGGCCGGCCGCGCCCGGGCCATGCCGTGGCGCGCCATATAATCCATCTCGCCATGGCAACCCGCGTCGAGCCACGCGCGCAGGCCCGGCTCGGCGTCGCTCAGGTCGACGTCGGCCACGCCCAGCGACGCGAATCCGAGCGCCTCGGCCCAGCGTCGCAAACTGTCGGTCGCGATCATTCCGCCATTCTAGGAACATCGAGAAACCGCCCTGTGCGCAGGGCTTGTGGGCTTCGCGCCACATTCGCATCCGCCGCCGGTCGGACCCTGCCGCCGCCCGACGCCTGCCCGCGATGGCGCGAAGTCCGGCGCACGCCGCCCGCCATCCGCCTTCGATGACCGACATCCCCGACATCGCCGACGCCGACCAGCCCGAACGGCTGAGCCTGCAACTGCCCGACGAAGCGGCTACCGCCGCGCTCGCACGCGCGCTGGCGAGCGCGCTGCAGCCCGGAATCGCGATCCACCTGTCCGGCGATCTGGGTGCCGGGAAGACCGCGTTCACGCGGGCGCTGCTGCGCGCACTGGGTCACACCGGCCGCGCCCGAAGCCCGACATTCACGCTGCTCGAACCTTATAATCTGTCGAACTTCGACCTCTATCATTTTGATTTCTATAGGCTCTCGAGCGAACGAGCTTGGCTGGATGCTGGATTCGACGAGTATCTCGACGGACGCGGCGTGGTCGTCATCGAATGGCCCGAGATGGCCGGTGACACGCTGCCCGCACCGGACCTGCGGCTGCGGATCGACTTCGATCCGGACGCGGGCGATGACGCGCGCCGGGTCGAACTGCTCGCCCGTGGTGCCCGGGGCCGCGCATGCCTGAACGCGATTCGCGACGCCGGCTTCTGCGCACCGGGGCCCGGGCCGGAGCCGGCGCCACGCTGAGCCGCGCCGTCGTCGGCGCGCTCGCCTCGATCGGATCCGCGCCGGCCAGAGCCGCGACGATCGTCGCAGTGCGCGTCTGGCCGGCCCACGACTACACGCGCGTCACGCTCGAACTCGACCAGCCGCTGCGCTCGACGCAGATGCAGTTGTCCGATCCGCCGCGCATGGTCGTCGACCTCGAAGGGCTGGACATCGACCTGGCCCTGCGCGAACTGATCGCGAAGATCCAGCCCGACGATCCGTACATCGCGCGCGTCCGGATCGGCCAGAACCGCCCGCGCGTCGCGCGGATCGTGCTCGACCTGAAGACCGAGGTCGATCCGCAGCTGTTCACGCTCGATCCGGTCGGCGATTACCGATACCGGCTGGTGCTCGATCTGTACCCGAGCACGCGGATCGACCCGCTGCACGCGCTGCTCGACCAGATGCGCACCGGGGCGGGCGCGGGCGCGCCGCCTGCCGCGCCGGCTGCGCCGCTCGCAGGCCCCGCCGCGCCGGGAGGCCGCAGCGGCGCCGCCGGCCAGTCCGGCCCGGACAAGGACCCGCTGGCCGCGCTGCTGCGCGACCAGCTCGCCCGGCAGGACGCCGACGCGGCCCCGCCGCGCAGCGCGCCGGAGGCCCCGGCGCCGCTGGCGCGCGCGCCCGATGGCGCCGGTGCACGCGCGCGCGATGTCCCGGGCACCTCCGGTCCGGCCAAGCGCCGCGTGCAACCCGCTCCGGACACGCGACGGCTGCTCACCATCGCGATCGATCCGGGCCACGGCGGCGAAGATCCCGGAGCGATCGGACGCCGCGGCACCCGCGAGAAGGACGTCGTGCTGCAGATCGCGCAGCGACTGCGCGAGCGGATCCAGGCCGAGCCGGGGATGCGCCCCTACCTGACCCGCGACGGCGACTTCTTCGTGCCGCTGGCCACTCGCGTGGCCAAGGCGCGGCGCGTGCAGGCCGACCTGATGGTCTCGATCCACGCCGATGCCTTCGTCCGGCCGACCGCCCGCGGCGCGTCGGTCTACGTGCTCTCGGAGCGCGGCGCCAGCAGCTCGGCCGCGCGCTGGCTCGCCCAGAAGGAGAACGCATCGGACCTGATCGGCGGCGTCAACCTGAACCGGCGCAACGCCGAGGTACGACAGGTGCTTCTGGACCTGTCGACCAGCGTGCAGATCAAGGAGTCGAGCCTGATCGGCAGCAGCGTGCTGACCGAACTCGGCGCCGTCGGGCGGCTCCACAAGCCGCGCATCGAGCAGGCGGGCTTCGCCGTGCTGAAGGCGCCCGACATTCCGTCGATCCTCGTGGAGACCGCGTTCATCAGCAATCCCGAAGAGGAGCTCCGGCTCGCCGATCCGCGCTACCAGAGGAAAGTCGCCGACGCGATCTTCCGCGGGATCCGCGCCTGGGCGCAGCGCAATCCGCCGGCTGCGCGCGGGCGCGTGACCTGACACGCGGCGCCAGGAGTACGGCGCGCTGCCGCGGAGCCCTCAGGAGACCGGGCCGATCCGCTCGACGTGCGCGATCTCTTCGGGCGGCTCGAGCCGATAGCCGACGGCGCGCACGGTACTGATCCGGGTGCCGGTGCCGGCGAGCTTGCCCCGCAGGCGCGACACGTAGACCTCGATCGCGTTCGGCGCGAGCTGCTCGTCCCAGCCGGCGATCGCGCGCAGCAGGCGGTCCTTGGCCACCGCGGTGCCGACGTGCGTGACCAGGAACTCGAGGATCGACCACTCGCGCGGAGTCAACGAGATCGGCACCGAGCCGTGACGCACCTCGCGCTTGCGGCTGTCGATGACGAGCTCGCCGCAGCTGATCGCCTCGCTGCGCAACGAGCCGGCGCCGCGACGCATCAAGGCCTGGCAGCGGGCGACGAGTTCGCGCGGGTCGATCGGATGCACCTGGTGGTCGTCGGCGCCGCATTGCACGGCGGCGATTCGGGAGT
Organism: Limnobacter sp.; assembly: GCA_012513825.1. Taxonomy (GTDB): domain Bacteria; phylum Pseudomonadota; class Gammaproteobacteria; order Burkholderiales; family Burkholderiaceae_E; genus Zeimonas. Next base: position 24,697 of record JAAZBL010000044.1, on the reverse strand, counting down.
CGACGTCGTCTGAGCGTGTCAGCGTGAGAACGGCCAGGCGGACCCGGCGTTCGCGCAGGCCGCGCAGCCAGTTCAGTGCCTCCGTGGCGGGCGGTTCGAGATCGAGGACGATCGCATCGAAGTGGCCGGCGCGCAGCGCGGCATCGGCGTCGGAGGTGTCGGCGACTGCCTCGACGAAATTGCCCGCCTCGCGAAGGGGTATGGCGAGGCCCCCCAGCCTTGCATCGTCCCCGCTGATTGCGAGGATCTTCATTGGCGCCTCCTCCGGGCTAGCCTTTCCGGAATGCTAGCGCGCCAATACTGACAATGAGCTGTCGAATGCGAACGATGATCGGCCGAAGCGGCTTCGCGCTGATCCGGGTCAAGCTGCGCCGGCCGTGGCGCGCGGGGATCGCCCTCGTCAGGCCGTCGTGCGCGAGCGGCGGGCGCGCAGCCAGTGGCGCAGCACCTCGAAGACGGCCGGCAGGCCGGGGATGATGATCAGGGCGAGCGCGACCCAGCTGAAATGGGCCTGCACCCACTCGGTATTGCCGATCAGGTAGCCGATGCCGGTCAGGCCGATGACCCAGAGCATCGCTCCGATGACGTTGTACAGCGCGAACTTGGCATAGGTCATCTGCGCGACGCCGGCCACGAAGGGCGCGAAGGTGCGCACGAAGGGCAGGAAGCGCGCGACGATGATCGTGATGCCGCCATGGCGCTCGTAGAACTGGTGGGTCCGGTCGAAGGCTGCCTTGTTGAAGAAGCGCGACTGCTCCCAGCCGAAGACTTTCGGTCCGACCCAGTGGCCGACCGAATAGTTGACCGCATCGCCGAGGATCGCCGCCAGGGTCAGCAGGAACATCAGCAGCGCAAGGTCCATGCCGCCGATCGCCGCGATCGCACCGGCCACGAACAGCAGCGAATCGCCGGGCAGGAAAGGCATGACGACCAGGCCCGTCTCGACGAAGATGATCGCGAACAGGATCGCGTAGACCCAGGGTCCGAACTGCTCCACGACGACTGCCAGGTGCTTGTCGAGGTGCAGGAAGATGTCGATGACTTGAGCGATGTCCATGGCGGCGGATATTAACTTGCCGTCCGAGCCGGCTCGCGCGGCTCCCTATAATGGGCCGATGAACGTCGTCCCCGATTTTCGAGCCCGATGACGGCCCCGGAATCGCTGGTCCGCGCTTCGGATCGGCTCGAAGGCAGCCGCGAAGCGCCGGATCCGGCCGGCCCGGCAAGCGCAGGCGCGGCGGATCCGGTCGACCCCGTCGAGACGACCGCCTCTCGCCGGCCGATCGCGCCGCTTCCCGACCGCCTCGTCAGCCAGATCGCCGCCGGCGAAGTCGTCGAGCGCCCGGCCTCGGTCGTCAAGGAACTGCTCGAAAACGCGATCGACGCGGGCGCCCGGAGGATCACGCTGCGCATCGAGGAAGGCGGCGTGCGCCGGATCGTCGTCTCCGACGACGGCTGCGGAATCCCGGCCGACGAGCTGCCGCTCGCGCCGCTGCGCCATGCGACGAGCAAGATCGCCACGCTCGCCGAGCTCGAACAGGTCGCCACGCTCGGTTTCCGCGGCGAGGCGCTGGCCTCGATCGCTTCGGTCGCGAGCCTGTCGATCGGCAGCCGAACGGCCGACGCCCCGCACGCGACGCGGCTCGACACGGACAGCGGCGAACTGGCGCCGGCGGCCGGACCGGTCGGCACGACGATCGAGGTGCGCGACCTGTATGCGGCGACGCCGGCACGGCGCAAGTTCCTGAAGACGACCGCCACCGAGGCTGCGCACTGCATGGACGCCCTGCAGCGCGTCGCGCTCGCTCACCCGGCCATCGAATTCGAGAGCTTCGTCGACGGGCGTGCGGGCACCGCGATGCCGGCCGGCGACTGGCGCGAACGCGCGCTGGCGGGCCTCGGCGACGACTACCGGGACGCCCATCGGCTGCTGGAACGCGAAGCCGGCGGCCTGCGGCTGCGCGGCCTGCTCGGTTCGCCGAACCTGAACCGATCGCGTGCCGACCGGCAATTCCTGTACGTGAACGGCCGCTTCGTCCGCGACCGGATGCTCGGCCACGCGGTCCGGCAGGCCTATTCGGACCAGATGCACGGCGATCGCCATGCCGCCTGGATCCTGTACCTGTGGATCGATCCGGCGCTGGTCGACGCGAACGTCCACCCGGCCAAGGCCGAGGTGCGCTTTCGCGACGCCGCCGGCGTGCGCTCCTTCGTGTTCCACGCGGTCCAGGACGCGTTGCGTGCCGCGCACGTCCGGACCGGCGATCGCTTCGCAAGCACGGATATCGGCGCGCCGGCAGCCGGCGGCATCGGCCGCGGCGGCAACGCCGTCGGCCTACGCAACGCCACCGATCCATCCGACCCGGCTTTCCGGCTGGCCGCCCGCGGCGCGATCGGCTCGCGGCTCACCGCCGCCGACGTCACGCGCAGCCTGCAGTTCCATGCGCCGCAGCCGTCGCCGATCGACGGCAACGGCGGTCTCGCCGGCGGCGTCGCGATCGGCCCGCGAGTCGACCGGCCCGCCGAGGCTGCGGCTTCCGGGCCCGAGGCCGAGCCCCTGTTGCCGCCGCTCGGCTACGCGATCGCGCAACTGCACGGCCTGTACGTGCTGGCGCAGAACGCCGCCGGCCTGGTCATCGTCGACATGCATGCGGCGCACGAGCGGATCGTCTACGAAAGGCTGAAGGCAGCGCTCGCCGGCCGCGCGATCGCGCAGCAACCGCTGCTGATCCCGGCGACGTTCCGCGCCGACCCGCTCGACGTGCGCATCGCCGACGACGAGCAGGCGACGATCGCGTCGCTCGGCCTCGACGTCTCGGTCATGGCCCCCGACGTGCTGGCCGTGCGCGCGGTGCCGGCCGAACTTGCGCGCGGCGACGTCGTCGCGCTGGCGCGCGCGGTGATCGACGAGATCCGCGAGCACGGCGCCTCGGCCGTGCTCGCGTCGCGGCGCGACGCACTGCTGGCGACGATGGCCTGCCATGCCGCCGTCCGCGCGAACCGGCGCCTGACGCTCGACGAGATGAACGCCCTGCTGCGCGACATCGAACGCACGCCGGCTGCCGACCAGTGCAACCATGGCCGTCCGACCTGGCGACAGCTCGGCATCGACGAGCTCGATCGCTGGTTCATGCGCGGGCGCTGATGCCGGACCCCGCCGCGCCGGAACCGGCGCCGCCGGCCCAGCTGCAGACCCAAGCGCCGTCGCAGCCGCAGCCGCAGCCGCAGCCGCAGCCGCTCGTCATGCTGCTCGGCCCGACCGCCTCGGGCAAGAGCGCGGTTGCGATGGCGCTGGCCGAGCGGCTGCCGATCGAGATCGTCTCGGTCGATTCGGCGCTCGTCTATCGCGGCATGGACATCGGCACCGCAAAGCCGTCCGCCGACGAGCGCCGTCGGGTGCCGCATCACCTGATCGACCTGATCGAGCCGACCGACGCGTATTCGGCCGCGCGCTTCGTCAGCGACGCGCGCGCCGCGATCGCCGGCATTCGCGCGCGCGGCGCGCTGCCGCTGCTGGTCGGCGGCACGATGCTGTACGCGAAGGCGCTCGTCGACGGGCTGCACGCGCTGCCGCAGGCCGACCCGGCGCTGCGCATGCGCATCGAAGACGAGGCGCGCGCACTGGGCTGGCCGGCGCTTCACGCGCGGCTGGCGAAGCTCGATCCGCGAACGGCAGCCCGGCTCGAACCGAACGACGCCCAGCGGATCCAGCGGGCGCTCGAGATCCTCGAACTGACCGGCGTGCCGATGTCGGACTGGCTCGAACGCAGTGCCGTCGAAGGCCGTGCAGCGGAACCGGTCGTGACGATCGCGCTCGAACCGTCGGAGCGCAGCGTGCTGCACGAACGGATCGCGCGGCGCTTCCATGCGATGCTGGCGGCCGGCTTCGTCGACGAAGTCCGCGCGCTGCGTGCGCGTGGCGACCTGCACGCCGCGCTGCCGTCGATGCGCTGCGTCGGCTATCGCCAGCTCTGGAAATGGTGCGAGGCCGGCGAACCGGGCGGCAAGGCCTGGAGCGACACCATCGCCGCAGGCATCGCAGCCACGCGTCAGCTCGCCAAGCGCCAGCTGACCTGGTTGCGCGCGATGCCGGATCGGCAGACGATCGACTGCCTGGCCGACGGACTCGTGCAGCGCGTGTTCGACGCGGTTCGTCGGGCGACCGGCACCTGAAGTTCTTCGAATCAGCGACGGAGGAATGCGGATGGACGAGACGACAGGCAGCCCCGCGGCGCTGGCGATGATCGGCCTCGGGCGCATGGGCGCGAACATGGCGCGCCGGCTCGCGCGCGCCGGCGTGCCGGTCGAGGGCTACGACGCGCAAGCGGCCAGCCGGGACGCGCTGGCCGACGAAGCCGGGCTGCGCACGCACGCTTCGCTGGCCGCTGCCGTCGCCGCATTGCCGAGCCCGCGTGCAGTCTGGCTGATGCTGCCGGCCGGCGAGACGACCGGGTCGACGCTGGCCGAACTGCGCAGCCTGCTGTCGCCCGGCGACCTCGTCGTCGACGGCGGCAATGCGAACTACCTCGACTCGCAGCGTCGCGCCGCCGAGCTGAAAGCCGCCGGCCTCGCTTTCGCCGACTGCGGCGTTTCGGGCGGCGTCTGGGGACTCGAGAACGGCTACTGCCTGATGTACGGCACCAACGACGCCGACGCCGCCGCACGCGTCGCCCGCTGGGCGCGCCTGCTCGCTCCGGCGCCCGACCGCGGCTGGCTGCACTGCGGGCCGGCCGGATCGGGCCATTTCGCGAAGATGATCCACAACGGCATCGAGTACGGAATGATGCAGGCGATCGCCGAAGGCTTCTCGCTGCTCGAAGGGCGCAAGGACCTGGCGTTCGACCTCGGCAGGATCGCCGAACTGTGGCGCCACGGCAGCGTCGTGCGCTCCTGGCTGCTCGACCTGACCGCCGACGCGCTGCGCGATCCCGACGCGATGGCTGCGCTCGCGCCGCTGGTGCCCGATTCGGGCGAAGGCCGCTGGACGATCGACGAAGCGATCCGCCAGGGCCGGCCGGCGCCGGTCATCGCGATGGCGCTGATGAGCCGCTTCGATTCGCAGGGCGGCGCCGATACGGCCAACCGCTTGCTGGCGCTGATGCGCAAGGGCTTCGGCGGCCATGCGGTGACTTCCGCCGCGAAGGCGGACCGATGAGCGGGCGGCCTGCTCGCCGGGGCGCCGCCGGGCCGGCCGGGCCCGCAGACGGCGGGATCGATGCGATCGTCGTCATGGGTGTTTCGGGCTGCGGCAAGACGAGTGTCGGACGCGCGCTGGCCGAGCGCCTGGGCTGGCGCTTCGCCGACGGCGACGATTTCCATCCCCCAGCCAACGTCGAGAAGATGCGCGCCGGGATCCCGCTCGACGACGACGACCGGCGTCCCTGGCTCGAACGGCTCAATGTGCTGCTGCGCGAAGCGGCAGGCAGCGGCGAACCGCTGGTGCTCGCCTGCTCGGCGCTGCGCGAACGCTATCGCGAACTGCTCGCCGACCGGATGCCCGAGCTGCGCTTCGTTCACCTGACGGGCAGCCCCGAGCTGATCGGCCAGCGGCTCGCGTCGCGCCGGCATCGCTACATGCCGGCCTCGCTGCTGGCCAGCCAGTTCGCCGCGCTCGAAGCACCGCGAGACGCACTGACGCTCGACGTCGGACCCCCGGTCGACGCACTGGTCGCGGCGATCTGTGCGGGACTCGATCTTGATCGCCTCGCTCCTCTTCCCGCGGCCCCCCAGATTCATGCGGAGCCCGATCAAAATGGCGGGCGTGAGCGAAGCGCCGGTTCCGGTGTCGGCGAATAAGGCTGGCTGACGCCGGATTCCTCGAGTTCGTCGAAGATCTTCTCGACCGACTCCATCGCTTCCAGGAGGCGATGGAGCGCAGCAGCCTGGGCCTCGCTCAGTGCGACCTCGCCCTTGCATCCGAGCGGCGGATCGGTTCGAGCCCGTTGGATCTGATCCGGCAAAGGCATGGCGTGCGGTGCTTCGCGGCTCGCGTATCGAAGCGCCCGAGTACGCTCGCGAACGCCGTTCAGCAGCACGTTGAAGCGGACCCATCGATGCTCGCTCCAGCCCCGGGCATACGCGTCGCCGTTCTTGGGCAGGAACTTGCAGATCAGCTTCTTTCCTCCCAGCGCTCCGTATCCCGAAAGCCTCTCGATCTTCTCCTTGTCCATGTTCAGGTTCAGACCGCCTTCGTCGGCGTCGAGTCCGATGTGCACGATCCGGTCGCGAAAGCCCGGCATCCGAGCGCTGGTGGAGTCTTTCCAGTTCTGCATCGTGCCGACGATGCCCCAGACGAATCGGCCGAACAGGGTCCAGGAGTCGAGATCTTCATCGAAATCGCGCCAGTCATCGGCACGGCCCTCGAGATGCGTGTCGGGCAGCCAGGCGCGCTCGTGTGTCGAATGCCGTTGGTGCAGGCTCAATCCGAACGTCGGCCATGGCGGCAACGACGCGTCGAACATATGGATCGGAAAGTTGGAGCAGATCCCGCCATCGGAGAACCAGCACCGCCGCACTCGGCGCAGCGTAGCCGGGTACGGCGTGTAATCGATCGACCATGCGGGCACGGCCGAAACGAGCAGGGGAAAGCTCAGGCTCAGCCTTGCCGCGACGACGACGGGCAGCTTGCCGGCAGCGATCTCGAACAGGCCCTCGGTGACGGCACCGACCGGAGGATCGAGCGGTCGGCCGTCGGCCCCCGTGGCCGGCGAATAAGGCTGGGCCGCCGCTTCGTCGAACATTGCGTCGAGGACCACGTCGGGGAAATAGGGTTCGAGATCTTCCCGCTTGAAGAACACGCGGCTCGACTGGTCCTGCAGCGGAACAAGGAACGGACGTCCGTGCGTCAGGCTCGTCGTGACGATCTGCAGGTCGATCGATCGCAGGTACCTGTTTTCCTCCCGGCTCAGGGGCTTGCCTTCCTTGTCTGCCGTCGGCAGCGGAAACGGCTCGGTCGGATAGCCGGGCGCATGCCAAAGATGCTCGAAAGTCAGCGGTTCGTCGAAGGGAAGGCCGGCGGCCTGCTGGATCTGGCGGTGCAGCCACACCGTCAGGGGCAGCGCGTATGACGATGGCGCAGCTTCCCGCCGCGTATCCGTCTTCGACGGCCCCGGCGGATCCTCTTCAGCGTTTCCGGCAGGACCGCCCCTGCAGAGTCCGAAGCCGTTCGGCACGACGCCGAATGCAATGTCCCAAGCCAGTCCCGCCAGCAGCCCGAGGACGCCGCCGACCAGGGCGATCGGAAGACAGCTCGGCACGACCGCCATGACGGCAAACACGATCGGCGGCCATGTCGACGTCCCGCCCGACGACCCGATCGACAGCGACACGTGCCACCAGGTCATCAGCCACCCGATGCCGACCAGGACGGCCGGCACCGCGCCACCCGCGATCCACCAGCGATACGCGCGCAGCAAGCCGCCGACGATCGCGACCCACCGCTTGCCGGTGGACGGTGCGTTCAAGCTGTGCACCAGCACCTGGAACAGGCGGCGTGTCGCAGGCTGAGGCTGGAAAAGCGACAGGAGTCGGGGGACGTCCGGATCCTGCGCACCCTCGCGTCGAAGGCGTCCGAACGACGCCGGCATCGGCACCGACTCGCCGAGCACCTCCGGTAGACGCCGGAGCTGTTCGAAGCCGGCGTGCGGGCACCGACCATCGCTGTGGCGGCGACGATACTCGGCGGCGGCAGTCAGCGCCGCGGCAATCGCACCCGCCGATGTGCCCCCGATCGAGTGGAAACGGTACCGTTCGGCCAACTCTGCAACGGCGCCGGGATAGACGACGCCGCTGGTCGTCCCGCCCTTCATCACGATGTCGCAGAAGCGGTCTTCGGGAATCGGAGGGCAGGCTTCCGCTTCGCGCCGGGCAGATGTCATCGTTCGATCCCTCCAATCCGGACAAGCCAGCTTAGGCAGGCTCGATTGCATCGCCTACCCCTCGAAATGGGGAGGACGTCGAGCGCTCAGTCGAACGAGTAGAGCCAGAGCAGGTCGATCGCCGTATCGGTCCCGGTCTGCGCCCGCAGCGACAGCCGACGCGTGATGTCGTACTGCAGTCGCAGCAGGCTCCAGATGCCGCGCAGGCCCTGCTCGTAGGTGACGACGACGTTCGAGCCGAGTCGCTTGCCGATCGCGACGACGTCCTGCGCCGTCCCCAGCGTCGACGTCGTCGCGCTGCCGGCCTGCTGCGGGAAGTTGGCGCCGAAGTCGGCGCCGAACGGGCTGTTCGATGCGTTGCGGATCGTCAGCACGTCGAGCCCGAGCGAACGGGCGAGTCCGCCGCCAGGGCCGCCGCCGTCGCCGCCGAACAGCGTCGCGGCGGCTGCCGTCAGCGCGGCGACCTGGGCGCCCGAACGCGCGTCGTCGGTCCCGACGCCGAGGACCAGCCACGACAGTTTCTGAGCGTCCGGTACGTCCGGATTCGAGACCAGGCGGATCCTCGGCGAGAGCACGGTGCCGGTGACCGAAACGCCGGCTTCGACGAGGCCGCCGCGCCGCATCGCCGTGATGTCGAGCACCGGGTTGTCGATCGGGCCGTTGAAGATGACGCGTCCGCGCGTGATCTCCAGCTTCTGCCCGTAGGCCTGGTAGACGCCGTCGCGCACGCGCACCGTGCCGTTGGCCCGCAGCCCCGCAGGCACTGCGCCGTGCAGCTTCAGCGTACCCGTCAGCCGGGCGTCGATGCCTTGTCCGCGCACGCGCAACTGCCGGCCGAGATCGGCCTCCAGGTCGGCGGTCAGCACGAGCGGCGCCCCTCCTTCGTGCGCAGCCGTGGCGCCGGGCGGCGCCGGCGCAGCGCCGTCTCGTGCCGCGTCACCGCTGCCCGCTTCGCCGCGCCGCTGCGCACCCGGTGCGCCTGCCGCGGGCGCCGCCGCGGGCGCCGCCGCGTCGACGATGACGACGTCGTCGGGCAGGCTCGGCGCCTCGCCGCCGCGCAATTCGATCAGCCCTTCGTCGAAACCGATCTTGCCGATCCACTTCAGTTCGCTGGCGCTGCTGACGACCTCGGTGTCGCCGCTGACGACGAAGCGCTGGCCCGGGCCGATCGGCACGCTCAGCCGTTCGGCGAGCAAGCGAAAGCGCCCGTCCATGTCGGCAAGGCGCAGCGCACCGCTGAGCGTCACGCTGCCGTCGCCGGACTGCAGTCGCAGCCGGTCGACGTGCAGCCGTTCGCGGTCGAAACGCGCGTCGAGCACGCCCTCGTCCAGGCGCCAGCCGATCCGATGCTGGCGGAATACCAGCCGGCGTCCGGCGAGCGTGCCGGTCAGCACGGGCTCGCGCAGGGTGCCGGCCACGTCGGCGACGATGCGCAGGCGACCGTCGAGACCCCATTCGGGGCCGACGACCCGGTTCGCGAACGCGAGGCTCGGCACGACGAGGTCGACCCGGCCCGACATGCGGCCGTGGTCGAAGCGCAGCTCGGCCCCGCCGTTGCCGTTGACCTTCGTACCGGTCGCCAGGTTCAGCGTGGCCGTGCCGTCGAGGTCGTCGAGCGAAGACCCGGCCAGCTGCCACTCTCCGCCGAGCAGCACTTCGTCGATCGACGCCGCCGTCTCGGGCAGCAGCTCGAAGCGCTCGGCCCAGCGCGAAACCGGAAGGCGCTGCGCCTGCCCGGCCAGCTCGAAACGCCCGCCGCGGTAGACGAACCGCGCGAGTTCGAGCCGACCGCCGTCGGCGACGAAAGTCGACGCCCCGACCTCGACGCCACCGGCGTCGATCGTCAGCGGCAGCGGCGCCGTCATCGAAACCGCCAGCGGTTCGCGGCTGGCGAAACGTTCGACGGTGCCGCGCCATTGCCAGCCGGCGTTGCCGCCGTCGCCCTTCGGCAGCGCGAGCGCCCCGCGCGCTTCGAGCCGCGCGCCGACCGGCTCGCCGAAGGTCGACGCCACCAGCCGGTGCTCGTCCAGCGTCCCGTCGAGCGAAACCGTCGCGCGTTCGATCGCTTGGTCGCCGAGCGCCAGCCGTCGCCCCTCGATCTCGAGATCGACCTGCGCGGCGGCCAGTCCGTTCGCGTCGAGGCCGGGAAGCGCCAGCTCGCCGCTCAGGTCCAGCGCACCGGCCAGCGTCGGTTCGATCGCCTGCAGCGCGGGCACGCGCAGCTCGAGCCTCAGGCGGTCGCCGGCACGTCCGGCGGCGCCGCTGGCACGCAGCGTCGACTCGCCGAGCGAGCCCGACAGCGCGATCATGTCGAGCCGGTCACGCGCGACGCGGCCGCGCCAGTCGATGCGCAGCGGCATCTCGAGGTAGCGGCCTTCGCCGAGTTGCACGCGCGTCTCGAGCGCCAGCGTCGGCGCGAACTCGCCGGACACCGACCATTGCCCGGACAAGGCCTGCAGCGGCTCGATCGCCGCCGGCAGCTCGATTCCGGCCAGCGCCGACAGCCGTGCGGGCATCAGCTCGCGAAAGCGGCCCGTCAGGTCGCCCTGCCACGGCGCCTCCGAGCGAACTTGTCCGGCGGCTTCGATCGAACCGGCCGGCGTGCGCAGCGCGAGCGTCTCGACCTGCAGGAGCTCGCCGTCGACCCGGGCCTTGCCGTTCGCCGAAACCGCACCGCGGCTGGCATCGTCGAGCGCAAACTCGATCCGGTCGCCTTGCAGCGAAACGGTGCCGCCGAGTTCGGTGGCCCAGCCGGTGCCCGTCAGCTGCGCGAGGTCGATGCCGGCGAGATCGAGCTGCGCATCGATCGGCGGCAGCGACACGCCGAACAGCGCCTGTCGGGCGGTCGTGTCCACGCCGAGTTCGCCGGCCACGCGGCCGCCGCCCTCGAGCGCGAGCTCGATCGCGTCGAGTCGAAGCCGAGCGTCGCGCCAGTCGATCCCGGTCGACAGCGAAGCGAGCGGCACGAGCCCGGCGTCGACCGCGCCGGCGAGCCCGTTGCGCAGCTCGAGCCGACCGGTCCACGGCAGGTCGACGAGCGAGCCCCCGGCCGCCGCCGGCCCCGGCGCCGCCTCGTCGACGACCAGCGCGAGCGTGCCGGTCAGGCGCGTACGGGGGCCCGGCAGCCCGATCGCGGCCGCCTCGAAACCGTCGAGCGCCGCGTGCAGCGACTTCAGCTGCACCGGCGCGAACGGCGCCAGCGTCGTCTCGATCCGCAGCCAGTCGGCGCCGGCACGGGGGCCGCGCCCCGGCGTGCGGGGCGCGCCGTCCGGGCCGCCCGGAGCACGGTCCGACGCGCGCGGAGCGCTCTCCGGCGCCCCGATCCAGGCGCGGCCGGCCGGCGCGGGCATGCGCAGCACCAGCGCGAGTTCTTCGAGCGGGCCGTCGGCCGCGAGCAGCAGCGGCGGCAACTGCGGGTAGTCTTCGAGCGCCGGTTCGGCGCGCAGCCGGGCCGTCAACGCGAACGGCGCCTCGGCGGCCAGACGTGCGTTGCCCTTTACCGCAGCCCAGCCATCGACGCGCAGGGCCAGCCGTGGCAGCTGCCAGGCCCTACCATCGTGGCGCAGCGTGGCGACCAGCTCGCGCACCGGTGGCGCCTCGAAGCCGTCGCCGCGAACATGCAGTTCGCCGACGGCGATTTCGTCGATGCCGACCGAAAGCGGCAGCACCAGCCGCTCGGGCAAGGCCGGCGGCGGCCGCGGTTCGTCGCCTGCGGGACCGAGCTGGACGTCGATGCGCTCGGCGCTCAGCGTACGCAGCCGCAGCGTGCCGCCCAGCAGCCATTCGGGCCGCCAGCGCAGACGCAGCCCGCGGGCTTCCACCCGCGTACCTTCGCTGTCGAAAACCAGCCGTTCGATCGTCGCGCCGCCGATCAGCGAACCGCGCAGCTCGCCGACCTCGAGCGCACCGCCGCTGGCCTCGACCGCCCGTTCGAACGCCCAGCGCGGAAACGCACTGGTCCAGCCGATCCACCAGGCGGCTCCGATCGAAACCGCCAGCAGCCCGACCAGCACGGCCGCCAGGCTCCAGCGAAGCCATCTGCGAAGCGCCGCCATCTCAGCGCCTCACCGCGTATCGTGTCCGATGCGAGGGCTGCAATCGGCGCGAGCTCCTTCAGAACGCATAGCCGACCGAGAAGTGGAAGCGCAGCCGACGATCGGCCTCCCCCCAGGCGAGGTCGACCGCGACCGGACCGACCGGCGAGCGCCAGCGCAGCCCCACGCCGATGCCGTAGACCGCCTCCCAGTCGGCCCAGCGGTCGGCAGCGTTGCCGCCGTCGACGAAGGCCGCCCCGTACCAGTCGCGCACGATCGGGTGCTGGTACTCGAGGCTGGCCAGCGACAGGACCCGCCCGCCGACCGTCGCGCCGCCCTCGGCGACGCCGAGCGACTGGTAGCCGTAGCCGCGGATCGTCTGCGTGCCGCCGGTGCGAAACAGGTTCTCGGTCGGAATCCCCTGGCGCGACGACGCGAAGACCTGTCCGGCCTCGAACAGGCCGATCAGCAGCCCGCCGTCGAAGATCGTGTCGTCGGGCATCTGCCAGAAGCGCATCGCCCGCAGCCAGGCGCGCGTGAAGCTGCGATCGCTGAGCAGGCGATCGGAGGCGCCCGACAATTGCGCGCTGATCGTGTACCCGCGCCGCGGATCGAGACGCGAGTCGACGCGGCGCAGGTTCCATGCATAGCCGACGGTCAGCGCCTTGCGCCGGTCGGTCGCCGGATCGAGGGGCACGGTCCGCTGCTCGGTCTGGTACTGCAGCGAGAACATGTGGTCGATTTCCTCGCCCTGCTTGCCGCGGCCGATGAACAGCGTCTGCCGGTCGGTCAGCTCGCCCTGCACGTCGACGCGCTCGACGCGCGCACCGAGCTGGTCGAAGTGCCCGCTCGAGCGCTGCGGGGTGCGGATCGTTGCGTAGGCGCGCCGGCTGACCGACTGCCACAGCACGCCCGAATCGAACTGCAGACCGCGGCCGCCGCCGAACAGGTCGCGGTTCTCGTAGCCGGCCAGCACGCGGCCGCCTTCGTCGGAACTGACGCCGACGCCGAAGTTCAGACGCTGCCGCCGCCGCTCGCGCAGCGCGACGACGATCGGCACGTCGAGCCGGTCCGGATCGGCCTCCAGCGCATCGAGATCGGGCAGCACGTCGGCGCTGGTGAAGTAGCCGGACGCGCGCAGCCGCTGCTGGAACAGCAGCACTTCGTCGAAATCGTAGGGGTCGCCCGGATCGTCGGGCCCCACCGGATCCCAGGGCCGCAGCGCGTTCACGATCGTCGGCCGGAAGCGTTGCAGGCCGCGCAGCGTCAGCGGGCCGAAGGCGTGCTGCGGCCCGCTCTCGATGCGCAGGTCGAGGGTTGCCGAGGTCCGCTGCACGTCGACCCGGGCCTCGCTGGCGACCACCTTCGCGCGCATGAAGCCGCGCTGCTGCAGCAGGTCGATCATCCGGCGCTTGCCCTGCTCCCAGGCGCTCGGCCGAAAGAAGCTGCCGGTCGGCAGCGGCCACTCTTGCAGCAGCGCGTCGCGCATCCTCGCGGCGGCCTTGGGACCCTCGATCGCGAACTCGAAGCCCGCGACCGTCGTGCGCGGTCCGGCATGGACGACGATGCGCACGGTCGGCAGCGTGTCCGGATCGCGCGCCGCGTCGGCGCCCGCGGCCCGGGTCGCCGTCTCTTCGCCGGCCGACGCGTCCGAGGGCGGCGCCTGCTGGTCGGCGGCGCCCTCGCCGGCGAACGGCGCCGGCGTCGGGACCGTTGCAGGCGGGGCTGGGGGATCGTCCGCGGCGGCCTCGCGTTTCGGCGGTTCGACGACGACCTGCACGTCGGCCGAGAAGTAGCCGGCATCGCGCACGATCGCCGCCGTCTCCTCGCGGCCGCGCTCGATGAACAGCGGCATCTGCTCGGGGTCGAAGCCCTCCTCGTCGATCCAGCGACCCAGCAGCGTGCGCTCGCGGATCGGACCGACGAGTTCGTCGGGCGCATCGACGACGAGCCGGTAGTTGGCCGGGAACGCGCCGGCCGGCCACAGTGCCGTGACCGCCACGAGCGACGCGGCCAGCCGGCGCAGCGCCAGCGTGCGCGACGGCACGACATCGGTCGCCCAACGGCGCCGCACGAGCGCGCGCAGCTTCGGAATCAAGCCGCGGGAACGCGGCCCGGACAGCTCAGACGACGAGGGTCTGCGGCGCATCCGGCCGCCGTTCGACGATCTCGCCGACGCGCCAGGCCGTCTCGCCGGCGTCGCGCAGCAGGGCAATCGCCGCATCGGCGCGCTCCGCGGCCACGATCGCGACCATGCCGAGCCCGCAGTTGAAGACGCGGTGCATCTCTTCGTCGGTCACCGCCCCCTCGCGCTGCAGCCAGTCGAACAGCGGCGGCGCGGTCCAGGCTTCGCGGTGCAGGACCGCCTGCAGCCCGTCGGGCAGCACGCGCGGCACGTTGCCGACCAGGCCGCCGCCGGTGATGTGCGCGAGCCCGTGCACCGGCATCGCCTCGAGCAGGCGCAGCACCGGCTTCACGTAGATCCGGGTCGGCGCCAGCAGCGCGTCGGCGAACGGGCGACCGTGGAAATCCGCGCGCAGCGCGGCGGCGTCGAAGCCGCCGTGCGCGCGCTCGACGATCCGGCGCAACAGCGAGTAGCCGTTCGAATGCGCGCCGCTGGAGGCGAACCCGATGACCGCATCGCCGGCCTGCACGCGTGAGGCGTCGAGGATCTTCGACTTTTCGACGACGCCGACCGCAAAACCGGCCAGGTCGTATTCGCCCGCCGGGTACATGCCCGGCATCTCGGCCGTCTCGCCGCCGATCAGCGCACAGCCGGCCTGCTCGCAGCCGTTCGCGATGCCGGCGACGACCTGCTCGGCCACGTCGACGTCGAGCTTGCCGCAGGCGAAGTAGTCGAGGAAGAACAGCGGCTCGGCGCCCTGAACCAGGATGTCGTTGACGCTCATCGCGACCAGGTCGATGCCGATCGTGTCGTGCCGCTCGAGCGCGAACGCAAGCTTCAGCTTCGTGCCGACGCCGTCGGTGCCCGATACGAGGACCGGTTCGCGAAAACGGCGCGGGACTTCGAACAGCGCGCCGAAGCCGCCGATGCCGGCCAGCACGCCGTCGCGCATCGTGCGCCGGGCCAGCGGCTTGAGCCGGTCGACCAGTGCGTCGCCGGCGTCGATGTCGACCCCTGCGTCTTTGTAAGAGAGTGATTCGGCCATCGTGTCGCGATCGTGTGGGCCGCGCACCGGCGCCCGATAGAATGGAGGGTTCAACGGGCAGGATTGTAGCGTTTCGCCATTGGTGCCGACTTCGATTCCCCCTCGACCGACCGCTGGATCGATGCGCCAGATTCCGCTCGACCTGAAAGCCGCCGAGCCCCCCTCGTTCGACAACTTCGTACCCGGCAGCAATCGCGAAGCGCTGGCATTGCTGCGCGGGCTCGCCACGCCGCAGCCCGGCCAGCCGGTGCGCGCCGCCTACCTGTGGGGCGAACCCGGCTGCGGCAAGACGCATCTGCTCGCCGCGCTGGCCGCCGCCAGCGGCGCGCGCGCTCTGCAGCTCGGCCCCGGCAGCGCGCCTGCCGAGTTCGCGATCGATGTGCAGGGCCGCGTCGCGATCGTCGACGACTGCGACCTGCTCGGCGCCGACGCGCAGGAAGCCGCGTTTCACCTGTACAACCGGGTACGCGCGGCCGGCGACGCGGTCTTCGTCGCTGCAGGCAGCCAACCGCCGCTCGCGCTGGCGCTGCGCGACGACCTGCGAACGCGGCTCGGCTGGGGCGCGGTGCACAGGCTGGCGCTGCTCACCGACGACGAAAAGGCCGAGGCACTGCGTCGCGCCGCCCGCGGCCGCGGGCTGGCACTGCCAGAGGAACTGCTGCGCCATCTGCTGATCCATCGCTCGCGCGACATCCGCGCGCTGCTGCGCCTGCTCGATGCGCTCGACCGCTTCGCGCTCGAGCGCAAGCGCCCGCTCACGCTGCCCCTGTTGCGCCAGTTCGACGACGCCGAGCGGGCAGGCTGATAAAATCGCCGCTAAATCATGGATTTAAACAACAATCATCAGTCCGCCGCCGGCGTCGCGACGCGTCTTGCGCTGTTCGACCTCGACTACACGCTGCTGCCGATCGACAGCGACTACGAGTGGGCGCGCTTCCTGATTCGCCTGGGCGTCGTCGACGGCCCCGAATACGAGCGCAACAACGACCGCTTCTTTCGCCAGTACCACGACGGCACGCTCGACATCACCGAGTTCCTCGCGTTTCAGCTCGCCCCGCTGGCCGCTCATGACCGGCAGACCTTGCTCGACTGGCACGCACGGTTCATGGCCGAAGTCATCGAGCCGGCGATCCATCCGCAGGCGCGCGAGCTGGTCGACAGCCACCGCAAGCGCGGCGACCTGTGCGCGATCGTCACGGCGACCAACGATTTCGTCACCGCACCGATCGCACGCGCCTTCGGCATCGACCACCTGATCGCGACGAGCGTCGAGCTGCTCGACGACCGCTACACCGGGCGCCCGCACGGCACGCCCTCGTTTCGCGAGGGCAAGATCCTGCGCACCGAGGAGTGGCTGCGCGCGCACGACCGTCGCTGGGACGACTTCGCCGAATCCTGGTTCTACAGCGACTCGCTGAACGACCTGCCGCTGCTCGAGCGCGTCGACCATCCGGTGGCCACGAATCCCGATCCTCGGCTCGAGGCGCTGGCCCGGGAGCGCGGCTGGCAGGTGATCAGGCTGTTCCCCGCATGATCCGGAAATTCATCGACCGGATCCTGCGCGGCCGCAACCACCCGCGCTCGGCTGTCCGCAACAAGCCCAAGAAATACCGCGCGTCCGAACAGGGCGTTCCGCTCGAGCACGTCTCCGACGCGGCGTTCCGTACCTGCGAAACGCTGCAGAAGGCCGGCTTCCAGGCCTGGATCGTCGGCGGCGGCGTTCGCGACCTGCTGCTCGACATGAAGCCGAAGGACTTCGACGTCGCCACCGACGCCACGCCCGAGCAGGTGCGAGCGCTGTTTCGCCGCTCGCGGATCATCGGACGGCGCTTCCAGATCGTCCACGTGATGTTCGGGCGCGAACAGATCGAGGTTTCGACCTTCCGTGCACTGCAGCCCGACGCCGAGACCGACGAGCACGGCCGCGTGTTGCGCGACAACGTCTGGGGCACGCAGGCCGAAGACGCGGCGCGGCGCGACTTCACGATCAACGCGCTCTACTACGACCCGGTCGCCGACCTGCTGCTCGACTATCACGACGGCGTGCAGGACCTGAAGTCGCGCACGCTGCGGATGATCGGCGATCCCGCGACCCGCTACCGCGAAGACCCGGTGCGCATGCTGCGCAGCGCACGCTTCGTCGCGAAGCTCGGCTTCCAGATGGATCCGGCGACTCGCGAGCCGATCGCCGCGCTCGCGCCGCTGATCCGCAACGTGCCGGCGGCGCGGCTGTTCGACGAGATGCTGAAGCTGCTGACCTCGGGGCAGTCGATGGCCTGTCTGCACGCGCTTCGCGACATGGGACTGCACCATGGACTGCTGCCGCTGCTCGATGTGATCCTCGAGCAGCCCGACGGCGAGAGCTTCGTCTCGATCGCGCTGGCGAACACCGACGAGCGCGTGCGCAAGGGGCGCACGGTCTCGCCCGGTTTCCTGTTCGCGACGCTGCTCTGGGAGCCGGTCGCGCAACGCTGGCGCGAATGGCAGGCGAAGGGCGAACCGACGGTGCCGGCGCTGGCCGCGGCGATCGATTCGGTGCTGGCCGAGCAGGGCGAGCAGCTCGCGATCACGCGTCGCTACATGGCCGACATGCGCGAGATCTGGATGATGCAGCCGCGCTTCGAACGACGGCACGGCCGCTCGCCGTGGGGCCTGGTCGAGCACATGCGTTTCCGCGCCGGCTACGACTTCCTGCTGCTGCGCTGCGAGGCCGGCAAGGTGCCCGAGGAGCTCGGCCGCTGGTGGACCGACTTCCAGGGCGGCGACAGCGAACAGCGCGAGGCGCTGATCGCCGAGGCGCAAAGCCAGGGCGCCGGCGGCAGCGGGCGCAAGCGACGCCGGCGCAGCAGCCGCAAGAGCCGCGGCTCGGGTCGCAGCGGCAGCGGCGAGGCCAACGGCGCGGCCGACTCCGCCGCCATGAGCGGGGGTGCCGACGAAAGCCACGCACGCGCCGCAGGCGAGGAGTCCGCATCCGAAGAGCGGCCGGTGTCCGCGCGGACCGCTCGTGCCCGGGCGAAGCGCGCCGCGGCGGCGATGCAATCCGGCACCTCGCCGCAGCAATGAACGGGGTCGTGCGCGCCTGGGTCGGACTCGGCGCGAATCTCGGCGACTCCCGCCAGGCGCTGCGCGAAGCCCGGACCGCGCTCGCGGCCCTGCCAGGCACGCGGCTCGCCGGCGTTTCCTCGCTGTACCGCAGCGCACCCATCGACGCGGCCGGGCCCGACTACCTGAATGCCGTCGCTGCGCTCGACACCGGACTGGCGCCCGAGCCGCTGCTCGATGCGCTGCTCGACATCGAGCGGCGCGCCGGACGCCAGCGCCCCTGGCGCAATGCGCCTCGCGTACTCGACCTGGACCTGCTGCTGCACGCGGGCACCGTCGTCGCGTCGCCGCGGCTGACGCTTCCGCATCCGCGCCTGCACCTGCGCGCCTTCGTGTTGATGCCGCTCGCCGAGCTCGCGCCGGGCTCGACGATTCCCGGCCACGGCCGCGTCGACGCGCTGCTTGCATCGGTCGCCGACCAGAGAATCGAGCGACTGCCGCCATCGGCCGACTGGCAGGTCGGCTGGACGGCCGGCGCCGCGCTCGCAGTACCGCCGGGCGACGCCGCAGACCCGGCGGCTGCGTCTTCCCGACGCAGCGATCGCTAGAACGAGGAGCGCCCGTAGTGAGCTCGCTGCCGATCCCGCTGCAGACGATCGTACTGCTCGTCGCGTCGAACGTCTTCATGACCTTCGCCTGGTATGCCCACCTGAAGGACATGGCCGCGCGTCCCTGGTGGATCGCGGCGCTGCTGAGCTGGGGCGTCGCATTCTTCGAATACATGCTGCAGGTGCCGGCGAACCGGGTCGGTTTCGGCCACTTCACGTTGCCGCAGCTCAAGATCATCCAGGAAGTGATCACGCTGTCGGTCTTCGTGCCCTTCGCCGTGTTCTACATGAACCAGCCGGTCAAGCTCGACTATCTGTGGGCCGCCCTCTGCATGCTCGGTGCGGTCTACTTCATGTTTCGCTCCTGATTCACGCCGCGCTCCCGATTCGCGCCCCGGTTCCGACCTTCCGATCCATGAGTTTCCAGACCCCGCTGACCGTCGACGCCGCCACGCACGCCCCCTCGCCCTTCGACCGGTTTCGCCACATCGTCGTCGAGGGCCCGATCGGCGCCGGCAAGACCTCGCTCGCGCACAAGCTCGCCGACCGCTTCGGCGCGCGGCCGGTGCTCGAAGACCCGATGGCCAACCCGTTCCTCGAACGCTTCTACCGCGACAGCCGGCGCTACGCGCTGCCCACGCAGCTGTTCTTCCTGTTCCAGCGCGTGAACCAGTTGCGCGACCTCGCACAGCAGGACCTGTTCTCGCAGGCGATCGTCGGCGATTTCCTGCTCGACAAGGATCCGCTGTTCGCGCGCCTGACGCTCGACGACGAGGAGCTCCAGCTTTACCGGCAGATCTTCGACAGCCTGAGCCCGCAGGCGCCGGCGCCCGACCTCGTCATCTACCTGCAGGCTCAACCCGACACGCTCGTCGAGCGCGTGCAGAAGCGCGGCATCGACATCGAGACGGCGATCTCGGAAACCTACCTGCGCGCACTGGCCGACAGCTACAGCCGCTTCTTCCACCACTACGACGACGCCCCGCTGTTGATCGTCAATACCGAGCACCTGAATCCGATCGACCGCGAAGAGGACTTCGCGATGCTCGTACGACAGCTCGTCGAGTTGCGCGGGCGCCGCAGCTTCTTCAGCATCGGCGACTAGTCCGCCGCGTCATTGGAATGCCACCCGAGGGACGCGCGAGACGGGATGCGATGCGAGGCGCAAGGCGCAGCGATACCCTTAGGTATGGCGAGCATGCAACGACGCAGCGCGCCCGTGTCGCGTGGGCAGCGGGGGTGCAATTTCAGTGACGCAGCGGACCAGGAGGCTGTCCATGACATCGACGTCGGCCCCGGACGGCGCAAGCGGCCCGGCTTCATCGGACCTGATCGAAGCGCTCCGGCGTCGGCTGCAATCGCAGACGGGCCGGGCGGTGCGAGTCGTCGAAACCCACATCTCCTGGGTGCTGCTCGACGGCCGGCACGCGTGGAAGATCAAGAAGCCGGTGCGCCTCGGTTTTCTCGACTTCGCCGAACTCGAAACGCGGCGTCGCTACTGTTTCGAGGAGCTGCGGCTGAATCGCCGCCTGGCGCCGGAGATCTACGAAGCGGTCGTCGCGGTGCGCGGCAGCCCGCAGGATCCGCGGCTCGATGTCGATGACGCATGCGACGACGACCCGCCGATCGAATACGCATTGCGAATGAAGCAGTTCGCAGCCGGCGCGCTGCTCAGCGAGAAGATCGCCGACGGTAGCGTCGAAGCCTCGCAGATCGACCGCTTCGCGCGGCGGATCGCTGCGTTTCACGAGTCCGCCGCGCGCGCCGGCCCCGACAGCCGGCACGGCAGCCCCGAAGAAATCGCAGCGACGATCGCGCAACTGCTCGACGGCCTCGACGCCCAGCTCGGGGCCGGGCGCTGCGCCGAACTGCGCGTCTGGCTCGATGCGCAATGCCGGGGATTGCGCAGCGTCTTCGAGCGGCGCCGCGTCGATGGATGGATCCGCGAATGCCACGGCGATCTGCACCTGGCCAACGTCGTCGTCCTCGACGAGCAGGTCACCGCCTTCGACTGCATCGAATTCGATCCTGCGCTGCGCTGGATCGACGTCCAGTGCGACATCGCATTCCTGTTCATGGATCTCGTCGCCCACGAGCGAGCGGACCTCGCGTACCGCTTCCTCGACGCATGGCTGCAGCACAGCGGCGACCATGCCGGCGTCGCCGTGCTGCGCTTCTACGCGGTCTATCGTGCGCTGGTCAGGACGCTGGTCGCGGCGATCCGACGCACGCAGGGCTTCGACGCGGGCGGCGCCGACTACCTCGCGCTGGCCGGCCGCCTGGCCCGCGAGCGCGCGCCGCGACTGCTGATCACGCACGGCCTGTCGGGTTCCGGCAAGAGTTTCGTCGCGCAGCGCCTGCTCGAACGCAGCGGCGCAATCCGGCTGCGTTCCGACGTCGAGCGCAAGCGGCTGTTCGGATTGCGTGCGCTCGAACGCTCGGCCGCACGAATCGACGGCGGCATCTACGGACCCGAAGCGACGCGACGCACGTTCGGGCGGCTGCGCGAACTCGCCTCCGGTCTGCTCGAAGCCGGCTGGCCGGTCATCGTCGACGCGACCTTCCTGCGCGCTGGCGAACGTCGCGCGTTCGCCGACCTGGCTCGCGAACTCGGTGTGCCGTTCTCGATCCTGCACTGCCACGCCGATCCGGAACTGCTGCGCCAGCGTGTCAAGGCGCGCGAGGCGGCGGCCGACGATCCGTCGGAAGCCGATCTCGCCGTGCTCGAGCGCCAGCTGGCCGGCCACGATGCGCTGGACGAGGTCGAACGCGCGCACGCGATCGACGTCGACACCGGCCGTCCGACCGACATCGACGACATCGCATTGCGCTGGACGGCCGCCTCGAACTGAGCGCGCGCGACACCGTCAATCCGAACGAGGCCGAATGGGACTTCCGCTGACGCTGAGCCTGATCCTGCTGCTGATCCTGTGCAGCGCGTTCCTGTCGTTGTCCGAGATCTCGATGGCGGCGGCGCGCCGGCAGCGACTGCGCCAGCGCGCCGACGACGGCGACCTTCGCGCCCTGCGCGCACTGCGCATCCAGGAGCATCCCGGCAACTACTTCACCGTCGTGCAGATCGGGCAGAACATGGTCGCGATCCTCGGCGGCATCGTCGGCGAAGGTGCGCTCACGCCGGTCTTCGCGGCGGCGCTCGAACACGCGGTCAGCCCGCGGACCGCCGACACGATCGGCTTCGCGCTGTCGTTCGCGCTGGTGACCTCGCTGTTCGTGCTGCTGTCCGACCTGTTCCCGAAGCGGCTGGCCATGGTCGACCCCGAAACGATGGTGATGCGCGTCGTCGGGCCGATGCGCTGGTGGATGGCGCTGCTGAGGCCGGCGGTCTGGATCTTCAACGGCCTGGCCGACCTGCTGTTCCTGCTGTTCGGCCTGCCCAAGGAACGCGACGACCGCGTCACCTCGGCCGACATCCTCGCGATGGCCGAGGCCAGCGCGCAGGCGGGCCTGCTGCCGCCGCAGGAACAGCAGGTGATCGAGAACGTGTTCGAGCTCGAGACCCGCACCGTCGAAAGCGCGATGACGACGCGCGAACGCATCGTCTACTTCCTGCTCGACGACAGCGACGAGCAGATCCGCAGCCGCGTCGCGACGCAGCCGCATTCGACCTATCCGGTCTGCGACGGCCATATCGACGAGGTCGTCGGCTACGTCGATTCGTCGGACCTGTTCCAGCGCGTGCTGCAGGGCGAGACGCTGTCGCTGCGCGGAGGAGCGGCGCAGACGCTGCTGCGCAAGGTGTTGATGGTGCCCGACCGCCTGACGCTGTCCGAAGTGCTCGAGCAGTTCCGGCAGGTGCACGAGGACTTCGCGATCATCGTCAACGAATACAGCCTCGTCGTCGGCGTCATCACGCTCAACGACGTGATGAGCACGGTCATGGGCAGCCTCGTGCCGCCCGGCGACGAGGAGCAGATCGTCCAGCGTGCCGACGGCTCGTGGCTGATGGACGGGCTGACGCCGATCGGCGACGTGCTGCGCGCGATCGACGTCTATCCCGACCAGTTGCCGCAGCGCGGCCAGTACGACACGCTCGCCGGTTTCCTGATGGTGATGCTGCGCCGGATTCCGCGACGCACCGACGAGGTCTCGTGGAGCGGATACCGGTTCGAGGTCATGGACGTCGACGGCAGCAAGATCGACCAGGTGATGGTCACGCGCAACGGCGCGAGCGCGTCGTCCGACGCGGCGGCGCGCTGACGGCCCGAAGCGCGATGACGCTGCGCGGACCGTCGCTGCCGGCCTTCGCGTTGGCGGCCGTCTTCTGCCTCCCGGCTGTCGCAGCCGGATCGAACGACGGCAGCGCCGTGCGACCCGGCGCCGCTTCGCCCTCCGTCACGGTCGCGACGCAATGGCGCGGCGCCGCCTTCGAAGGCAATCGCGACGCACTGGTCCGGCTCGCCGAAGCCGGCGCCGAGGTCGTGCGTCTCTACGACGTATCGGACCCGGCCAGGCTCGACGACGCAGGTCGACTCGGCTTGCGCGTCGTGGCCGGCCTCCCGGTCGGCCATCCGAGGCACGGTTTCCGGCTCGACGATCCGGAGGCGCTGCAGGCGCAGGAAGCGCGGATCCGGACCCTCGTCAGGCGGCTGCGCGGACACCCGGCCCTGCTCGCCTGGGCCGTCGGCAACGAGGTCGAAACCGAGCAGGCCGACCCGCTGCCGGCCTGGAGAGAAGTGAACCGGCTGGCGGGCGTCGTCAGCTCGCTCGATCCCGACCACCCGACGATGATGGTCGTGGCCGACACCAGCCTCGACCGGCTCGCACTGCTCGCCGACTGCTGCCCCGATGTCGACCTGCTCGGCATCAACGTCTACGCCGGCGCCGTGTTCGACCTACCGCAGCGATTGCGCGCGGCCGGCATCGACAAGCCGGTCGTCGTCGCCGAACTCGGCCCGCTCGGCCAGTGGCAGGCGGGTCGCAAGCCCTGGGGCGCGCCGGTGGAACTGACGAGTACGCAAAAGGCCGAATTCTTCCGCGATGCGCTGCCGTCCCTGCGCGCGCAGCGCCAGATCGTCGGCGTCTTTCCGTTTCTCTGGGGCGCCAAGCAGGAGCAGACGGCGACCTGGCACGGCCTGCTGCTGGCCGACGGCAGCGCGACCGCGATGAGCGATGCGATCGCCGAAGCCTGGGGCCGTCCGGTGGCGGAACCGGCCCCCTCGATTCGCGGCATCGGCATCGCCGCCGACGAGTTCGCGCCGCGCCAGACGATTTCGGCCGGCGTCGACGCGGCGAGCTTCGACGGCTCGCCGCTGCGCACCGAATGGCAGGTGCATGCCGAAGCCACCGACCTGCGCCTCGGCGGCGACCCGGAAGCCGTGCCGCCACGAATCCCGGTGCGAATCCTGCACGCCGACGCCGCCAGCGTGCGCTTCGTCGGTCCGGCGCAGCCGGGCGCCTACCGGCTGTTCATCACGGTCCGCGACCGCAACGGCAAGGCCGCGACCGCGAACCTGCCCTTCCTCGTGCGAGAAACTTCCGAGCGCTGACGTACTCGCCGGTCCTTCACAGCTGCCGCCGGTCGAAGCTATCCCGCGACGACAACAGTTGCGGGAAATGCGTTTCGGCCCAGTCGTCGACCGGAGCAAGCACCCGATTCAGCGACCGCCCTGTCGACGTGAGCCGGTATTCGACGTGCGGAGGAACGGTCTGGTGGTCGATCCGCTCGACCAGGCCATCGCGCTCCAGCTGCCGAAGCGTCTGAGTGAGCATCTTTTGCGAGATCCCTTCGATCGAGCGCAGCATCTCGTTGTTGCGGACCGGGCGCTCGGCCAGCAGCGGAATGATCATCAGCGCCCACTTGCTCGCGATCGTCTCCAGCACGCTTCTCGATGGGCAGGAAGCGCTGTAGACGTTGCCGCGCGACTTCTTCGATCTCGTCATGTCATTCACAGTTACCAAAAGGTGCGTACTTGTCGATCGGAAAGCGTATACCCAGAATGGGCAGC
>JAAZBL010000364.1 GCA_012513825.1 Limnobacter sp. | reverse complement strand
TGGCTCGGCGAACTGCATCCGGCGCAGCAGCAGGCGCTCGAGCTGCCGCAGGCGCCGATCCTGGCCGAGCTCGCGCTCGATCCGCTGCTCGAATCGACGGTGCCGAGCTACCGCGAAGTATCGAAGTTCCCGCCGGCGATCCGCGACGTCGCGGTCGTCGTCGCGGCCGAGCTTCCGGCCGCCCGGGTGCTCGACGAGATCGCCAATGCGGTCGCCTCGATACCGGCCGCAGGGGTCGTGAAGAACGTCCGGCTGTTCGACGAATATCGCGGTAAGGGATTGGAAAATAAGGAAAAAAGCCTTGCCTTCCGTCTTTGGATGCAAGATACTGGCCGCACGCTGAGCGACGCCGATGCGGCCGAGGCGGTCCAGGGAATCGTTGGCTGGCTTGCCGAAAAGACAGGCGCACGGCTGCGGGCCGGTGGCTGAGGCGGCAGGCCGAGGCAATGCAGACACTCTCGTACGACCCCGGGTCGAAAGAAGAATTGGCGGAAGCGATGATCCCGAATGGCCAGGCGCTCGACGCGTCGCGGCACGATGCCTTTGACCCCGACATGCCGGGCGGTTCCGCGGCCACGCTGCCGCGCACGGTCGGCGGCGCCGGCGGATCGGTCGGCACCGCAGCCGAGCCGCGCGCCGACCAGACCGAGCCGCGCGCCGGCCCGGCGGCGGATCGCGGGCCGGGAGGCGAGCCGGGCGTCGACGGCGGGAGCACCGTGAGCGGCACGACGCGGAGCGGTGCGCCAGCGCCCGCCGAGCAGTTCACGCTGACCAAGGCCGAGCTTGCCGAGATGCTGTTCGAGCGCGTCGGGCTGAACAAGCGCGAGGCCAAGGACATGGTCGAAACCTTCTTCGACGAGATCCGCACCGCGCTCGAACGCGGCGAATCGGTCAAGCTGTCGGGCTTCGGGAATTTTCAGCTGCGCGACAAGCCGCAGCGCCCGGGCCGCAACCCCAAGACCGGCGAGGAGATCCCGATTTCGGCGCGCCGCGTGGTCACGTTCCACGCCAGCCAGAAGCTGAAAGCGCAGATCGAGGGTGTCGAGGAGTGAGCACCAAGGCCGATCCGAACGTCGTCCTGCCCCCGATTCCCGCGAAGCGCTACTTCACGATCGGCGAAGTCGCCGAGCTGTGCGGCGTCAAGCCGCACGTGCTGCGCTACTGGGAGCAGGAGTTCACGCAGCTGCGCCCGATGAAGCGGCGCGGCAACCGCCGCTACTACCAGCACCACGAGGTGCTGCTGGTGCGCCGGATCCGCGAGCTGCTCTACGAGCAGGGCTTCACGATCAGCGGTGCGCGCAACCGGCTCGGCGAGGCGCAGGCCGCCGCGCGCAGCCGGGCCGCGGGTTCGAGGATCGGCCAGGCGTCGCAGGCGCAGGCAGCGCCGGAAGGCGCGGATCCGGCGTGGGGCGGCGAGGCGGCACCGGCGACAGGGGCCGCCGGCGGCTCGACGTCGCCAGCCGCCGGAGCGGCGGCGCACGGCGCGCCGGCGGTCGACCTTGCGGCGCTGCGCGCCGATCTCGACGAGGCGCTGAAGCTGTTGCGCCGGGAACGGCACGATACGCTGATATAATTGCGGGCTTCGGGGCGTAGCGCAGCCTGGTAGCGCACTTGCATGGGGTGCAAGGGGTCGAGTGTTCGAATCACTCCGTCCCGACCAATGAAATCAAGGGGTTGGTTCCGCAAGGAGCCGACCCCTTGTGCTTTCCGGGTCGGAGTGGTCGCAGGAGCAACGTTTGCGCGCCCTGAGCGCGCCGCGCACTGGTTTTCCGTTCCCCGACGGGCGTCCCTGCCGCCCCTCTTCGCCGTCGGGTTCGTCGAGGCCCGGGTATCGTCGAGCCGGGCCGCCGACTTGCTTCCCTGTCGCCGCCGTCCGCGGTCGCTTCCGGCCGCGGGCCGTTTCGGCGGGGCGCCCGGGATGGCGTCCTGCTCCCTGCGCTTCGTCGTGACGTACGGCGGCGAAGCGCCTGCGACGCGGAATTGCCGTGAAGGTCTCGATCTTCGGAACCGGTTACGTCGGCCTGATCACCGGCGCCTGCCTCGCCCAGGTCGGCAACGACGTGCGCTGCGTGGACATCGACGAGCGGCGGATCGACGGGCTGAAACGCGGGACGATGCCGATCTACGAGCCCGGCCTCGAGCGGATGGTCCGCGCGAACCGCGTCGCCGGCCGGCTCGACTTCACGACCGATGCACGGTCAGCGATTCGCCATGCCGAGGTCCTGATCATCGCAGTGGGCACGCCTCCGGACGAAGACGGCAGCGCCGACGTCGTTCATGTGCTCGACGTGGCGACGTCGATCGGGCGATGCCTGACGCGTGAGGCCCTCGTCGTCGTCAAGTCGACGGTTCCGGTCGGGACGGCCGACCGGGTACGCTGGAACGTGCAGCGCGAGCTCGCAGCGCGCGACAGGGCCATTGCCTTCGACGTCGTCTCGAATCCCGAGTTCCTGAAGGAGGGCGCCGCCATCGACGACTGCCTGCGCCCGGCGCGCATCGTCATCGGATCGGCGAACCCGGCATCGGTCGAGACCATGCGACGGCTCTATGCACCGTTCGATCGCAATCGCGACCGGTTCGTCGTGATGGATTGCCGCTCGGCCGAGCTGACCAAGTACGCGGCCAACGCGATGCTGGCGGCGAAGATCAGCTTCATGAACGAAGTGGCGAGCATCGCCGAGCGGGTCGGCGCCGATATCGAGATGGTGCGCCGGGGAATCGGCTCGGATCCGCGGATCGGCCAGCATTTCATCTGCGCGGGTGCCGGCTATGGTGGCTCGTGCTTCCCGAAGGACGTCGAGGCGCTGATCCGGATGGCCGAGACACACGGCGAGCGCGCCCGGATGCTGCGCGCGGTCGAATCGGTCAACCAGGCGCAGAGGAGCAGGCTGTT
>JAAZBL010000363.1 GCA_012513825.1 Limnobacter sp. | reverse complement strand
TGTGCCGGATCTGCAGGTTGATCCGCGCGAGCAGACGCTTGCCGTTGACGTCGAGCGACAGCGCGCCGTCGCGCCAGGCTTCGAAGCAGGCCAGCGCAGCCTGCCAGAAAGGCGCCTGCGCACGGCCACGAGGCGAATGCAGCACCGTGTCGACGGCGCCGTGCATCGCCAGCAAGGCCTGCCGGTCCTCCGGATTGCGCAGCAGACGAAGCAAGCCGCGTTCGAAGGCGGCGCGCGCCGCTGCCAATGCCGACGCGTCGCTGTGGCGGGCCGGATCGAGCGCCGGCAAGCCGTTCGGTCTCAGCGCCAGCAGGTCGGACGGCGAAACCCGCTCGGCACCGCGTGCGAACGCGAGGTCGCGGTAGTACGGAAACAGGTACAGCGGCTGATGCCGGTCGCCGGCCAGCAGGCCGTCGAGGTACTCGGCCAGCGCCGTGCAGGCGCGCTCGAATGCCGACGCGCGGCTTTCCGTCAGTTCGACGCTGCCGCTGCCGAACGCATCGAGAAGCCGTTCGCCCTCGGCGGTGAGCACCTGCACGCCGGACAGGCCCACGACCGAGAGCGCGCCGTGCGCCTGATGCAGCGCGATGCCCGCGGCACGCAGCGCCGACGCATCGTCGGGACCGGCCTGCAGCTGGCGGCGCAGCGCCTCGCCGGCCGCCTGCAGCGATTGGCGGATTTCGCCGGCACACCAGGAAAGCACCGACAGTTCGGGGCCGGAATCGGTCGCCGCGGGAAACTCGACCTGGGCGTTCATCGCTGCCTCCTGTTCAGGCGACCTTGAAGCGCGTCACCGAGTTCTTCAGTTCGTGCGAAAGCTCGGCGAGCTGACGAATCGAGCCGGCGGTCTGCAGCGTGCCTTCGCTGGTCTGTTCGGTGACCAGCAGGATCCGCTGGATCGATTGAGCGACCGTCCCGGCCGACGCGGCCTGCTTCGACGTCGTGTTCGAGAAGTCCTCGATCAGTTCGGCGAGTTGCGTCGACACGCGACCGATTTCGCCGAGCGCACGACCGGCCTCGTCGGACAGGCGCGTGCCCTCGACGACGCCCTGCGTGCTGCGCTCCATCGCCGCCACGGCATCCTGCGTATCGGTCTGGATCGTGCGGATCAGCGCTGCGATCTGCTTGGTCGCGTCGGCCGATCGTTCGGCCAGCCGCTGCACTTCCTCGGCGACGATCGTGAAGCCGCGGCCGGCTTCGCCGGCCGACGCCGCCTGGATCGCGGCGTTCAGCGCCAGCACGTTCGTCTGTTCGGTGATGTCCGAGATCAGCTCGACGATCTCGCCGATCTCCTGCGACGATTCGCCGAGCCGCTTGATGCGCTTGGCCGTCTCCTGGATCTGGCCGCGGATGCCGTGCATGCCGCTGATCGCATTGTCGACCGCTCGCGAGCCTTCCTCGGAGGCGGACAGCGAGTGGCGCGCGACCTGCGCCGATTCGGCGGCGCGCGCCGACACCTCGTTGATCTGCTGCGCCATCCGCAGCACGGCCTCGCCGGTTTCGCGGATCTCTCGCGACTGCTGCTCGCTGGCGGCCTGCAGGCTCGATGCGGTCATCTGCGCCTTCGAAGAGGCCTCGTTGACCATGCCGGTCGTCATGTTGATTCGCGCGACGAGGTTGCGCAGTTCCTCGACCGTGTAGTTGACCGAGTCGGCGATCGCGCCGGTGATGTCCTCCGAAACCGTGGCCTGCACGGTCAGGTCGCCGTCGGCCACCTCCTGCAATTCGTTCATCAGCCGCAGGATCGCGCCCTGGTTCTGGTCGTTGGCGCGCTTGGCTTCCTGCTCGAGCCGCTCGGCGACTTCGCGCTGGCGCTCGGCCTCTTCGGCGCGCTGCTCACTGTCGGAGAGGAAAGCGCGGAACAACCCGAACATCGCGAGCAGCGCGGCGAAACCCGAAGCCGCGGCGACGGCCGCCTGCCAGCTCCGCAGGCCCGCGTCCTGCAGCGGCGCCCGCGCGGCCTCGAGCCGCAGGCGCGCCGGTTCGCTGTCCTCGATGATCCGCCGCTCGGCCATGCGCGCCTGCTGCAGTCCCTGAAGGTTCCCCAGCACGGGCGCCAGCGCCGCTTCGGTGGCGCTGCCGGACTGGCGCAGCCACTCGAGCGCGCGCCGCGCTTCGACGTCGTTGACCGGCGACAGGCGCATTCTCTCGCTGCCGCCGATCAGCGCCTCGACGAGCTGGCGGAATGCGCCAACCGACTGCCGCAGGCCGTCGGCATCGACGACCTCGGTCATCCCCAGAGCGCTCGCGTCGCGCGCAATGCGCTGCGAAAGCGCGACCAGCTCGCCGGCAGCGGCCACTTCACGGGCCGGCGCGCCGCTCTGCAGTCGATTGCCGGCGACCACCTGCGTGCTCGCCAGCAGCTTCGGATTCGACGCCGCGATCTGCCGGCGCATGTCGGCGAGCGCGACCAGCATCGGTTGCTGCGCCAGCAGCACGCCGGCGGCCTCGTGGCTGCCCTGCCAGCCTTCGACCAGCGCCGGGCCGCTGCGCGCCGCGC
>JAAZBL010000362.1 GCA_012513825.1 Limnobacter sp. | reverse complement strand
CGCCCTCGGCCGGGCCGCCGCCATCGCCGCCATCGGCGCGTTCGTCGAGCGCCGCCGGCAGGACGAGCCGGAAATCCGGGTGGTTGCCTTCGGCGAACCAGCCGCAGGCGTCGCAGGCGCCGCAGGCCGAACCATCGGGCCGGGGCCGTTCGCACAGCGCGGCGGCGGCCAGTTCGAGCGCCAGCGCGCTCTTGCCGATGCCGGGGGGCCCGCTCAGCAGCAGCGCATGATGGCGTTGCCGGCTCGCAAGCAACGCGGAGAAAACTTCTCTATGCCAGTCGTAGATCACTATGAATCAAAGCTTTATAAGATCTTCTTCGAGCAGTTTGGAAACTGCGTCGATCGGCATTGCGGCATCGACGACGACGAATCGCCGGGGGTCGGCCGCTGCGCGCTCCAGGTACGCGGCACGCACGCGCTCGAAGAAGGCGAGGTCCTCGCGCTCGAAGCGATCGGCCGAGCGCGCGGCCGCTCGGCGTTGCGCCGCCTGCTCGGCGGGCAGGTCGAACAGGTAGCTTCGATCGGGCTGCAATCCGCCCTGGACCCATCGTTCGAGCCAGGCGATCCGCTGCGCCGAGCCGCCGCGCCCGCCGCCCTGGTAGGCCCAGGTCGAGTCGGTGAACCGGTCGCAGACGACCCAGCGGCCGGCGGCGAGTGCCGGTTCGATCACCTTCTCGAGATGGTCGCGTCGTGCCGCGAACACGAGCAGCAGCTCGGTGTCCAAAGACATCGGTTCGGTCAGCAGCAGTTCGCGAAGGCGCTCGGCAAGCGGGGAGCCGCCGGGTTCGCGCGTGCGCAGCGCGTCGATCCCGCGTGCGCGCAGGCTTTCGACGCAGGCAGCGATGTGCGTGCTCTTGCCGGCGCCGTCGATCCCCTCGAAGGTCAGGAAGCGCCCTCGTGTACGCCGGTCCGTCACTTGCGGCCCAACTGGTAGCGGGCGACCGCCCGGTTGTGCTCGGCCAGCGTATTGGAGAAGTGGCTGCTGCCGTCGCCGCGCGCGACGAAATACAGTGCGCGGGTATCGGCCGGGTTGAGCGCAGCTTCGAGCGAGGCGGCGCTGACCAGCGCGATCGGCGTGGGCGGCAGCCCCTTGCGCGTGTAGGTGTTGTACGGCGTGTCGGCCCGGAGGTCGCTGCGGCGCAGGTTGCCGTCGAAGCGCTCGCCCAGGCCGTAGATCGTCGTCGGGTCGCTCTGCAGCAGCATGCCGATTCGCAGCCGGTTCACGAAGACGCCGGCCACCTGGCCCCGGTCCTCGGGCCGGCCGGTTTCCTTCTCGACGATCGAGGCCAGGATCAGCGCTTCGTACGGGCTCTTGAGCGGCAGGTCGGGGGCGCGCCGCTCCCAGGCTTCGTTCAGCTGTCGTTCGAGCGCGCGATAGGCCTGCCGGTAGATGTCGAGGTCGCTGACGCCGGGAGAGAACGTGTAGGTGTCGGGCATGAACAACCCTTCGGGTTCGCTGCGGTCGGCGCCGATGCGCTTCATGATCTCCGCATCGTTGAGGCCCGCGGTATCGGAGGCGAGGTCCGGGTGCGCCTCGATCGCGGCGCGCATCTGGCGGAAGGTCCAGCCTTCGATGAAGCGCACGCTGGCCACCACGGTATCGCCGAGCGCGATCTTGTCGAGCAGCGAGTCGATCGTCTGCGGCGCCGCGAACTCGTAGGTGCCGGCCTTCAGCTGCCCGTCGAGCCCGCGCATCCGGTAGCGCAGCAACAGCAGTTGCGGCGAGACCGCGATTCCCTGCTCGCGCAGCCGCGCGGCCACCGTGCGTACGTTGGCGCCCTTCGGAACGCTGACCCGGACGGTGCCTTCGGGCATCGGCACCGCGCGCTCGATCAGGTACCAGCCGAAGCCGAGGCCGGCGACGATCGCCAGCGCGGCGGACAGCAACAGGAACTTCGAGCGCGACATCGGGGACAGGTCGGACGGGACAGGTCGGAAGGCCGAACCGGGGTGGAAGGCCTAAGCCGGTGGAAACGGGTTTCTATAATAAAGTGTCGAAGGTGTCCGTCCTTTCTGCTCCCGCAAGCTTTCGCCCAATGAGCCAGACGCTCGTCCCGCATTTCGATGATGCCGCGCTGCAGGGCCTGATCCACGAGGGCTGCGGCGCGCGCTACGGCGACGATCCGCACGGGCCGCAGGTCCTGTTCGATCCCCCCGTCGGTGCGCCGGCCGACGACCCCGCCGACGCGCTGCTGTCGGGCGGCCTGATGCTGCTGGCCGACTGGGGCATCGTCACGATCGATGGACCCGACGCGGCCGCCTTCCTGCACGCGCAGACGACCAACGACGTCGAGCACCAGGCCGTCGACGAGATGCGCTGGCACGGCTACTGCACGCCGAAGGGTCGGCTGCTGGCGGGCGGACCCTTGTGGCGCGACGGCACGAGCTTTCGCTTCGCCGTCGCGCGGCCGCTCGCCGGACCGCTGCAGCAGCGGCTGTCCCGGTACGTGCTGCGCGCGAAGGCCCGCCTCGGCGACGACTCCGACAAGCTGCTCGTACTGGGCCTGATCGGCCGTGCAGCGCCGGCCGCGCTGCGCGCGCTCGGCATCGAGCCGCCGGCACCGCTGGGCGTCGCGGGTCCTGAGCCGGTCGAGGCCGCCGACTCGGCCGCGCCGCTCACCTCGCTGGCGATCGGAATGCGTGCGGCCGCCGGGATCGGCGATCGCTGGTGGCTCGTCGTGCCGGCCGCGTCGCTGCCGGCCGTCTGGGCGACGCTGTCCTCGCTGCTCGTGCCGCTGTGCTCGAACTGGTGGCGCAGCGGCGAGATCCTCGCCGGCGAACCCCGGATCGTCGCGGCGACCAGCGAAGCCTACGTGCCGCAAACGCTGAACTGGGACCTGATCGAGGGCCTCAGCTTCAGCAAGGGTTGCTACCCGGGGCAGGAGGTCGTGGCAAGGCTGCACTATCGGGGCAAGCCCAAGCGACGCTGCTTCGCCGCCTGGGTCGACGACGAGGACAGCGATGCGGCCGCCGCCACGCCGGCCGCGCTGGCTCCGGGCGCCGAGCTCTTCGACGACGGCGGGCCGGTCGGCACCGTCGTCAGCAGCGCACCCGCGCCGCAGGGCGGCAGGCTGCTGCTCTACGAAGCAGCGATTGACGCCGCCCGGCGCGGCGGCCTGCGTACCGCCGACGGCCAGGCGCTCGAGCCGCGCGAGCTGCCCTACCCGCTGCCCGAAGGCGGCTCCTCGTCCGCCGGCAACGAGACCGCCGGAACCCGGTCGTGAGCGCCGGCAGCAGCGTGCGCGCCGGCGATCCGCGAGCCGGCGATGCGCCGGCGCGCGGCGTGTCGGCGATGCTCTGGTTTCGCGCCGACCCGACCCGCGACGACGAAGTGCTGGCCGCGCTGCGCCAGGTGGCCCGGTCGATCGCCGGTTTCGCGTCCGCCCGTATCGGCCATCGTTCGGATGAAGACCGTCCGTACCGCACCTGGATGATCGATGCCGGCCCGGTCGACGCCTCGCGGCTCGACTCGTTGATGTGGCGGCTGCAGAAGGCCTTCAACGCGGCGGGCCTGCCGGCGCTGTCGCGCGGCGAACCGCAATTCGAGCGCTTCGTCTGGATCGACGACGAAGCGCCGGGTCCCGCATCGCCATGTGCCTGATCGGCTTCAACTGGCTGTCGCATCCGCGCTGGCGGCTCGTGCTCGCCGGAAATCGCGACGAGTTCCACGACCGGCCCGCCCGCGCCGCCGGCTGGTGGCCCGATGCGCCCGGCGTCTTCGGCGGCCGCGACCTCGAGGCCGGCGGAAGCTGGCTGGCCCTCGATCGACGAGGACGGCTCGCCGTCGTCACCAATTTTCGCGAGCCCGGTGCGCCGCCGGGGCCGCGTTCGCGCGGCGAACTGGTCTCGGGCTTCGTGCGCAGCGACGAGAGCATCGATCACTTCGCCGACCGCGTCGCCGAACGCCCCGACGACTGGTCGGGCTACAACCTGCTGCTGTTCGACCTGTCCGACGGCGGCTTCGGCCAGCGCGCGCTGTATCTGTCGAACCGGGCGCCGGCCTCGCCGGTCAGCGTGGCGCCCGGTCTGCACGGCCTGTCCAATCACCTGCTCGATACCGGCTGGCCGAAGGTGCGGCTGCTGCGCCAGCGCATCGAACGCGCGCTGCAGTCCGATGCGCCGGAGAGGCTGCTGTTCGAGGCGCTGGCCGACCCGGAGCCGGCGCCCGACGAGCAGTTGCCGGCCACCGGCGTCGAGCTCGCGCGCGAGCGCCTGCTCAGCCCGGCGCGGATCCGTGCCGACGGCTACGGCACGCGAGCGTCGACGGTGGTGCTCGTCGACCACGAGGGCCGCGTCGAGTTCGTCGAACGCAGCTGGTCGCCGCTCGGCGATACGCCGGTGTCCGAGAAGCGTGCGAGCTTCGCGTTCGATCCGCCGGCCGGCGTCGACGGACCGGTCGCGCCCGGGCAGGACGCTGTCGGGCTATGAGCGCAGCGACCGCCTCATCGCGACGTGCGGGATGCCGGCTTCGTCGAACGGCGTGCCGACCGTCTCGAATCCGTGCCGGCGGTAGAAGGATTCGACCTGGCACTGCGCGTTGAGCCGCGCCTGCGCGTCGCCGCGCTCGCGCGCCGCGGCCACGAGCCGCTCGAGGATCTCGCCGCCGAGCCCGCCGCGGCGCCAGTCGGGAAGCACCGCCATCCGGCCGATGTGGCCGTCGGGCAGCAGGCGCCCGGTGCCGACCGGCCGTTCGCCGGCGAAGGCAACGCAGTGCAGGCAGCCGGCGTCGGCGGCGTCCCATTCGAGCTCGACCGGGATCCCCTGCTCGCGCACGAAGACGGCCGTGCGCACGCTTGAAGCGGCTTCGCCGAGCGCGGCCCAGTCGCCGAGCTGCAGCCGCAGCGTCTTCGTCCTTTCCTCCATCCCCGGCATCCTACGACGCGTCGCGACCGCTGGCGAAGGCCCGGCGTAGCGCCGCGCCTGCATCCTCGTGCGCCCGTCGCGCGGCCGGCACGAAGCCGCCGTGCTGGAAGAACGCGTGGATCATTCCCGGATATTCGACACACTCGACCGGCACGCCGGCTTCGCGCAACCGCTGAGCGTAGGCGAAATCCTCGTCGCGCAGCGGATCGTATTCGGCCGCTGCGATCCAGGCCGGCGCGAGCCCGCGCAGGTCCTCGGCGACCAGCGGTGCGAAGCGCCAGTCCTGCCGGTCTTCGTCGCCGCGCAGGTAGTTGCCGAAGAACCACTGGATCGTCGGCGCGTCGAGGATGTAACCGCTCGCATAGCGCTCGTGCGAGTCGGTGCGCTGGTCCGGCGAGGTGCCCGGGTAGATCAGCAGTTGCAGCGCCAGCGGCCAGCCCTGGTCGCGCGCGTGGATCGCGCAGGCCGCCGCCAGCGTGCCGCCCGCGCTGTCGCCGCCGACCGCCAGTCGCCCGGCGTCGATGCCGAAGGCGCCGGCTTCGTCGCGCAGCCAGGCGAGGCTGTCGAAGGCATCGTCGACGGCGGCCGGAAACTTGTGTTCGGGCGCCAGCCGGTAGTCGACCGAGAAGACCAGGCAGTCGCCGCCGAGCGCCAGCACGCGGCAGACGCGATCGTGCGTGTCGACCGAGCCGATCGTGAAGCCGCCGCCGTGGAAGTAGACGAGCGCCGGCCGCGGCGCCGACCAGTGGTGCGGCCACGGTGCGTACTGCCGCACGCGCAGGCTGCGTCCGGCCAGCGGCATCTCGAAGTCGTGCACGTCGTGCAGCGGCGGCGCGACGATGTCGAGCACGCCGGCGACCTTCTCGTAGTGCTCGCGCGCCGCCTGTGCGCCGATCTCGTGGTACTCGGGCGCGTTCGAGCGGCTCGCCCAGAGCAGGATCTTCTCGACCTGGGGATCAAGCGGCATCGGCGACGAAACTCCTGATCTCGTCGATCACGCGCTGCGGCTGTTCGTGCACGAGCCAGTGCGAGGCATCGGGGATGCGCACGATGCGGATCTTCGGCACGAGGGCATCGAGCCCGTCGAGCAGCACCGGCAGCAAGGCGATGTCGCGTTCGCCCCAGACGACCAGCGTCGGCACGTTCACGACGAAAGCGGCCGGATCGAGTGACACACCCGCGGCGCCGCGTTCGGATTCGGTCGGCGGGAACAGCGGCGATGCCCGGTACCAGGCGACGTTCGCGGCCAGCGCGCCCGGTTGCCCCCAGGCGGCGTGGTAGTCGGCGCGGGTCGCCGCGTCGAACCAGTCGGCGCCGTCGGGATTCTGCAGCAGGCGCTCGAGGCGCGCGAAGCCGTTTTCGGCCAGCCGTTCCTCGCTGCCCGGGCGGCGCAGCCAGTTCATGTAG
Source organism: Limnobacter sp. (assembly GCA_012513825.1). Classification (GTDB taxonomy): domain Bacteria; phylum Pseudomonadota; class Gammaproteobacteria; order Burkholderiales; family Burkholderiaceae_E; genus Zeimonas. The sequence continues at coordinate 10,116 of JAAZBL010000362.1, read as the reverse complement.
CGGCTGGCCTGCTGCTGCGCGGGATCGCCGGCCAGCGCACGCGCGAACGGCACCGGATGCGGCGCGTTCAGGATCACCAGCCGTTCGACCATTTCCGGATGCGCGATCGCGAACGCCCAGGCGACCGCCCCGCCCCAGTCGTGACCGACCAGGACGCAGCGCTCGTGGCCGAGCGCACGAATCAGGCCGACGAGGTCGCCGACGAGCAGCGGGGCCCGGTAGTCGCGGACGTCGGCAGGTTTGTCCGAAAGGTTGTAGCCGCGCTGGTCCGGCGCGACCACGTGATGGTCGTCGGCGAAGGCCGGCATCAGCCCGCGCCAGGCGCCCCAGTACTCGGGAAAGCCGTGCAGCAGCAACAGCAGCGGCTTCGACGGATCGCCGCAGCTCGCATAGTGCAGCCTCAGGCCGGGCTGCACTTCGACGTACTGCCCGTCGCGGATCACGAGGGCTTGACCGCCACGTCTTTCTTGAACGTGAACGGATCGCTGGGGTTGCGCTGCGCGACGACGTCCTGCAGCCGCAGCTCGACCGAGGCGAGGATCTTCGGGTGCGTGACGACGTAGAAGCGATTCTCGCGAATCGCGTCGAAGGTCATCTTCGCGACGTCTTCGGCGCCGATCTTGCCCGAGGACGTCGCCTTCTCGGTGGCTTTCTGCGACGCGACCATCGACGGCGTCGGTTCGCTGTCGGGAGCCAGCTCGGGCGGGCGGTTGCGCTCCGACGCGTGGATGCCGGTCGGCACGAAGGCCGGGCACAGCAGCGTGACGCCGATGTTCGCGTTGGCGAGCCGCAGGTCGTGATACAGCGTCTCGGTCAGCGTGACGACGCCGTGCTTGCTGACGTTGTAGACACCCATCAGCTGCGTCGACAGCAGGCCTGCGACCGACGCGGTATTGACCACGTGGCATTCGTCGCCCTGCTCGAGCATCATCGGCACGAAGCAGCGCACGCCGTGGATCACGCCCCACAGGTTCACGCCGAGCGTCCACTGCCAGTCCTTCTCGGTGCTCTCCCAGACCAGCCCGCCGGCCGCGACGCCGGCGTTGTTGAACAGCAGGTGCACCTTGCCGAAAGCTTCCTTCGTGCGCTGCGCGAGCCGTTCGACCTGGTCGCCCTTCGAGACGTCGACCCGTTCTCCGATCACTTCGACGCCGCGCTCGCGCAGTTCGTCGACGACGGCGGCCAGCGCGTCGGCCTGGACGTCGGCCAGCACCAGGCGCATCCCCAGCGACGCGCCGATGCGCGCGAACTCGCGGCCGAAGCCGCTGCCGGCCCCGGTGATCACCGCGACCTTCCCTGCGAAGTCCTTCATGTCGATATCCTGTGGTTCGCCTACAGATCGTATCCGGGGTTCGTGCGCGAGAGCTTGCGCAGCAGCGCCGGCCAGATCAATGCGCCTCCCGACCCGCCGGCGGCCGCTTCCTGCACCCGGACCGCCTTTCGCACGCCGGCCATCACCTCGCTGCCGATCGGCAGCAGCGCGGCCCCGCCCGACTGGGCGAGCACCTGGATCTGGCAGGCGCGCTCGAGCGTGAACATCGCGAGGAAGGCGTCGGCGACGGTCCGGCCGACGGTCAGCAGCCCGTGGTTGCGCAGGATCATGCAGCTACTGCCGCCGAGGTCGCGCTGCAGCCGGACCTTCTCGTCGTCGCGCACGGCGATGCCCTCGTAGTCGTGATACGACAGCGACATCAGCGCGACGCTCGCCTGCTGCGAGATCGGCAGCAGGCCGTCCTTCTGCGCGGCCACGGCGACACCGGCCGGCGTGTGCGTGTGCAGTACGCAGACGATGTCCTCGCGCGCCGCGTGGATCGCGCTGTGGATGACGAATCCGGCCGGGTTGACCGGGTAGTCGGTCGCGTGCAGCGGCCGGCAGGCCATGTCGACCTTGACCAGCGACGATGCGGTGATCTCCTCGAACATCATTCCGTACGGATTGATCAGGAAGTGATGCTCGGGTCCGGGCACACGCGCCGAGATGTGCGTGAACACGAGATCGTCCCAGCCGTGCATCGCGACCGCGCGGTAGCAGGCGGCGAGGTCGACGCGCAGGCGCCACTCTTCGGCCGACACCTGTTCGCGCATCGATTTCTGCGGGGCGTTCATCGAAGTCTCCTCGATTCGCTGCGTGGCGGTTCAGATCAGCTTGACCAGCTGCTTGCCGAAGTTGCGGCCCTTCAGCAGGCCGATGAAGGCCTCGGGCGCCGATTCGAGCCCTTGCGAGATCGTTTCGCGATACTTGAGCTCGCCGTCGCCCACGAGTCCGGCCAGTTCGGCGCGCGCCTGCGGCCAGTCGTCCATGTGCTCCGAGACGATGAAACCCTGGATCTTCAGCCGGTTGACCAGCACCGAACGGAACTGTTCGACCGGCATCGGCTGGCCGTCGTAGCCTGCGATCAGCCCGCAGACGGCGATCCGGCCGAAGGCGTTCATCCGGCGCAGCACCGCGTCGAGCACCGGGCCGCCGACGTTCTCGAAGTAGCCGTCGATGCCGTCGGGCGTGGCCGCCTTCAGATCTTCGTAGAGCCGACCGGCCTTGTAGTCGACGCAGGCGTCGAAGCCGAACTCCTCGGTCACCGCGCGGCATTTCTCCGGCCCGCCGGCGACGCCGACGACCCGGCATCCCTTGCGCTTGGCGAGCTGGCCGACGACCGAACCGACGGCGCCGCTGGCCGCCGAGACGACGACCGTCTCGCCGTCCTTCGGCTCGATGATCCGGTTCAGCCCGTACCAGGCGGTGATGCCCGGCATGCCGACACAGCCGAGGTAGGCCTGCATCGGCACGCGGCTGGTGTCGAGCTTCATCAGCCCCGTGCCGTCGGACTTGCCGTAGAGCTGCCAGCCGAACATCGCGAGCACCTTGTCGCCGACGGCAAACTTCGGGTGCCGGCTCTCGACGACCTCGCCGACCGTACCGCCGATCATCACTTCGTCCAGCGGCTGCGACGCCGCATAGGACTTGGTCTCGTCCATGCGCCCACGCATGTACGGATCGAGCGACAGGTAGTGGTTGCGAACCAACACCTCGCCGTCGGCGATCGTCGGCACCGGCGTCTCGACGAGACGGAAGTCGTCGGGTCTGACCTCGCCCTTCGGTCGGCTGGCCAGCAGGAACTGCTTGTTCGTTTCGCTCATGATTACGTCTTCCTCTTCACGTACTTGAATGTGCCCGAGGCGCGGGAAACCAGGCGCCCGCTGCCATCGACGAGGTCGGCCTCGCAGAACGCCATCGACGAGGTCCGGTGGATCACGCGCCCGACGGCGCGCAGCCGGTCGTGCGCCGGCAACATGAAGCTGGTCTTCATCTCGATCGTGATCAGCGTGCTCGCTTCGTCGGCGCGCACCATCGAGCGCGCCGCCCGGGCCATCGCGACGTCGAGCATCGTCATGACGACGCCGCCGTGCGCCATCGCCAGCGAATTCTGATGGTGCGGCTGCTGGTCGAGCTCTAGCACCGCGTGGCCCTCGGCCACCTCGAGCGCGCGCACGCCGAGCAGCTTCAGGAACGGGATCTCGTCGAGGTTCAGGTGGTCTTCGTTTGCCATCGTCGTGCTCATACCGCGGTGTAGCCGCCGTCGACGGCCAGGATTTGTCCAGTGATGTGCTTGCCGGCGTCGGAACAGAACAGCACGGCGGCGCCCTTCAGGTCCTCGTCGTCGCCGAGCCGCTGCAACGGCGTCGCGGCCTTGATCTGCTCGCCGATCTTGTCGAGCGTGCCGCGCGTCATCTTCGACGGGAAATAGCCGGGCGCCAGCGCGTTGACCGTGATCCCGTGCTCGCCCCACTCGCCGGCCAGCGCACGCGTGAAGTTGACGACGCCGCCCTTCGTCGTGTTGTAGGCGATCGTCCGGTTGTCCTTGTTCGGCAGGTTGCCGCGCAGCCCGGCGATCGACGCCACGTTGAGCACGCGCCCGTAGCGGCGCGGGATCATCGATTCGCGGCCGATCGCCTGCGTCAGCAGGAACAGCCCGGTCAGGTTCAGGTTCAGCAGCTTGAGCCAGGCATCGAGCGGGTGGTCCTCGGCCGGTGCGCCCCAGGTCGCGCCGGCGTTGTTGACGAGGATGTCGCACTGGCCGAGCCGCGCGAGCGCCTCGCTTGCGAACGCGGACACCGCCTCGGGCCTGCCGAGATCGGCGACGAGCGCGTGGGCGACGATCCCCTGCTTCGACAGGTGCGCGATCGCCTCGTCGAGTTCGTCGGCCTTGCGCGCCGCGATGACCAGCTCGGCGCCCATCTCGCCGAGCCCTTCGGCGATCTGCAGGCCGAGCCCGCGCGAGCCGCCGGTGACGATCGCCTTGCGCCCGCTCAGGTCGAAGGCCTTCCTGACTGACATGGCGTTTTCCTGTGTTCGGATCCGGACGTCGCTCAGAACCACGCGTCGCGCATTTCGAGCGTGCTGGTGTCGAGCGAGTCGAGCAGGTCGAGCATCGGCGCCACGCGCGGCAGTTCCCAGCGCAGGAACCAGCGTGCCGCCTGCAGCTTGCCGAGGTAGAAGTCGCGATCGGTTTCGGCCAGTCCGGCGCGACCGAGCGCCGCCTGCGCGGCGAGGGCCTGCTCGAGCCAGATCCAGGAAACGACCCAGTGGCCGAAGGCTTCGAGGAAGACGCTCGCATTGGCCAGCGTGACGTCGAGATCGTTCGCGCCGTAGAGCTTGCGCACGGTGTCCGTGATCCGCTCGCCGGTCGCTGCGACCGCTTGGCCGAATGCGTGCCATTCGGCGCCCGCGGCGCGATCGCCGCCGTCGGCAGGGTCGCGACGCTCGCCGCCGTCGGCAGCGCTGCGACGCTCGCCGCCGTCGCCGCCCGCCCCCTGCGTCGCCCGCGTCACCGTCTCGCGCACGCGCGCGACGAAGTCGGCCAGCAGCCGCCCTTCGTCGAGCCGCACCTTGCGCCCGAGCAGGTCGAGCCCCTGGATCCCGTGCGTGCCTTCGTGGATCGGGTTCAGCCGGTTGTCGCGGTAATACTGTTCGACGTTGTAGTCGCGCGTGTAGCCGTAGCCGCCGTGCACCTGGATCGCCAGGCTGTTGGCTTCGAGGCACCACTGCGAGGGCCAGCTCTTGCAGATCGGCGTGAGCAGCTCGAGCAGCCGGTGCGCGCGCGCCCGCTCGCCGGCATCGGGGTGCGTGCGCTCGTCGTCGATCAGCCGCGCGCAGAACAGGTTCAGTGCCAGTGCGCCTTCGACCCAGGCCTTCTGCGCGAGCAGCATTCGCCGCACGTCGGCGTGCTCGACGATCGGCACCTGCGGCGACGACGGATCCTTGCCCTGCGGCGGTCGGCCCTGAGGCCGGTTGCGCGCGTAGTCGAGCGCATGCAGGTAGCCGGTGTAGCCGAGAACGGTGGCGCCGAGCCCGACGCCGATTCGTGCCTCGTTCATCATGTGGAACATGCAGGTCAGTCCGCGCCCGGGCTCGCCGACCAGCCATCCGATCGCGCCGGCCTGGCCGCCGGGCCGGAACTTCCCCTCGCCGAAATTCAGCAGCGTGTTCGTCGTGCCGCGGTAGCCCATCTTGTGGTTCAGGCCGGCCAGCACGACGTCGTTGCGCTCGCCCAGCGAACCGTCGTCGGCGACCAGCACCTTCGGCACGACGAACAGCGAGATGCCCTTGACGCCCGGAACCGGCTTGCCGTCGGGACCCGGAATCTTCGCCAGCACCAGATGGACGATGTTCTCGCTGAGGTCCTGCTCGCCGCCGGAGATCCACATCTTGTTGCCGAACAGCCGGTAGCTGCCGTCGGGCTGCGGCTCTGCGCGCGTGCGGATGTCGGACAGCGACGAGCCGGCCTGCGGCTCCGACAGGCACATCGTGCCGTAGAAGCGCCCTTCCATCATCGGCCGCACCCAGCGGTCGATCTGCTCGGGCGTGCCGTGCGCCAGCAGCAGGTTCGCGTTGCCGATCGTCAGGAACGGATAGGCCGAGGCCGCGACGCTGGCCGCCTTGAACCAGGCGAAGCAGGCCTTCTCGACGACGCAGGGAAGCTGCATGCCGCCCAGCTCGAAATCCTGCCCGGCAGCCATCAGGCCGGCTTCGTTGAACACCTCGAGCGCGTGCTTGAGCTCGGCGGGCGTCTGCACGTGCTCGCCGTCGAAGCTCGGTTCCTCGAGGTCGAGCAACCGGTTGATCGGATAGAAATGATCGGTCGCGATCTTCTCGCAGGTGTCCATCGCCGCATCGAAGGTCTGGCGCGAGTGCTCGGCGTAGCGCTCGCGCTCGGTCAGCGCGGACGCATCCAGCCACTCGTGGACGAGGAAATCGAGGTCGCGGCGCGACAGGATCTTCGACGGCACGGCGATCGGGGCCGTATCCGCGGCGGTCTGGGTCATCGTGGAATCCGGACGGCACCGAAGCCGCTGGGCCGCGGCGCCGAATGCATGGTGGGAATACGAAGCAGGCGGGCGGCCGCGGAACGCGCGCCGGCGCGCGCAGCCGCCCTCTTCGTTCAGGCGATCTCGAACAGCCCGGCGGCACCCATGCCGCCGCCGACGCACATCGTGACGACGGCCCACTTGCCGCCGCGGCGCTTGCCTTCGATCAGCGCATGGCCGGTCAGGCGCTGTCCGCTGACACCGTACGGATGGCCGACGGCGATCGCGCCGCCGTTGACGTTCAGGCGCTCGTTCGGGATCCCGAGCCGGTCGCGGCAGTAGAGCACCTGGACGGCGAAGGCTTCGTTCAGCTCCCAGAGGTCGATGTCGTCGACCTTCAGGCCGGCGCGATCGAGCAGCTTGGGCACCGCGAACACCGGGCCGATCCCCATCTCGTCGGGTTCGCAGCCGGCAACCGCGAAGCCGCGGAAATAGCCGAGCGGCTTCAGCCCCCGCTTTTCGGCCAGTTTCGCTTCCATGACGACGCAGGCACCGGCACCGTCGGAGAACTGGCTCGCGTTGCCGGCTGCGATCGTGCCGCCGGGCAGCGCGCTGCGGATGGAGGCGACCGCCTCGAGCGTCGTGCCTTCGCGGCGGCCCTCGTCGTCGTCGAGCGTGACTTCCTTCGTGCCGAGCTGGCCGGTGGCCTTGTCGGCAACCGCCATCCTGACGGTGATCGGGACGATCTCGTCCTTGAACTTGCCTTCGGCCGCGGCCGCGCAGGCGCGCTGCTGGCTCTGCACGCCGTATTCGTCCATCCGGTCGCGCGGGATCTCGTAGCGCTTGGCGACCATCTCGGCCGTCTGCAGCATCGGCCAGTAGACCTCGGGCTTGGTCTTCTTCAGGCCCTTGTCGGCGAACATGTGCTGGTTCATCTCGTTCTGCACGCACGAGATCGACTCGACGCCGCCGGCCACGTAGATGTCGGCCTCGCCGGCGATGATCCGCTGTGCGGCCATCGCGATCGTCTGCAGGCCCGACGAGCAGAAGCGGTTGACGGTCGCACCCGACACGGTGATCGGGCAGCCGGCGGCCAGCGCGATCTGGCGCGCGATGTTCCAGCCGGTCGCGCCCTCGGGGTTCGCGCAGCCCATCAGCACGTCTTCGACCTCGCCGGGCTCGATGCCGGCGCGTTCGATCGCCGCGCGCACGACGTGCCCGCCCATCGTCGCCCCGTGGGTCATGTTCAGCGCACCGCGCCAGGACTTCGCCAGCCCCGTGCGTGCGGTCGATACGATCACTGCTTCACGCATGATGAGTCATTCCTCTGTCGATTTCGTTCGATTGATCCGCGGGCCGGTCAGCCGTTGAAGCCCTTGCCTTCGGCCGCCAGCTTCGCCAGCAGCGGGGCCGGCTCCCAGAAGCTCGGGTCGCCGTGCGGGTTCGCGGCGAAGTCCTTCATCCGGTTGACGACGTTGTACAGCCCGTAGGTATCGGCGTAGAGCATCGGACCGCCGCGGTGCAGCGGGAAGCCGTAGCCGGTCAGGTAGATCATGTCGATGTCCGAGGCCTTGCTGGCGATCCCCTCCTCGAGGATCTTCGCGCCCTCGTTGACCAGCGCGAAGACCAGCCGGTGCACGATCTCGTCGTCGGACAGCTTGCGCGGCGTGATGCCGAGTTCCTTGCGGTGGTCTTCGATCAGCTTGTCGACGACCGGGTCGGGGATCGCGTCGCGCTTGCCCGCCTCGTAGCGGTAGAAACCGGCGCCGGTCTTCTGGCCGAAGCGGCCCAGTTCGCAGATCTTGTCGGCGATCTTCGGATACTTCATGTCCGGGCGCTCGACGTAGCGGCGCTTGCGGATGTACCAGCCGACGTCGTTGCCTGCGAGGTCGGACATCCGGAACGGCCCCATCGCGAAGCCGAACTTCTCGATCGCCTTGTCGACCTGCTGCGGGCTCGCGCCCTCCTCGACCATGTAGCCGGCCTGCCGGCTGTATTGCTCGATCATCCGGTTGCCGATGAAGCCGTCGCAGACGCCCGAGACGACGCCGGTCTTCCGGATCCGCTTGGCGAGCGCGAGCGTCGTCGCGAGCACGTCCTTGGCCGTCTTCTCGCCGCGCACGATCTCGAGCAGCTTCATCACGTTGGCCGGCGAGAAGAAGTGCGTGCCGATCACGTCCTGCGGGCGCTTCGTGAACGCGGCGATCGCGTTCACGTCGAGCGTCGACGTGTTGGTCGCCAGGATCGCGCCGGGCTTCATGACCTCGTCGAGCTTGCGGAACACCTGCTCCTTGACCGGCATGTCCTCGAACACGGCTTCGATGACGATGTCGGCCTGGCCGATGTCGTCGTAGGACAGCGTCGGCGTGATCAGCGACATGCGCTTTTCGACGTCGTCCATCGTCATCCGGCCTTTCTTCGCCGAGTTCTCGTAGTTCTTGCGGATCGTGGCCAGCCCGCGGTCGAGCGCTTCCTGCTTCATCTCGAGCAGCCTGACCGGAATGCCGGCGTTGGCGAAGTTCATCGCGATGCCGCCGCCCATCGTGCCGGCGCCGATCACGGCCGCCGACTCGATCTTGCGCAGCGGCGTGTCGGCCGGTACGTCGGGCACCTTGCTGGCAGCGCGTTCGCCGAAGAACGCATGGCGCAGCGCGCGCGATTCGGGCGTCTGCACCAGGTGCAGGAACAGCTCGCGCTCACGCTTGAGCCCTTGCTCGAAAGGCAGCTTGACCGCGGCCTGGATCGCCTGCACGCAGGCGGCCGGCGCCGGGAAGTTCTTCGCGACCGTGCGCACGGTGTTCAGCGAGAATTGCAGGAAGGCCTCGGCGTCTTCGTGCTCGATCTTCAGGTCGCGCACCTTCGGCAGGCCCAGCTTGTCGGAGACGGCCTTGCGCGCGAAGGCGACCGCCGCCTGCACGACGTCGCCTTCGACGATCTCGTCGAACAGCTTCGTGCCCTTGAACTTCTCGGACTTGATCGGCGTGCCCGAGACGATCATGTTCGTCGCCATCTCGAGCGGGACGACGCGCGGCAGCCGCTGCGTGCCGCCGGCGCCGGGCAGGATGCCGAGCTTGACCTCGGGCAGCGCGATCTGCGCACCGGTCGCCGCGATGCGGAAATGGCAGCTCAGCGCCAGTTCCAGCCCGCCGCCCATCGCCACGCTGTGGACCGCCGCAACGACCGGCTTGCCGCTGCCTTCGATCGCGCGAATCACCGTGTGCAGCGACGGCTCGGCCAGCGCCTTCGGCGTGTTGAACTCGCGGATGTCGGCGCCACCCGAGAAGGCCTTGCCGGCTCCGGTGATGACGATGGCCTCGACGGCGTCGTCGGCCAGCGCCCGGCGCAGGCCTTCGACGATTCCGGTGCGAAGCGCATGGCCTAGGCCGTTGACCGGCGGGTTGTCCATCGTGATGACGGCGACATTGCCGTCGGTGGCGTACTGGGCTTGGCTCATTCGAATTCCCGAGCGGTTGAGATTGCAAAAACGAACGTGCGTTCGATTCCTGGACGAAAAGACGGCGCCGTCGACGCGCGGCCAGACCGGAAACCGGTGAGGCCCAAGTCTAGCTCAGCGTCCGGCGCCTCAGACTTCCAGCCATTCCTTGCGAACGCGGGCGTTGGCCTTCAGGTCCTGCGGCGTGCCCTCGAAGACGATGTGGCCGTGCCCCATCACGTAGACGCGCTGCGAGATGTCGAGCGCGATCGCCAGCTTCTGCTCGACCAGCAGCACCGAGATGCCGCGACTCTTCAGTTCCTCGAGGTAGCGCCCGACCTGTTCGACGATCTTCGGCGCCAGCCCCTCGGTCGGCTCGT
>JAAZBL010000361.1 GCA_012513825.1 Limnobacter sp. | reverse complement strand
CGCTCGGCTTCGACACGCTCGGCTTCGACACGCTCGGCTTCGACACGCTCGGCTTCGACACGCTCGGCTTCGACGCGCTCGGCTTCGACACGCTCGGCTTCGACCCGCTCGGCTTCGACACGCTCGGCTTCGACGCGCTCGGCTTCGACACGCTCGGCTTCGACGCGCTCCGCTTCGACACGTTCGGCTTCGACACGTTCGGCTTCGACGCGCTCGGCTTCCAGGCGCGCGGCCTCGTCCTGCCCGGCAGCTTCTTCCTGCGGCAGCGACACGTCGACCAGGCCGCCGTAGGCGCTCAGGTCCTCGGTGGTGAGGTCGGCTTCGAAAGGCAGCGGGGTTTCCGGGATGGTGGACGCTTCCTCCAGTGCCTGCGCATCCACCAGCGCGGCCAGGCCGCTCGCCGCTTCCGGCAGGCTGTCGCGCAGCGCGGTCAGACGCGCGGCGAGATCGTCCTGCAGCTCCAGCGCCGGCGAAGGCCCCTTGAGCGTCTCCACCGTGCTGCGGACCACGCCGGACAGCTCGGCCAGGGCGTCGATCCCATCCGGAGTTGCGGCCGCGTGCGCCGCCAGCAGGCGCCGCGCATAGTGTTCGGCCGGCGACAGCACGCTGTTGATGACCGGCACTTCGGTCATGGCGAACGCGCCGTTCATGGTGTGCAGCGCGCGCAGCAGCGGATCGCTGCCCGCCGCCTCGCCGCCGCGGGCGGCAGCCACCCAGGCGTCGACGGTCTGCAGGTGGCCGTTGACCTCGGCGTCGAGAATCTCGAGCAGCAGGGCGTCGAGCTTGGCCGGCACCGCGGTCAGTCGCTGGCCCGCTTCGGCCAGGTCGTCCGCCGCCAGCACTTCCTCGATCGGCGCCTCGACGGGCGCTTCCGCCCCGGCTTCGGCCGCGGACGGCCGGAGCGCGGTGACTTCGGGCGGCATCGTCTCGTCGCCAGCCGCAATGCGATCGGCCGCGTCCTGGAGGACGGACAGATCGGTGGTGAGCCCGGCCTCGCCACGCAGCGCGGCCAGCAGTTCGGGAAGGGTGTAGAAGGCGCGGTCGACCATCGCCACGACCGCCGGGCTCGCGGCGCGCTTGCCGTCGCGCACCTGGTTGAGCATGTGCTCGACCTTCCAGCTGAACTCGCCCAGCTTGCTCGCGCCAACCAGGCGCCCGCTGCCCTTGAGGGTGTGGAACACGCGGCGCACCGGCGCCAGCCGTTCGAGATTGTCCGGCTCGGTCCGCCACGGCGGCAGCAGCCGGTCGAGGTTGTCGATCTCTTCGGCGAACTCCTCGAGGAAGACCTCGCGGATCTCCTCGTCGATCTCGTCGCCCACGCTTTCGAAACCGCCGACCAGCGGACCGACGGGTGCGACCGGGGGGGTCGCCGGCTTCGCCTCTTCGACGACAGGCTCGGGCGCAACCGCCACGGGCTCGGCCGGAACGGCAGCAACAACCGGCGCTGGCGCCACCGCAGCCGGCTCCGGCTTCCGCGGTGCCTCGGGCAGCGGCCAGTAGCCCAGCGCTTCGAGGCTGTTGCGGGCGATGTCGAGGATCTCCTCGCGGTTGCCGCGCTGTTCGCGCAGCGCTTCGAGGTAGTACTCGAGGCTGGCGAGCGCATCGGCAAGTGTGTCGAGCTGACGGCCGTTGGGCACCCGCTCGCGCGCGATCAGTTCGTTCTCGGTGTAGCGGCTGACCGCGATCAGGTAATCGGCGGGCAGCGGCAGCTCCATCATCCGCAGCGCGCCGGACACCTCGTCCAGCAGTCGCGGCACTTCCGACAGCTGCTCGTGCTGCCAGCTGGTTTCGACGAAGGCCACCAGCGCCTGGCGGGCCTGGACGAAGTTGGCGATCGCCTCGCGCACGATCGTGTCCACGACCTGGCGGGTCTCGCCTGCGAACAGTTCGTTCTCCGCGCTGGCGCCGGTATCGGCGGAGCCAAGCCGGGCGACCTGGTCATCGAGCGTGGCGTCGACGTAGAGCAGCGCGCCGGCGACGTCCAGCAGCGCGTCCTCGTTGGCGGCAACGGTGCCGTCGAGGATCGCGTGCATCGCGTCGCGCTGCTGCTGCACCACCTTGCGCGCGACGCCCAGGCCCAGCATCCCCAGGGTGTCGGCGACGCGGCCGAGCGTCTCGGCATGCGGCTGCAGCGAGGCGAGATCGTTCGAACCGGTGCGCAGGTGCAGGTCGAGCGCGTCCTTGACGTGCAGCAGGTCGTCCTTCACCGCGGCGGAGACGGTGTCGAGCAGCGCGCGGTTGCGGCCGCTGATGCTGCCTCGCGCGTGTTCGAGCTCGGACTCGGTCGGCATGGCCGCGTCGAGTTCGAACACCCGCTTGAGTTCCTGCAGCGCCGGATGGCCGCCGTCGTCGCTGTGGGCGACGTGGAACAGCAGCTGGCGGGTGGGCTCATGCGCCGCATCGCCGCGCGCCTCGGCAAAACCGTCGTTGTCCTGCAGGCCGTGGCGCGCTTCGCGCTCGACCCCGGCAAACACCTTGCGCAGGCCGGCCGAGGCCGGCAGCGCGCCGTCGGCAATCGCGCTGGCCACGTTCGAGGCCACCCACAGCATGCGTCGCACCGGCACCTGCCGCACGTGCGGCAGCAGTGCGTCGATCGCCGGCGCCAGCGGCGCGAGCGCGGCGCCGGGGCCGTCCTCCTGCCAGCCGCCGAGCGCGCGCTGCAGCGCCTCGAGCAGCGGCTGGGTGTCGTCGTTGGAAGCAGTCGCCAGGCCGCCCGCGATCGCGCCGGGCAGCGGCCGCTCCAGGTCCGGCGAGAACAGCACGCTCTCGCTGAGCCCGCTCTCGCCGCGCGTGGCGCGCAGCTCGTTGAGCAGCGGCAGCAGCACGATCGGGATGTCGCGGTGCCCGCTCTGCAGGCGCTCCAGGTAGTCGGGCAGCAGCACGATGCCGCGCAGCAGCGTGGCGCAGGCGGCATTGCGGTCGCCGATGCTGCCGGCGTGCAGCGCCAGCGCCACCTGCTCCATTTCCTCGGCCACCATCGCCGGCGCATACAGCTCGACCATGCGCAGCGTGCCCTGCACCTGGTGCAGGTAGCCGGCGCACAGCCGCATCCGGCCGACGTCGGCCTGGTCCTCGACGTAATCCTCGAGTTCGGCCTTGGCCAGGCGCAGGGTCTCGTCGAGCTCGGGCTTGATCCAGCCGAGCGCGGTGTGCTCGAGCGCTTCGCGCAGGGCAGTCATCGCTCACCCCCGCGGGTGCCGACGTGCGTGCGCGTGCGACGGGTCGTGGTCGCGTTCATCCGGTCCACTCGTCCCGTGCTCAGGCCGGCAGCTTGAAGTCGGCCACCGAACGACGCAGGTTTGCGGCCAGCTGCGCGAGGTTTCCGATCGACTGCGCGGTCTGGTTGGCGCCCTGCGAGGTCTGCGCGGTGATCGACTGGATCGTGTTCATGGTCTCGGTGATGTTGGTCGCAGCAGCGGACTGCTGCTTCGCCGCGGTGGAGATCCCGAGAATCAGGCCGGCGAGGTTGTTCGACACGCTTTCGATCTCGCCCAGCGCGGTACCGGCGTCCTCGGCCAGGCGCGCACCCGCGACCACTTCCGAGGTCGTCTGCTCCATCGAGCTGACCGCCTCGTTGGTATCGCTCTGAATCGTCTGCACCAGCGCCTCGATGCGCTTGGTCGCGTTCGATGCGCGTTCGGCCAGTCGCTGCACTTCGTCGGCCACCACCGCGAAGCCGCGGCCCGCCTCACCGGCAGATGCCGCCTGGATGGCCGCGTTCAGCGCCAGGATGTTGGTCTGTTCGGAGATGTCGTTGATCAGTTCAACGATCGAGCCGATCTCCTGCGAGCTTTCGCCCAGGCGCTTGATGCGCTTGGAGGTTTCCTGGATCTGGTCGCGGATCGAGTCCATGCCGGCGATCGTCTCGCGCACCACGCCCGCGCCCTTGGTCG
>JAAZBL010000360.1 GCA_012513825.1 Limnobacter sp. | reverse complement strand
GAAACCCGGCGCCTGTACGGCGTGATGGACAAACGGCTGGCCGGCCGTGAATGGTTCGCCGACGAACTGTCGATCGCCGATTTCGCGATTCTCGGCTGGGCCTGGCGGCACGAGCGGCACAAGGTCGACCTGGCCGAGTTCCCGCAGGTCAAGCGCTGGTACGAGGCGCTGATGGCGCGGCCCGCGGTGCAGCGCGGCTTCGAAGTTCCGCTCAGCTGAGAACGCCGGATTCCGTTCTTTTCATGCGCCGGGTCCGGGGGTGGGGCCAGGCCGCGCGGACATGCGGCTGCGCCCCTCGCCTGCGGCGAGGGGTGCCGGCGCCTACCTCGCGAATCCGCGGGACCCGCTCGTCGGCGCGAAGCGCCTCACGAGGCGGGTGCGAAATTTCGAGGTAGGCGCCGGAACCCCCGCCGCAGGCGGGGGCGCAGCCTCATGTCCGCGCAGGCCCAGCCTGCCCGCGCACCGGGCGCACGCACCGAACGTCGGGCGAGGTCACCGCTGAGCGAACGGCCTCAGTGCGCCTGTTCCCAGTTCGCCCCAAGCCCGACTTCGACCTCCAGCGGCACCTCGAGCTGCGCGACCCCGGTCATCAGCGCCGGCAGCGTGCCTTGCACCCGCTCGAGCTCGCCTTCGGGCACTTCGAGCACCAGCTCGTCGTGCACCTGCATGATCAGCTTCGTGGCGAGCTTCTCGCGATCGAGCCAGCCCTGCACGGCGATCATCGCCATCTTGATCAGGTCGGCGGCGGTGCCCTGCATCGGCGCATTGATGGCGGCGCGCTCGGCCGCCGACCGGCGCGGCCCGTTCGGGCTGTTGATCTCGGCCAGCCACAGGCGCCGGCCGAACACCGTCTCGACGTAGCCCTGCTCGTGCGCGAGCGCACGCGTACGGTCCATGTACTCGCGCACGCCCGGATAGCGCTGGAAGTAGCGTTCGATCCAGTTCCGGGCGGCCTCGCGCTCGATGCCCAGGTTCTGCGCGAGCCCGAACGCGCTCATCCCGTAGATCAGCCCGAAATTGATGACCTTCGCGTAGCGGCGCTGCTCGGCGCTGACCTCGTCGGGGGGCGCGCCGAAGACTTCGGCGGCGGTCGCGCGGTGGATATCCATCCCCTCGGCGAACGCACGGCGCAGGTTCCGGTCGCCGGAGATGTGCGCCATGATCCGCAGCTCGATCTGCGAGTAGTCGGCCGAAACGATCCGCGAGCCCGGCGGCGCTATGAAGGCTTCGCGGATGCGCCGGCCTTCGCCGGTGCGCACCGGGATGTTCTGCAGGTTCGGATCGGTCGACGCGAGCCGGCCGGTGACGGCGACCGCCTGCTGGTAGCAGGTGTGCACGCGCCCGCTGCGCGGATGCACCATCTGCGGCAGCTTGTCGGTGTAGGTGCTCTTGAGCTTCGACAGCGCGCGCCAGTCGAGGATGATGCGCGGCAGCGGATAGTCCTCGGCGAGTTTCGCGAGCACTTCCTCGTCGGTCGACGGCGCGCCGCTGGCCGTGCGGCGCGCGACCGGCAGGCCGAGCTTGCCGAACAGGATCTCGCCGAGCTGCTTCGGCGATCCGAGATTGAACGGCTGGCCGGCGGCCTCGTGGGCCTGCCGCTCGAACTCGAGCATCTTGCGGCCGAGCTCGTCGGACTGGCGCAGCAGCGCTGCGCTGTCGACGAGCACGCCGTTGCGCTCCATCCGCTGCAGCACCGCCGAGACCGGCATCTCGATCTCTCGATAGATGCGCAACAGCTTGTCGTCGCGCTCGATGCGCGGGTGCATCTCCTGGTGCAGGTGCAGCGCGACGTCGGCATCCTCGCCGGCGTATTCGGTGGCACGGCTCACCGGCACCTGTTCGAAGCCGATGCGGCCCGCTCCCTTGCCGGTGACGTCGTCGTAGCGGATCGTGCGCCGGTGCAGGTGGCGTTGCGCCAGCGAGTCGAGGTCGTGCGAGCGATGCGCCTCGATGACGTAGCTCTGCAGCAGCGTGTCGTGCTCGACGCCGGCCATCCGCACGCCGTGGTTCGCGAACACGTGCACGTCGTACTTCAGGTTCTGGCCGACCTTGCGATGCTCCGGGCTTTCGAGCCAGGGACGCAGGCGTTCGAGCACGTGCTGGCGATCGAGTTGCGCCGGCGCGTCGGTGTAGCGGTGCGCGACCGGCACGTAGCAGGCTTCCCACGGCCGGACCGACAGCGACAAGCCGACGAGCTCGGCGCGCATCGGATCGAGCGAGGTCGTTTCGGTGTCGATCGCGACCAGTTCGGCAGCGCGGATCCGCTCGATCCAGCGATCGAGCTGTTCGTCGCTGACGATTGTTTCGTAGACCGGCACCGGATGCGACCGGGCCGCGTCGCCGGCAGCCGACGCCTCGCTCGCCTCGGTCGCCGCGGCCGCGCCGACGGCTGCGGACAGCTCGGCTGCCTGGCCGAGCGCACTGGCGGCCAGGCCGCCCGCCTGCCCTGCCTCGGCCGCTGCGGCAACGGCGGCGGCCGACGCGACGACCGACTCGCCGGTCTCGCGCGATCCGGCTCGCGCCGCCGTGCCGGCGGTCGACGCAACGCCGCCGGTCGACGCTGTGCCGCCGGGCGCGTCGTCGCCGGCCGCCGTCCCCGGCGCGCCGACCACCCGCGCCCGCGGCTGCGCCACGTCGCCCTCGAGTTCGCGCAGCCAGGTCCGGAAGCCGCAGCGCCGATACAGCTCGCGCAGGCGGGGTTCCTCGCCTTCGCCGAGCCGCAGCGCGTCGCCGAGCTCGGCGATTTCGGGCGCGAGCTCGCAGTCGGTCTTGACGGTGACCAGCTTGCGCGCGGTCGGCAGCCAGTCGAGCGACTGGCGCAGGTTCTCGCCGACCACGCCCTTGATCTCGCCGGCGTTCGCGATGACGCCGTCGAGCGAGCCGTATTGGCCGAGCCACTTGACCGCGGTCTTCGGCCCGACCTTGGCGACGCCGGGCACGTTGTCGACCGTGTCGCCGACCAGCGTCAGCCAGTCGACGATGCGCTCGGGCGGCACGCCGAACTGCGCGATGACGCCGTCGCGATCGGTGCGTTCGACCGGCCCGTTGTTGCGGGTCATCGTGTTGACGAGCACGACGCGCTCGTCGACGAGCTGCGCGAGATCCTTGTCGCCCGTCGCAATGACGGTGTTCATTCCGCGCTCGCCGGCCAGCCGCGCCAGCGTGCCGATCACGTCGTCGGCCTCGATGCCGGGAACCATGATCAGCGGCCAGCCGAGCGCCTGGACGATTTCGTGGATCACCGGAATCTGGCGCGCCAGATCGTCGGGCATCGCCTTGCGCGTGGCCTTGTACTCGGGATACCAGTCGTCGCGGAAAGTCGGCCCCGGCGCATCGAAGACGACCGCGCCGCGCGTCGCATTGCCCGTCAATTTGCCGTCGTTGCGCAGACGCCGTAGCATCGCGACCATGCCGTAGACCGCGCCCGTCGGTTCACCCTGTCCGTTCCGCAGGTCCGGCAGCGCATGAAATGCGCGATAGAGAAATCCTGAGCCGTCGACCAGAAGAAGCGTTTTATCGGACATGTCCAGCAGCAAGCAGGTGCCGCAGTTGCGCGCGATCACGGGCCAGGAGCGGTCGACTTCGCTCAAGGCGCGCGAGTCCTGGCATATCTTTGGAATTATCTCAGAGTTCGTCGAGGCGACCGAACGCCTGGCCGAGGTCCGGCCCGCCGTGTCGATCTTCGGCAGCGCGCGGGTGCAGCCCGGGCATCGCTGGTACGAGCTGACCGTCGACCTCGCCCGACGCCTGTCCGACGCCGGCTTTGCGGTGATCTCCGGCGGTGGCCCCGGCATCATGGAGGCCGCCAACCGGGGCGCGTTCGCCGGCCGCTCGCTGTCGATCGGCCTGAACATCCAGTTGCCGCGCGAACAGTCGAGCAACGAGTTCCAGGACATCTCGCTCAGCTACCGGCACTTCTTCGCGCGCAAGGTCGCCTTCGCCAAGTACGCGACCGCCTTCGTCGCGGTGCCGGGCGGCTTCGGCACGCTCGACGAGCTGCTCGAAGTGCTGACGCTGATCCAGACCCGGATGGGCCGGCTGATCCCGGTGCTGCTGATCGACTCGCAGTACTGGAAGGGACTGCTCGACTGGATGCGCGAGCAGATGCTCGGCAACGGCCTGATTTCGCCGGAGGACATGGACCTGATCAGCGTCTTCGACGATCCGGCGCAGGCGGTCGAGGCGATCTTCGACTTCTACCAGTCGCGCGGCTTCGTGCCGACGGCCGACGAACGCGAGAGCCTGCTGTATCTCTGACATGGCCGTCTTCACCCCCGTTTCCCGTGACGAACTCGCCCGCTGGCTGCAGGCCTACGACCTCGGAAAACTCGTCGCCTTCGAGGGCATCGCCTCCGGCATCGAGAACAGCAACTTCTTCGTCGACACCGAGCGCGGCCGCTTCGTGCTGACGCTGTTCGAGCGCCTGCAGGCCAGCGAGCTGCCCTTCTACCTGGGCCTGATGAAGCACCTGGCCACGCACGACATCGCCTGCCCCGACCCGATGCCGGACCGCCGCGGCCGGCTGCTGTCGAGCCTGAACGGCAAGCCGGCCGCGCTGGTGACCCGGCTCGCCGGACGCGAGCAGATGCGGCCCGGCCCGGTCCATTGCGCGCTGGTCGGCGACGTGCTGGCGCGCATGCACCTGGCCGCGGTCGACTATCCGGGCACGCTGCCGAACCTGCGCGGGCTGAGCTGGTGGATCGAGACCGTCCCGAAGATCCTGCCTTTCCTGTCCGCCGCGCAGGCCGAGCTGCTGCGCGACGAGCTCGACGCGCAGCAGCGCTTCGCGGCCGGCGCGATCTACGCGGCATTGCCGCGCAGCGCCGTGCACGCCGACCTGTTCCGCGACAACGTGCTGTTCGACACCGGCCGCGACGGAACGATCCGGCTCGGCGGCGTCATCGACTTCTATTTCGCCGGCGTCGACACCTGGGCCTTCGACCTGGCCGTCGCGGTCAACGACTGGTGCATCGAAGACGACGGCCGCTTCGACGAGACGCGCCTCGATGCGCTGCTCGACGCCTACGGCGCGATCCGCGTGCTGACCGCCGCCGAGCTCGAGGCCTGGCCGATGATGCTGCGTGCAGCGGCGTTGCGCTTCTGGATCTCGCGGCTGTACGACCTGCACCTGCCGCGCCCGGCCGAAATGGTCACGCCGAAGGATCCCGGCGAGTTCGAGCGTATATTGGCTGCGCGCCGCGAGGCGCTCGGCCCGGCCGACGCGGCCCGGCGGCCGTGACGCGCATGTCTTTCTCCTGACTCGATGCAGATTCATCCGCTTCGCCCGGCAACCGGCTGGCGCTGGGTCCGGGACGCCTTCGTGCTGCTGCGCCGCCAGCCGGTGGCGCTGCTCGCCATCGTCTTCCTGAACCTGATGCTGCTGTCGCTGTCGGTCGTGCTGCCGCTCGTCGGCTCGATCGCGCCGCTGATCCTGACGCCAGGCCTGATGGTCGGGATCATGCACGCGGTGCGCGCGGCCGACGCCGGGCGCATGCCGTCGCCGGCGCTGCTGTTCGCCGGCTTTCGCGACGACGGCGGCAACGCCTGGCGGCCGCTGCTGACACTCGGGTTGCTGAACGCGCTCGCGACGCTGAGCGCGCTGGCGCTGGCAGCGCTGGCCGACGGCGGCACGCTGATGCGCCTCGCCACCGGCCAGGTGCAGGTCGACGATCCCCCGGTCGGCGACGCCTCGCTGCTGTACGCGGCGATCGTGTTCGTGCTCGTCTACACGCCGGTGCAGATGGCGCTCTGGTATGCGCCGCTGCTGACCGCCTGGCACAAGGTGCCGCCGGCCAAGGCGATGTTCTTCAGCTTCATGGCGGTGCTGCGCAACAAGGGCGCCTTCGTCGTCTACGCGCTGAGCTGGTTCGGCGTGGCCTTCGCGGCCTCGTTCGTCGTGCGCGTGCTGAACGCGATGCTGGGCGACAGCCCGGTGGCGATGTCGATGGTGCTGTCGCCGCTGTCGCTGATCCTGATCAGCGCCGTCTACTGCTCGTTCTGGCCGACCTATCGCGACGCCGTGGTCGACGCGCGGATCCAGGGGGCCGGCCCGGGCGGCCTGTCGGCCTGAGCGACGCCGCTCCCGCGTCGGTCCGTCCGATGCGTCGGTCCGTCGGGGATGCCGGCCCTGGCGCCGGTCAGGCGACCGGTTCGAGCTTCGCCACCGACAGCGCCAGCCACTTCGTGCCCTGGCGCCCGAAGTCGATCTGCACGCGCGCGTCGTCGCCGCTGCCTTCGATGCCGACGATCACGCCCTCGCCGAAGCGCGCATGCGCGACCGACTGGCCGACGCGCCAGGGCACGCCGCGGTCGAAGCGCAAGGCCGCACGCTGCTCGGCCTGCGACAGGCGGCCGTGGTCGCCGTTGGCGTAGCCCCTGCGGCCGGCGAAGGATTCGCCGCCTGCGCCGGACGACGCACGAGCTTCGTCGCGCCAGCCGCCGAGCCGGCGACCGTCCCCGCCGAAGTCGTTCCAGCCGCCGCGCCCGGCCGCCGAAGCGCCGCGGCCACCGGCCGCGAAGCCGCCATAGGCCATCGTGCGCGGCGTCAGCCACTTCAGCGATTCTGGCGGCAGTTCGTCGAAGAAGCGCGAGCGCATGTTGTAGCGCGTCTGGCCATGCAGCATCCGCGTCTGCGAAAACGACAGGTACAACCGCCTGCGCGCGCGCGTGATCGCCACGTACATCAGCCGGCGTACCTCTTCGATGCCTTCGGGCTCGCTGGCGGCGTTCTCGTGCGGGAACAGCCCCTCCTCGAGACCGGTGATGAACACGACGCCGAACTCGAGCCCCTTGGCCGAGTGCACGG
>JAAZBL010000359.1 GCA_012513825.1 Limnobacter sp. | reverse complement strand
GCTCAAGCTGTCGCTCGAATACTTCGGCGGCAAGCGTACCGGCGACCTGATGGCGCGGATAGGCTCCGAGACCGACCGGATCAACCTGTTCCTGTCGCTGCACCTGCTCGACTTCGCCACCGACGTGCTGATGATCGCGATGACGGCGGCGATCCTCGTCTCGATCGACCCGTGGCTGGCGATGGTCACGCTGCTGCCGCTGCCGCTGATCGCCTGGATGATCCACCTCGTACGCGACCGGCTGCGCCACGGCTTCGAGAAGGTCGATCGGATCTGGGCCGAGGTCACGAACGTGCTGTCGGACACGATCCCGGGCATCCGGGTCGTCAAGGCCTTCGCGCAGGAGTCGCGCGAGGTCGCGCGCTTTCGCACGGCGAACCAGCACAACCTGGCGATCAACGATCGCGTCAACCGGGTCTGGTCGCTGTTTTCGCCGACCGTCACGCTGCTGACCGAAATCGGGCTGCTCGTCGTCTGGGCCTTCGGCATCTGGCAGGTCGCGCACGACCGGATCACGGTCGGCGTGCTGACGGCCTTCCTCGCCTATATCGGGCGCTTCTACACGCGCCTCGATTCGATGAGCCGCATCGTGTCGATCACGCAGAAGGCGGCCGCCGGGGCCAAGCGGATCTTCGACATCCTCGACCAGGTCTCGAAGGTCCCCGAAGCCGCCGATCCGGTGCCGCTCGAACGCGTCGAAGGGCGGATCACGCTGCGCGACGTCGGTTTCCGCTACGGCAGTCGCGCGGTGATCCGCGGCGTCGACCTCGACATCGCGCCCGGCGAGATGATCGGCCTGGTCGGCCACAGCGGCTCGGGCAAGAGCACGCTGGTCAACCTGATCTGCCGCTTCTACGACGTGAGCCAGGGAGCGATCCTCGTCGACGGCATCGACATCCGGGATGTCGCCGTCGCCGACTGGCGGCGCCGGATCGGCGTCGTCTTGCAGGAGCCGTTCCTGTTCTTCGGCACGATCGCCGAGAACATCGCCTACGGCCGGCCCGACGCCAGCCGCGCCGAGATCGTCGCCGCCGCGCGCGCGGCGAACGCGCACGAATTCATTCTCCGGCTGCCGCACGGCTACGACTCGATCGTCGGCGAACGCGGCCAGTCGCTGTCGGGCGGCGAGCGCCAGCGGATCTCGATTGCCCGCGCGCTGCTGATCGACCCGCGCGTGCTGATCCTCGACGAAGCCACGTCGTCGGTCGATACGAGCACCGAGAAGGAGATCCAGAAGGCGCTCGACAACCTGGTCCAGGGCCGTACGACGATCGCGATCGCGCACCGCCTGTCGACGCTGCGTCGGGCCGACCGCCTCGTCGTGCTCGATCGCGGCCGGATCGTCGAGGTCGGCTCGCACGACGAGCTGATGCGACGGCAAGGGGCCTACTGGCAGCTCTACCAGGCGCAGGTCCGGCAGGCCGAGGCGGAGACCGGATACGAGGTGCAGCGGACACCGACGCGGACCGACGCGGTGCGGCGCGAACTCGGGCGGGCGCTCGAAGAGGAGCCGCCCGGCGACGATCTGCTCGCCGGACCCGGTCGGCACAAGTCGGCGGCGGGGCCTGCGGCGCCGGACGGCGACGAGGAATTCGACGCGACCGGCGACAGCGAAGCGAACGCGCGCCGGCCGAGCCGGCAGCCGGTGCAATGACGATGGCGGCGAGCGACTTCGGAACTCCGGTCGGTGCGTCGTTCGCGCTGCACCGCGATGCGTTCGGTCGGCTGGTGCTGACCGACGCGGCCGGCAGGGCTCACGTGGGCGTGATGCCGGTACGTCCGTTTCCGATTTCGGCCCCCGGCGAGGGCCTGTCGCTGGTCAGCGCCGACGGCCACGAGCTGGCCTGGCTCGACGACGCCGCTGCGTTGCCCGCCGCGCAGCGGGCGCTGATCGACGAAGAGCTTGCCGTGCGCGAGTTCGTCCCCGAGATCGTCGAGATCCTCGAGATTTCCGGCGTGGCCATGCCGAGCACCTGGCGCGTGGCCACCGACCGTGGCGAAACGACGCTGGTGCTCGAAGGCGAGCAGGAGATCCGGCGGTTGCCGGGCGGCATGCTGCTGATCGCCGACCGCGCGGGGCTGCAGTTCCTGATCCGCGATCCCGCGGCGCTCGACGCAGCGAGTCGCAGGCTGCTCGACCGGTTCCTGTAGCTCGAAGCGCGGAGCGTCGCGACGCGGCGCGGCGGCAGGTCTTGCCGCAGTCGGCCGCCTGCGCTTGCTACAGCAGTTCCGCGCGCAATTCCTCGGCGCTCCTCGGCGACAGCAGCCCCGGCGGCACGTCGAAGACCGTCCGCGCGCCATACTCGCCGGCCAGGTGCAGCCGGTGCACGGCTCGGGCACAGGCGACCAGCACGCTGGCCGTGAACTCGGGGTTGCTGCCGAGCTGCAGGCCGTACTCGATCAGCTGCGTGTTGCCGGCCGAAGTGTTGCCGCTGCGGATCACGAAGCCGCCGTGCGGCATCGCGCCGTGGTCGCGGCGCAGCTCCTCGGCGCTGACGAAGTTCACCGTCGTGTCGTATTCGTCGAAGTAGTGCGGCATCGTGACGATCGCCTCGCGCACCGCCTCGGCGTCGGCTCCCGGTTCGAGCACGACGAAGCATTCGCGCGTGTGGCGCTGGCGGGTGCTCAGCGTCGGACGCTGGCCGCTGCGCACCCGGGCGACGGCTTCGGGCACCGGGACCGTGTACTGAACGCCGGCCGCCACGCCGGGCACGCGCCGGATCGCGTCCGAATGGCCCTGGCTCAGCCCCTTGCCCCAGAACGTGTAGGTCGCGCCGTCGGGCAGTAGGGCTTCGCCGACGACGCGGGCGATCGAGAACATGCCGGGATCCCAGCCGGCCGAGATCAGTGCGGTCCTGCGGTTCGCCCGCGCCGGCGCGTCGACCGCGGCGAAGTAGTCGGGGATTCGTGCGTGCGTGTCGAAGCTGTCGACGGTATTGAAGCTCGCAGCCAGCTCGGGGCCCTGGCGCGGCAGGTCCTCCTTCGAGCCGCCGCACAGGATCAGCACGTCGATCCGCTCGGCGTGACCGGCGAGGTCCTCCATTCGATGCACCGGCGTTCCGGGGCGCAGCGTTTCGAGCTGATCGGGCGGACGCCGGGTGTAGACGGCGACGAGCTGCATGTCGGGGTTGTGCGCAAGCGCGGCTTCGACGCCGCGACCGAGGTTGCCGTAGCCGGCGATGGCGATTCGAATGGGCTGCCCCATGTGGGTTCCTGAATGCTGAAGGTGGGTGCCCGAGGAAATCGGCGTTGCCGGGTCCGGTGGGCGACGGTGCGAATCGTAGCCTGCGCGAGGGTCGAGGGCTTCGCGAACGCGGAGACAGTGCACCGGCGTCGTCGGTTGCGAGTCCTGCGGGTGCTCGAATCCGCTTGCGTGCATACGGGAAAAGGGCAGCGCGCCGACGCCGGCGCGCTGCCCTGTCAGGCCGTGGTGTCCCGTCGCCGGGACACCGGCATCGTCATCGTTCAGGAAAGGTCGGCCGGGTTCCAGCGAACGAAGTTGGCATCGGCCCCGGCACGGACGGCTTCGCGGCTCTGCGTGCCAGGCACGATCTGCGCCGGATCCGCCTTCGGGCCTTCGAAGTTCGACTGCACCAGGTACGGCGACTCGTTCGAGACCTCGCCGGCGACCGGTGCCACGCTGACGATGGCAGCGCCGTCGGCCACGACCGCCGGGTAGTCGGTCTCGATGGTCTGGGCCTGGGCGCCGAAGGCGACGGCGGCGAGGGCGGCGGGGATGGCGAATCTGGTAATGGCTTTCATCGTTGACTCCTTGGTATCTGTCGATTGGGAAGCAAAGCTCGTTCGGTAGTTGTATGTTAGTTTCGGAACAAAACCACGAGAAGACGCCAGAAAGGAACATACTGTTGCATCAAGGGAACGATGCCCCGGGCTTGGAAGCCGTAGCCAGGCCCGATGTCGAACGATCGATCCCAGCGAACGGACAAAAAAAGCCGGACACGAGGTCCGGCTCAAGGAATCCCGGCCGCCGCGCGCATGCGCCGGCGTGGCAGCCGGGGGATTCGGATTGCCTCAGTTCTGTTCGACTGCGGCTCCGATGACCTGCGTCTCGGCCGGGCGACTCGTGTCGCTCAGGCCGCTGACGACCTGCCAGAACACCGCGACGGCGCCGACGATGAACACGACGTCGCCGAAGGTGCGCACCCAGCGCAGCGTCTCGAGCAGCGGCAACTGCAGGAACTCTTCGCTGCGCGCGTACCACATGCCGACCGTGGCGCTGGCGTGGAACTGGAACAGGCCGATCGGCAGCAGGCTCGTCGCGATCATCAGCACGAGGCCGCCGTTCAGTGCCCAGAATGCGGTCTTCATCAGCCGCTCGTCGAACACCATGCTCGGGCGCACGTAGCGCAGCACCAGCAGCGTGAATCCGAGCGCCAGGAAACCGTAGACCCCGAACAGCGCGGCGTGCGCGTGAACCGGCGTCGTGTTGAGCCCCTGGATGTAGTACAGCGAGATCGGCGGGTTGATCATGAAGCCGAACACGCCGGCACCGAGCATGTTCCAGAAGGCCACGGCCACGAAGAAGTACAACGGCCACTTCAGGTTGGCCATCCAGGGCGCGCGTTCGCGCAGCCGCCAGTTTTCCCAGGCCTCGTGGCCGAGCACGATCAGCGGCACGACTTCGAGCGCGCTGAACGTCGCACCGACCGCCATCACCGGCGTCGTCGTGCCGGAGAAGTACAGATGGTGGAAGGTGCCGGGAACGCCGCCGAGCATGAACAGCGAGGCCGACGCGAGACTGGCGACGGTCGCCATCCGCTTGGAGACGAGGCCGAGCGACGAGAAGATGAAGGCCAGCGCCGTGGTCGCGAAAACTTCGAAGAAGCCTTCGACCCACAGGTGCACGACCCACCACCGCCAGTACTCCATGATGGAGATGTGCGTGCGTTCGCCGTAGAACAGGCCGGCGCCGTAGAACAGGCCGATCGCGATCACCGAGGCGGCGAGCAGCGCGAGCAGGTTCTTGTCGCCGGGCGCGCGCAGCGCCGTGATCATGCCGCGCATCATCAGCACGAGCCAGAAGGCGACGCCGACGAACTTGCCGATCTGCCACAGGCGGCCCAGGTCGACGTACTCGTAGCCCTGGTGGCCGAGCCAGAAATTCAGGTGCTCGGGCATGACCTGCGCGATCGCGAGCCAGTTGCCGACGAAGGAACCGACACAGACGACGACCAGCGCCCAGAACAGGATGTCGACGCCGAGCTTCTGCCACTTCGGATCCTTGCCGCCGTTGATCAGCGGCGCAAGGAACAGCCCGGCCGCGAGGAAGCCGGTAGCGACCCAGAACAGCGCCGCCTGGATGTGCCAGGTACGCGTCAGCGAGTACGGGAACCAGCGCGAGACCTCGATGCCGTAGAAGGTCTGGCCTTCGACCGTGTAGTGCGCGGTGAAGCCGCCGATCAGCACCTGGAAGACGAACAGCGCGACGACCAGGAACAGGTACTTGCCGAGCGCCTTCTGCGAAGGCGTCAGCGCGAACGTCGTCAGCGGATCGCGGGCGGGTGCGGCGGGCAGTTCGCCGTCTTCCTTGCGCATGAAGGCCCACGCCCAGATCAGGAAGCCGACGCCGGCGATCAGCAACACGACGCTGGCGATCGACCACATGATGTTTTCGCCGGTCGGCACGTTGCCGATCAGCGGTTCGTGCGGCCAGTTGTTCGTGTAGGTGGCATCGCTGCCCGGACGCTCGGTCGCCGTCGTCCACGCGGTCCAGAAGAAGAACGCGTTCAGGTCGGCACGACGTTCGGCCGACGGCAGCGTGACCTCCTTCATCGCGTAGCTTTCGCGCGTGCCCTGCAGTTCGGGGCTGCCCGAGAACAGGCGGTCGTAGTAGTCGGAGACCTGCTTGATCGCCGCCGCTCGCAGCGCCGAAACGGCGACCGTGCCGGTCGCCGGATCGACGTCGTTGGCCCGGTATTCGCGTTGCATCCTGAAGCGCAGCGCTTCGCGATCGGCCTCGTCGAGTTGCGCCCACGGCTTGCCGTGCTCCTGCTGCGCGGCGAGGTCCAGCCACGCGACCAGTTCACGGTGCAGCCAGTCGGCGCTCCAGTCCGGCGCCTGGTAGGCGCCGTGTCCCCAGATCGAGCCGAGCTGCATGCCGCCGACCGATTGCCAGGCGGTCTGGCCGTCGAGGATGTCTTCTTCGGTGAACAGGCGTTCGCCGTCCGCGGTCACGACCTGGGTCGGGATCGGCGGCGCCGTGCGATAGACCTCGCCGCCGTAGTAGCCGAGCAGCGAGAAGGTGACCGCCAGTACGGCGATCAGCAGAAACCAGAGGCGGCGGTATTCACCCACGGCTCGCCTCCGCGGTCGTTTGCTTGAACAAGGTTTCGTTCTCCAGTGCAATGTGTGCGACGAGGTCGTCGCGAAGCTCGGCGAGACCGGCATACAGCCGCCGCCAGGTATTGCAGGCGTCTTCCGGCGCTCGCAGCCCGCCGGTCAGCTCGGAGAGGCGCCCGAGCGCCTCGAGGTGTTGCTCGTGCTCGAAGCGCATGACGGCGACCGGCCCGTCGACCGATTCGCGCTCGCCGCGCGCGAGCAGCGGGAACAGCACCTGCTCTTCCTTCATCATGTGGCTTTCGAGTTCCTGCTGCATCGAGGCGAGGTGCTCGGCCAGCCCGTCCGGACACCCGTTGCGCGCCGCATGAACGACTTCGACACGTCGCGCGAGCTGGATCAGCTCGGGGAACTGCTCGCGGTGGCGTGCGTGGTATCGCGCCACGATGTGCGCCACGAGCCGAGCCGGGTCGGCGTTTCCGTCGCTTTGCTGCGTTGCGACAGACTCATCGAGGGGGTTCACTTGATCCTCCATTCTGGAAGTGACAGATCTGTCACCTGCTTTGCTGCAGTGCAATGTGCATGCCAGAATCGAAGTCCCGTCGAATCAATGGCTTGCGCAATGCGGCCATTCGAACGGGTCAATCGAACCCGGCGCGGATAGGGTTTCAGTTACCCGATTCGGGTTTCTTGAACCCGCTATACTCCGGGCCATGCGCGACATCCTCCTTGCCGACCTGGCGACGAACCTGCCGCATGCGGTGCGCTTTCTGCGACTGGTCTGCACCTTGCGGGAGGGCTTCGGCTGCGGCGCGGTCGGGCTGCTGAAGCTCGAAGGCGGAAGCCTGCGGCCGGTCGCCGTCGACGGGCTGGTCGGCGAGGCGCTCGGCCGCCGATTCGAAGTGAGCCAGCACCCGCGCCTGGCAGCGATCCTGTCGAACCGCGAGCCCACGCGATTCGACCCGGGCATCGAACTGCCCGATCCCTACGACGGCCTGCTCGATGCCCGCGTCGGCGAACCCTTGCCGGTGCACGACTGCATGGGCACGAGCCTGTACGTCGAGGGCAAGCTCTGGGGCGCGCTGACCCTCGATGCGTTGCGGGCGGGCACCTTCGGTGAACGCGAACGCGACGAACTGAAGCGCTATACGCTGCTCGTCGAGGCGGCGATCCGCGTCACGCGGCTGGAAGAGGAAATCCACGGACTCAGGATGTCGCGCGCATCGGCCGGCGCCTTCGATCCCGTCGTGCAGGAGGCGGCAGACGAGATCGTCGGCAACAGCGAGGCGCTCACGGAGCTGCTGCGCGAGCTCGACGTCATCGCCGATTCGGAGCTGCCGGTGCTGCTGCTCGGCGAGACCGGTGTCGGCAAGGAGCTGTTCGCTCGCCGGCTGCACCAGCGCTCGCGTCGGCGCGATCGGCCGCTGGTGCACGTGAACTGCGCGGCGCTGCCCGAGTCGCTGGCCGAAAGCGAGCTGTTCGGTCACGTCAAGGGCGCCTTCTCCGGGGCGAGCGCCGATCGGCCGGGCCGCTTCGAGGCAGCCGAGGGCGGCACGCTGTTCCTCGACGAGGTCGGCGAACTGCCGCTGCCCGTGCAGGCCAAGCTGCTGCGCGCGCTGCAGAACGGGGAGATCCAGCGGCTCGGCGCCGACCAGCCGCGCCGCGTCGACGTGCGCGTGATCGCGGCCACGAACCGCAACCTGCGCGACGGCGTGCGCGAGGGCAGCTTCCGCGCCGATCTCTACCACCGGCTGTCGGTCTATCCGGTGCCGATTCCGCCGCTGCGCGAGCGCGACAACGACGTGCTGCTGCTGGCCGGCCGCTTTCTCGAGCTGAACCGGGCTCGGCTGGGCCTTCGCAGCCTGCGCCTGTCGCCGCAGGCAGGCGAGGCGCTGTGCCGCTATCGCTGGCCGGGCAACGTGCGCGAGCTCGAACACGTGATCAGCCGAGCCGCGCTCAGGGCGATGAGCCGCGGCGCGCGTCACGGCGACATCGTCACGCTCGAGCCGGAACTGCTCGACCTCGACGTCGGGTTCGTCGAGGCCGGGCAGGCGCAGGCGCCGCCGGGCCACGCGTCCGGCTCTGGACGGTCGGGCGCGCACGAAGGCTTCGGCATCGATCCCGGCGCGCGTCCCGAGCTCGAAGGCGAGATGCTGCCGTTGCGCGCCGCCGTCGACGAGTGCCAGCGCCGGTTGATCCGGCACGCGCTGGCAGCGAGCAAGGGCAACTGGACGCAGGCGGCGCGGCGGCTCGAGGTCGATCCGAGCAACCTGCACAAGCTGGCCCGCCGGCTCGAGCTCAGGAGCTGAGCCGCGCATGCTCCGCGAAACCCGGCTGCTGCTCTGGCGCGCGCTCGCCGCCGTGATGGTGCTGCTCGGCGTCATCGGGATCGCGGTTCCGGTGCTGCCGACGGTCCCTTTCCTGCTCGTGGCGGCCTGGGCGGCGAGTCGAGGCTGGCCCGCGCTCGAAGCGCGGCTGCTCGCGCACCCGAAGTACGGTCCGGACATCCGGCGCTGGCGGGAACGCGGCTCGGTGCCGCGCAAGGCCAAGTGGATGTCGTCGTTGATGATGCTGGCCAGCGCCTCGCTGCTGATCATGTCCGGCGCGGCGACCTGGCTGAAATGGGCTGCGCCGCTGTTCATGGCCGCGGTGGCGATCTGGCTGTGGCGCCGGCCCGAAGATTGACGATGGACAGCATGGCGGGTTCGCCGCGTGCTATACGAAAATCCGTGACTGCATGCGTGCCCGGGGGGCCGCGGAGAAAGGGGGAATGAATGTTCGAGGATCGTGAAGACGCGGCGCGCCGCCTTGCGGATGCCCTGTCGGCGTACCGGGGCCGCGATCCGCTGGTGCTCGCGATTCCGCGCGGCGCGGTCCCGATGGGGCGCGTGCTGGCCGACGAGCTGGGCGGCGAGCTCGACGTCGTGCTCGTGCGCAAGCTCGGAGCGCCGTACCAGCCCGAACTCGCGCTCGGAGCGATCGACGAGCAGGGCGCGGTGCAGTGGACACCGGGCCTCGGTCCGTCGGCCGCCGATCCGATGTGGCTCGAGCACGAGAAGATCACGCAACTCGAACTGATGCGCGCGCGTCGCCAGCGTTACCGCAAGGGCAGGCCGGCGATCGACCCGGCGGGGCGTATCGTCATCGTCGTCGACGACGGCCTTGCCACCGGCTCGACGATGGCGGCTGCGCTGCTGGCGATCCGCGCGCGCGGACCGCAGCGGCTGATCTGCGCGGTGCCCGTCGCTGCCCGGTCCAGTCTCGCGCGCGTGCGCAAGCTCTGCGACGAAGTGGTCTGCCTCGAGACGCCCGAACCCTTCCACGCGGTGTCGCAGGTCTACCGCAGCTTCGAGCAGGTCGACGACGAAGAAGTCGAACGCGTGCTCGCCGTCGACGCCCCGGGCGATTCTGCGCGCACGCCGGATTGACAATACCGTACTAAATTAGTACAGTATTCGACATCGCCCCGATTGCCGTGGCGCCTCGCCGGCGCCATGCCCAGCCGCGATGCTTCGCGTCAGCAGACTCACAGACTACGGCACGCTGATCATGAGCCAGATGGCTCGTTTTCCGACGCGCGTGCACAGTGCCAGGGACCTCGCGTCTGCGCTCGGTCTCGGCATGCCCACGGTCAGCAAGGTGCTGAAAGGGCTGATGCGCCACGATCTGGTCGCCAGTGTACGCGGCGTGCGCGGCGGCTACTCGCTGACCCGGGCGCCCGAGCGGATCAGCATCGCCGACATCGTCGATGCGCTCGAGGAGCATCCGTTCGGGCTCACCGAGTGCAGCGCCACGGCCGGGCTCTGCGACATCGAAGACGGCTGTCGCGTGCGTGCCAACTGGCGTTCGATCAACGACATCGTGCGCCGGGCGCTCGAGGCCGTGAGCCTGGCCGAGATGGCCGGTCCGCCGCAGGAATGGGCCGTCGACATCGCATCGATCCGTCGGCGGCGCCCGGCGCCGGACGCGGACCCACGCTTCGACCCGGCGGCGCATGCCGTCGACCAGACACTGACAGGGAGTGCGAGCAGATGACTGCTGCCACCAGCAAGATCGAGAATTTCCTCGACCGCGAGTACACGGCCGGCTTCGTTACCGACGTCGAAGTCGACGCCGTGCCGAAAGGCCTGTCCGAGGACATCATCCGGATGATCTCGGAACGCAAGGGCGAGCCCGAGTTCATGCTCGAGTGGCGGCTGCAGGCCTATCGCCGCTGGCTCACGATGACGCCGCCGCACTGGGCTGCCGTGAGCTTTCCGCCGATCGACTTCCAGGACATCGTCTACTACTCGGCGCCGAAGCAGGTCAAGGACGGCCCGAAGAGCCTCGACGAGGTCGACCCCGAACTGCTGCGCACCTACGAAAAGCTCGGCGTGCCGCTGCACGAGCGTGCACGACTGGCCGGCGTCGCGGTCGACGCGGTCTTCGACTCGGTGTCGGTCGCCACGACCTTCCAGAAGCAGCTCGCCGAGCACGGCGTGATCTTCTGTTCGTTCTCCGAGGCCGTGAGGAACCACCCGGAGCTGGTGCGCAAGTACCTGGGCACCGTCGTGCCGCAGGGCGACAACTTCTACGCGGCCCTGAACTCGGCCGTGTTCTCCGACGGCTCGTTCGTCTTCATTCCGAAGGGCGTCAAGTGTCCGATGGAACTGTCGACCTACTTCCGGATCAACGCGCGCGACACCGGCCAGTTCGAACGCACGCTGATCATTGCCGAGGAGGGCGCCTCGGTCAGCTATCTGGAGGGCTGTACGGCGCCGATGCGCGACGAGAACCAGCTGCACGCCGCGGTCGTCGAGCTGGTCGCGCTCGACGACGCCTACATCAAGTACTCGACGGTGCAGAACTGGTATCCGGGCGACAAGGACGGCGTCGGCGGCATCTACAACTTCGTGACCAAGCGCGGCGACTGCAGGGGGCCGCGATCGCGGATCTCGTGGACCCAGGTCGAGACCGGCTCGGCGATCACCTGGAAGTACCCGAGCGTGATCCTGCGCGGCGACGACTCGATCGGCGAGTTCTATTCGGTCGCGCTGTCGAATCACCGGCAGCAGGCCGACACCGGCACCAAGATGTTCCACATGGGGCGCAACACGCGCAGCACGATCATCTCGAAGGGCATCTCCGCCGGTCGCGGCAGCAACACCTTCCGCGGCATGGTCCGCGTGTCGCCGAAGGCCGAGGGCGCGCGCAATTACACGCAGTGCGACTCGCTGCTGATCGGCGACAAGTGCGCGGCACACACGTTCCCGACGATCGAGGCGCGCAACCCGTCGGCGCACGTCGAGCACGAGGCGACGACCTCGCGGATCGGCGAAGACCAGCTCTTCTACGCGATGCAGCGCGGGCTGTCGGCCGAAGACGCGGTCTCGATGATCGTCAACGGCTTCTGCAAGGAAGTCTTCAAGGAACTGCCGATGGAGTTCGCCGTCGAAGCGCAGAACCTGCTCGGCGTGAGCCTCGAAGGCAGCGTGGGTTAGTACGTACCGACGAAGCTGCTCGAGTCATTGGAATATTCGGAGTCATACGGATGCTCAAAATCAACGACCTGCACGCGTCGGTCGACGGCAAGCAGATCCTGCGCGGCCTGAACCTCGAGGTGAAGACCGGCGAGGTGCACGCGATCATGGGCCCGAACGGTTCGGGCAAGAGCACGCTTGCACAGGTGCTGGCCGGGCGCGACAGCTTCGCGGTCGACAGCGGCAGCGTCGACTGGGACGGCCGCGACCTGCTCGCGATGAACACCGAGGAGCGGGCGCGCGAGGGCGTGTTCCTCGCGTTCCAGTACCCGGTCGAGATCCCGGGGGTCTCGAACGCTTACTTCCTGAAGGCGGCGGTCAACGCCGTGCGCCGCCACCGCGGACTGCCCGAGTTCGACGCGATGGACTTCCTTGCGCGAGTCAAGAGCGAGATGAAGGCCGTCGGCATGAAGGAGGAGTTCCTTTACCGCGGCGTCAACGAGGGCTTCTCGGGCGGCGAGAAGAAGCGCAACGAAGTGCTGCAGATGGCGCTGCTCGAGCCGAAGCTGGCCGTCCTCGACGAGACCGATTCGGGGCTCGACATCGATGCGCTGCGCGTCGTGGCCGACGGCGTGAACCGCCTGCGCAGTCCCGAGCGCTCGATGATCGTGATCACGCACTACCAGCGGCTGCTCGACTACATCGTGCCCGACAAGGTGCACGTGCTGTCGCAGGGCCGGATCGCGCATTCGGGCGGTCCCGAACTGGCGCAGGAGCTCGAGGCGCGCGGCTACGCCTGGATCGGCAAGGCTTCCGAGCCGCGGCCGGCGCCGGCCCGGGCGGGAGACGCGAGATGAGCAGCATCGATCGCTGGCTGGGCGCGTTCCGCGAGCAGGCCCCGCGCCTGCCCGGCGCCGGCCTGCCCTGGCTCGCCGAGCGGCGTCGCGAGGCGATCGAGCGCTTCGCCGAGCTCGGCTGGCCGTCGAGCAAGCTCGAGGACTGGCGCCATACCTCGCTG
>JAAZBL010000358.1 GCA_012513825.1 Limnobacter sp. | reverse complement strand
GTCGGCACCGGAAGCACGTTCGCCTTCACGCTGCCGCTCGACCAGGAGGCTGACATTGGAGTCGGTGCAGCCCGCTGAAGACGCATGTGACGTACCGGATTTCAAGGCCTGCGCCCCGGGCCGATCAGGCCGATGGTCAGCGCAGTGCCGGCCAGGATCGTTGCGGCCCCGACGAGCATCCGCCCGCCGACCTGCTCGCCGAGGAACAGCGCGCCCCAGAAGATGCCGAACACCGGAATCAGGAAGGTCACGGTGATCGCCCGGCTCGGGCCGACCCGTGAAATCAGCCGGAAGAACAGCACGTAGGCCAGGCCCGTGCTCAGGATCCCGAGCAGTAGCGCGCAGCTCCAGGCCGCCGCGTCGGGCCGGCTCGGCGGCCAGCCGGACACCATGAACGGCAACAGGACCAGGAAGGCAGCGAGCTGGCTGCCCGCAGCGCTGGCCAGCGCGCCGACCGGCTGCATGTAGCGGCGCGTGTAGTTCGCGGCGAGGCCGTACGACAGCGTCGCCGTCAGCGCGGCGACGATCGGCAGCCCGGCGCCGCCGGCGGCGAACGACAGGCGGCCCCAGACCAGTACCAGTACGCCGGCGAAGCCGACGAGCAGCCCCAGCACCCGCCACGGGCCGAGGCGCTCGCCGAACCAGGCTAGCGCGACGATCGCGGTCCAGAACGGTGCGGTGGCGTTCAGCACGGCCGCGAAACCGGCGCTCAGGTGCAGCGTCGCGTAGGCGAACAGCACGAAGGGCAGCGCCGAGTTGATCAGTCCGACGACAGCGATGCGCGGCGCGTGTTCGATCAGTTCGCCGGCGCGGCCGCCCGAGAACAGGAAGGGCAGCAGCACCGCCGCGCCGATGCCGGTACGCAAGCCCATCAGCGGAACCGGCCCGAACTGCGGGACCGCGACGCGCATGAACAGGAACGACGCGCCCCAGAGCGCGGCCAGCAGCAGCAGGTCGGACAGGTCGCGCGCCCGCATCGAGCGCGTCAGCCCGGCGGCTTGCCGATCGGGTCGAGACGACCGGCGACTCCGGCTCCGCTCCAGATGCCGATCA
This sequence comes from Limnobacter sp., assembly GCA_012513825.1. Taxonomy (GTDB): domain Bacteria; phylum Pseudomonadota; class Gammaproteobacteria; order Burkholderiales; family Burkholderiaceae_E; genus Zeimonas. The sequence goes on along the minus strand of JAAZBL010000358.1, from coordinate 3,457 downwards.
CCGCATAGGCTCGCCAGGGCTGCCAGCGCTCGACCGCCGCGCGAGCCTGCGCCGGTGTGGCTGCGCCGAGCGCGCGCCGCAGGACGAGGTCGCCGGCCGGGAAAGCGTCGCGCCAGCACAGCGCGCGCATCGCGATGTACTGCGCGGTCCAGTCGCCGATGCCGGGGATCGCCTGCAGCGTTTCCAGCGTCGGCGCCACCGGCGCACCGGGTTCCAGGCGCAGCGCTCCGCTCGCGCAGGCGCTTGCCAGCGCGACGATCGCACGGGCGCGCATGCCGATGACGCCGAGCGCCGCGATGCGATCGACGGAGGCGCCGCCATCGCCGCCGGCGGCCAGCGACTGCGCGGTCGGGAACAGTCGCAACGGCGCACCGGGCGGCAGCTCGTCGTCGAGCGACTCGCCGAAGGTTTCGACCAGGCGGCCGGCCAGCTTGCGCGCACGTGCCACCGAGATCTGCTGGCCCAGCACGGCGCGCACCGCCAGTTCGAAACCGTCGAAGCCGCCGATCATGCGCAGCCCGGCGACGTAGGGCGCTCGCCCGCGATATGCCCGTTCGAGTGCCGCGGAGTCGCAGTCGAAGTCCAGCACCGCGCGCACCCGCTGCACGAGCGCATCGGCCACCGGCGACAGCGCGTCCGAGCAGGCGAGCACGGCGCAGGACCGGTCCGGACACGGCTGAAGTGCGATCCAGCCGCGCAGTTCGTCGCCGTCACCATCGCCGCCGATCGGCCATCGGACCGTACGGCGCCAGACACCGGCTTCGACCGACTCGACGCCCTCGACCGCCCGTGCGGCGAGGAAGTCCAGCGCGCGCGGCCAGTCGTACGGCGGCCGGTAGGCGAGTTCGAAGCGCATCGCGACTGCGGGATCCCGGTTCGAAGGCGCGGCGATCCGGCCTACAGGATCCGCCGATACTGGATGAAGCCGGGACGATCGGCGATCCGGTCGTACAGCAGTTGCCCCACGGTGTTGCTTTCGTGCGTGAGCCACCAGACCCGATTCGCGCCGACGGCGCCGGCGCGCTCGTAGACCGCCTCGATCAGCGCGCGCCCGACCCCTCGCCCGCGCATGTCCTCGACGGTGAACAGGTCCTGCAGATAACAGTACGGCGCCGCGGTCCAGCACGAGCGATGAAAGATGTAGTGGACGATGCCGACCAGCCGCTGCGAATCGGGCGCGAACGCACCCATCACATGCATCGGCTCGTCCTCGTCATGAAACCGAGACCACGTCAGCGTTGTGACCTCCGGCGGAATCTCGACCTCGTAGAAGCGCTGGTACCCGAGCCAAAGCGGCTCCCAAGCCGCCCTCTCGTCCTCCCGCAACTGCCGCACGACCCACCCCGTCGAACCCATCTCACCCCCCGTCTCCTCTTTCATCACCGATCCCCTCTCGCGTCCCCTGCCCCCCCTACACCTCGATCAGCAAGTCATGCGCCGCCACCGTATCCCCCGGCTTCACGTGCACGGCGCGCACGACCCCGTCGCGCTCGGCGCGGATCTGCGTTTCCATCTTCATCGCCTCGATCGAGACCAGCGGGTCGCCTGCCCGGATCTTCTGGCCGGCCTTGGCGGCGACGGTCACGACCATGCCGGGCATCGGCGCCGGCACGTGCGATTCGTTGCCGGGTTCGGCCTGCGGCCGCTTCGGCGCACGCACGGCGCCGGCCTTCTCGACGCGCACCGTGCGCGACTGGCCGTTCAGCTCGAACAGCACGCGGACGACGCCCTCCTCCTCGGCCGGCGCGGTCCCGTGCATGCGCACGACGAGCGTCTTGCCGGGGTCGATGTCGATCGCGATCTCCTCGCGCTCGCGCATCCCGTAGAAGAAGGCCTGGGTCGGCAGCACGCTGACGTCGCCGAACTGCCTGCGGTGCTCGGCGTAGTCGCGAAACACCTTCGGGTACATCAGGTACGAAGCCAGGTCGTTCGCGTCGACCTGCCGGCCGATCGCCTTCGACGCCTCCTCCCGCGCCTGGTCGAAGTCGACCGGCGCCAGCCGGTCCCCGGGCCGGTACGGCTGCGGCGGTTCGGCAAGGATCGGATTCGGGCTGTCGCACTTGAGCACCTTGCGCGCCAGCGCCTGCGGGAAACCGTCGGGCGGAAATCCGAGTTCGCCGCGAAACAGCGCGACGACGCTTTCCGGGAATGCGACCTCGCGCTTCGGGTCGGCGATCTCGGCCGCCGACAGGTCGTTGGCGACCATGAACAGCGCCAGGTCGCCGACGACCTTCGAGGTCGGCGTGACCTTGACGATGTCGCCGAACAGCCGGTTGACCTCGGCATAGGCGCGCGACACCTCGGGCCAGCGATGTTCGAGCCCGAGCGCGCGCGCCTGCTCGCGCAGGTTCGTGTACTGCCCGCCGGGCATCTCGTGCCGGTAGACGTCCGAGGTACCGGCGCGGATCTCGGACTCGAACGGCGCGTAGAGCCGACGCACGCCTTCCCAGTAGTGGGAGACCGCGTGCAGCGCTTCGCCGTCGATCTGCGGATCGCGTTCGCCGCCTTCGAGTGCCGCGACGATCGCACCGAGGTTCGGTTGCGACGTGAGGCCGCTCATCGAATCCATCGCGCCGTCGACCGCATCGGCGCCGGCTTCCACGGCGGCGAGCACCGAAGCGACCGAAGCGCCGCTGGTGTCGTGCGTATGGAAATGCACGGGCAGCCCGATCTCGCGCTTGAGCGCCGTGACCAGCTCGCGCGCGGCGCGCGGCCGGCAGACGCCGGCCATGTCCTTGATGCCGATGATCTGCACGCCGGCGCGCTCGAGCTGGTGCGCGATGCGAAGGTAGTAGCGAAGATCGTACTTGGCGCGCGAGGCGTCGAACAGGTCGCCGGTGTAGCAGATCGCGCCTTCGCAGAGCCCGCCTGCCTCGTTGGTGGCGTCGATCGCCACGCGCATGTTCTCGACCCAGTTCAGCGAATCGAAGACGCGGAACAGGTCGACGCCGCCGGCCGATGCCCGCTGGACGAACTTGCGCACGACGTTGTCCGGGTAGTTCGTGTAGCCGACCGCGTTGCTGCCGCGCAGCAGCATCTGGAACAGGATGTTCGGAATCGCCTCGCGCAGCCGCGCCAGCCGCTCCCACGGGTCTTCCTTCAGGAAGCGCAGCGCCACGTCGAAGGTCGCGCCGCCCCAACACTCGAGCGAGAACAGCTGCGGCAGCATCCGCGCGTAGTACGGTGCGATGCGCTGCATGTCGATCGAGCGCATCCGCGTGGCGAGCAGCGACTGGTGGGCATCGCGCATCGTCGTGTCGGTCAGCAGCACGCGCGGGCTTTCGGACATCCACTGCGCGAACTTCTGCGGCCCGAGCTGGTGCAGCAGATCGCGCGTACCGGGCGGCACCTTGGCGGTCAGGTCGATCGCTTCGCCCGGCCGCGCCAGCGGGTTGCCCGGCGGCTGCGCCTCCGGCCAGCGACGCGGCAGCGGCAGGTGCACGTGACTGAGGTCGGG
>JAAZBL010000357.1 GCA_012513825.1 Limnobacter sp. | reverse complement strand
TCGGCTGCGGCACCTATCTCGGTTTCGACGTCGCTGCGGGCACGTCCGAGTACCAGCGCCTGACCGAGGTCTTGAGTGCGCTGTTCGGTGCCGGCGGCTCGGTGCTCGACAGCTCGCCGATGTACGGCCGCTCGGAAGCCGTCACCGGGGAATTGCTGGCCGCGACCGGCAGCCGCGCGCGCGCCTTCGTCGCAACCAAGGTCTGGACCCGCGGGCGGGACGAGGGGATCCGGCAGATGGAGGAATCGATGCGCCTGCTGAAGACCGAGGTCATCGATCTGATGCAGGTGCACAACCTCGTCGACTGGCGCACGCAGCTGGCGACGATCCGCGACTGGAAGGCGCAGGGGCGGATCCGCTACGTCGGCGTCACCCACTACACGGCGAGCGCGTATCGCGAACTCGAGGCGGTGCTGCGCGCCGAGCCGCTGGACTTCGTTCAGCTCAACTACGCGCTCGACGACCGGGAGGCCGAGCAGCGCCTGTTACCGCTGGCCGCCGAGCGCGGGATCGCCGTGCTCGTCAACCGGCCGTTCGGCGGTGGCGGGCTGCTGCGGCGTCTGCGCGGCCGGCCCTTGCCCGGCTGGGCGCAGGAGATCGGTGCCGCGAGCTGGGCGCAGCTACTGCTGAAGTTCGTGCTGAGCCATCCGGCGGTGACCTGCGCGATCCCCGGCACCGGCCGGCCCGAACACATGGCCGACAACGCGGGGGCCGGCACCGGCGTCATTCCGGAGCGCGCATTCTGGGCGCGGCATGCAGCGTCGTTGCCGGTCTGAAATTCGCGTCGTTCAGGATCCGGGCGACCCGGACCCGGTCCCCCGGTTCGCCTTCGCGCGTTCGACGATTTCCTCGGCGCTGAGTTCTTCCTTGCGCGTGGCGACCCACCACTTGTGACCGAACGGATCGACGACGAGCCCGCCGCGATCGCCGTAGAACTGGTCCGCGACCGGCCGGACCAGCGTGGCGCCGGCGGCCACGGCAGCGGCGACCGTCGCGTCGGCGTCGGCGACGTAGACATGAAGCATGACCGGCGAACCGCCCAGCGATTTCGGTCCGGTGGCACCCATCTCCGGGAACTCGTCGGACAGCATGACCGTGGAATCGCCGATCCGGATTTCCGCGTGTCCGATGCGCCCGTCGGGCTGGTCGATCCGCATCGTCTCGGTGGCGCCGAAGGCCGCCTTGTAGAAATCGAGCGCCCGTGCGGCGCCGTCGACGCACAGGTACACGTTCACACTGTGGTAACCCTCGGGGACGGCCTTGCCTTCCATGTCGATCTCCTTGCGGGACCAAAGCGCCCAAGCTTAGGGCCTGGGCGACGCCATGGTCGGCTTCGCGGTCATTCGAACGGGCGCGCCCGGGCGACGGGTCCGACGGCTGCCGGAGAAGCGCCGAGCAGCGCGTTGAGCAGGATCGCGCCGAAGGTCGCCGTGCCGATGCCGCCGAGCGCGAAGCCGCCGATGTTCAGCGAGAAGTCGCCGGCGCCAAGGATCAGCGTGACGGCGGCGACGATCAGGTTGCGGTTGTCGCCGAAGTCGACCCGATTGTCGATCCAGATCTTCGCGCCGGCGACGGTGATCAGCCCGAACACGACGATCGACACGCCGCCGAGCACGGCCGTCGGAATCGTCGCGATCAGCGCGCCGAACTTCGGCGAGAAGCCGAGCACGATCGCGACCGCTGCGGCGACGACGAAGATCAAGGTCGAATAGACGCGCGTCGCGGCCATCACGCCGATGTTCTCGGCGTAGGTCGTCACGCCGGTGCCGCCGACGCTGCCCGACAGCATCGTGGCCAGGCCGTCGCCGACGAAGGCGCGGCCCAGCAGCGGATCGAGGTTGCGGCCGGTCATCGCCGACACCGCCTTGATGTGGCCGAGGTTTTCGGCCACGAGGATGATCGCGACCGGCGCGATCAGCAGCATCGCGTCGGCACGGAACACCGGCGATGCGAACCGCGGCAGTCCGAACCAGGCGGATGCCGCGACGGCGGCGAAGTCGATCGGCTTGCCGAGCTGCAGTCCGTTGGCCAGCAGCAGGTAGACGAGATAGGCCGCGACGAGGCCGACCAGGATCAGCAGCTTCTGCACCAAGCCGCGCGTGAACACGGCGACTCCGGCGACGCAGAGCACGGTCACGAGCGCCATCCACGCATCGAAGTCGGTCGTCGTGGCCCCCTTGACCGCGATCGGCGCCAGGTTCAGCCCGATCACGGCGACGACGGCGCCGGTGACCACCGGCGGCATGAAACGCTCGATCCAGCCGGCACCCGAGGCCATCACGATCGCGCCGATCAGTGTGTACAGCGCGCCGCAGGCGATGATCCCGCCCAGCGCGACGCCGATGTCCGGATTCGGCCCGCTGCCGGCGTAGCCGGTCGCCGCGATCACCACGCCGATGAACGCGAAGCTCGACCCGAGGTAGCTGGGCACGCGTCCGCCGACGACGACGAAGAACAGCAGCGTGCCGATTCCCGACATCAGGATCGCGACGTTGGCGTCGAACCCCATCAGCAGCGGCGCCAGCACCGTTGCGCCGAACATCGCGACGACGTGCTGCAGCCCGAGGGCGAAGGTCTGCGGCCAGGGCAGGCGTTCGTCGGGGGCGACGACGCCGTCACGCACGACGGGCCAGCGCGGAAACAGCGTAGCGCTCATTCGTTTGTCCTTTCGTGAGAATCGGGGCGCGTTCGAGCGGCCCGCGCGACTATCGCAGCAGCCGACGCATCGCTGCAAGCCCGGCAAGCGGGCCGATCGCAAGAAACGGAAGCACCCGTTCGAGCGACCAGCTTGCGACCGCCTCGGCGAACACCGGGATCAGGATCGCCGTCAGCGCGAAGCCGATGCAGTTGATGATCGTCAACACGCTGCCGACGAGTTCGCGCGGCGCGGCGTCCGCGCTCAGCGCCGAGAACTGCGGCGAATCGCCGACGACGGTGATGCCCCAGACCAGCATCCAGGCAGCGAAGACGGCTGGGCCGGCGTCGAGCAGCCAGGGTGCGGCCAGGCAGCACAGACCGCTCGTCGCCAGTTGCGCGCAGGCCACGCGCGCGCCGCCGAACCGGCGTACCAGCACGCCGCCGCCCACGCAGCCGATGAAGCCGACGGCGATCGTGACGAAGGCGGCCAGCGACAGCGCCGGGCCGGACAGCCGGCTCGCGACGATCAGCGGCACCAGCGCCCAGAACGCGTACAGTTCCCACATGTGGCCGAAATAGCCGAAGGCCGGCGCGCGCAGCGCCGGGTCGCGCCAGATCAGCGCCAGCGCGCGCGGGTTCATTCGCGCGCTGCGGCCGAGGAACGGTCCGTCGGGCACGGCCGCGTGCATCAGCAGGCCGCCGGCCGCCGCGATCGCCGACACGGCCAGGACCACCGTCGGCCAGGCCCAGCTGCTGCCGAGCGCCCGCAGCCCGTGAGGCAACGCGGTGCCCAGCACCAGCGCGCCGACGAGCACGCCGAGCGCCGCGCCGAGCCCGCGCCGGTACCAGCCCGACGCGATCTTCATGCCGACCGGATAGATGCCGGCGAGGAAGAAGCCGGTGGCGAAGCGGATCGCGACCAACGGGGCCAGCCGCTCGGGAATCGCGAGGCTCGCCGCGTTGATCGCCGCGCCGGCCAGCGCGCAGGCGAGAAACACGCGACGCGGCGAAAAGCGGTCCGCGATCGTCAGCAGCGCGAAAACCAGCGTGCCCGCGACGAACCCGAGCTGCACGGCCGCAGTCAGCGTGCCGAGCGCGCTGTCGGCCAGCCCCCAGTCGCGCTGCAGCTCGTCCATCACGCCGTTGGTCGCGAACCAGAGCGAGCCGCCGGCCAGTTGCGCGAGCGCGATCGCCGGCAGGATCCGGCGCGGGACCCCCGGAGGCTCCTCGGCCACCGTCGTCGTGGCCACGAGGGGCCGCCGTCGTCGCCGCCGCCGCGACCGTCAGTCGCGGAAGTTCTGGAAGGCCAGCGGAATGTCGGTGATCTCCTTCTTCAGCAGCGCGATCGCCGACTGGAGATCGTCGCGCTTGGCGCCGGTCACCCGCACCGTGTCGCCCTGGATGCTTGCCTGCACCTTCAGCTTGCTGTCCTTGATCAGCCGGACGATCTTCTTCGCGTGTTCGCCCGACACGCCATGCCGGACGGTGATCGTCTGCTTCATCTTGTCGCCGCCGATCTTCTGCGGGTCGCCCCAGTCGAGGAAGCGGACGTCGACGTTGCGCCTGGCGAACTTGTTCACCAGGACGTCGCGAACCTGACCGAGCTTGAACTCGTCGTCGGCGAACGAGGTCAGTTCGCGGTCCTTCTGTTCGATCCGCGCATCGGATCCCTTGAAGTCGAAGCGGTTCGCGATCTCCTTGTTGGCCTGGTCGATCGCGTTGCGCACTTCGACGGCGTCGGCTTCGGAAACCACGTCGAATGAAGGCATCGGGTACTCCTGTGTCCTGGTGGGTCGAGCGAAGCTCAGCGACGCGACTCGAGCGCCTCCCAGCGCTCGAGCGCTTCGAGCAGTTCGTGCTCGATCGTATCGAATCGTTCGCGCAATGCGCGAACGGCATCCCCGCCGGCCTGGTAGCTGGCGGGATCGGCAAGCTGCGCCTCGAGGCGCTTCTGCTCGGCTTCGAGCGCTTCGATGCGCTCGGGCAGCGCTTCGAGCTCACGCTGTTCCCGATAGCTGAGCTTGAGCTTGCGTCCGCTGCCTGCCGCGGACGCGTCGCCGCCTGCGGCGTCGGTGCCGCCTGCGCTGTCGGTGCCGCCGGCGGCTGCCGCGTCATCGCGCGGCGTCGTCGCATCGTCGCGCCGGCCCACATCGCCCCGGGCCGCTGCCGCTTCGTCGCGGGCACGGCCGCCGGCGCCGGTCTTGCCGGCACCGGTCTCGGCCGCCTCGCGTTCGCGCGCGGCCTCGACGTCGGCCCAGCCGCCCGCGTATTCGCGCCAGTAGCCGTCGCCGAGCGAGACGATCGACTGCGTGACCACGTTGTCGAGGAAGGCGCGGTCGTGGCTGACGAGCAGCAGCGTGCCCGGATAGTCGGCCAGCAATTCCTCCAGCAGCTCCAGCGTTTCGATGTCGAGGTCGTTGGTCGGTTCGTCGAGCACCAGCAGGTTTGCCGGGCGTGCGAACAGGCGGGCCAGCAGCAGCCGGTTGCGTTCGCCGCCCGACAGGCTCTTCACCGGCGAGCGCGCGCGCTCGGGCGCGAACAGGAAGCGACCGAGATAGCCGGTCACGTGCAGCCGCTTGCCGTCGATCTCGACCCATTCCGAACCCGGGCTGATCGTTTCGGCCAGCGTCGCGTCGTCGTCGAGCCGCTCGCGCAACTGGTCGTAATAGGCGATCTGCAGCCCGGTGCCCAGCCGCACGGTGCCCGAGTCGGGCGCGATCTCGCCGAGGATCAGCTTCAGCAGCGTCGTCTTGCCCGAGCCGTTCGGCCCGATCAGGCCGACCCGGTCGCCGCGCTGCACGATCGTGTCGAAGTCGCGCACGACGGTGCGGCCGTCCCAGGCCTTCGATACGCCGACCAGTTCCGCGACGAGCTTGCCGGAGCGATCGCCGGCATCGAGCGCCAGTTCGACGCGGCCGATGCGCTCGCGCCGCGCCGCGCGCTCGCGGCGCAGTGCCTCGAGCCGGCGTACGCGCCCTTCGTCGCGCGTGCGCCGTGCCTGCACGCCCTTGCGGATCCAGACTTCCTCCTGCGCGAGGAACTTGTCGAATTTCGCGTCGAGCACCGCTTCCTGTGCCAGCTCTTCGCTGCGGCGCGCCTGCCAGGCCGAGAAGTTGCCCGGATACGAGCGCAGCTTGCCGCGATCGAGCTCGACGACGCGCGTGGCCACGCGATCCAGGAATCGCCGGTCGTGCGTCACGACGACGACGGCGCCGGAATAGGCGAGCAGCAGTTCCTCGAGCCAGCCGATCGACTCGATGTCCAGGTGGTTGGTCGGCTCGTCGAGCAGGAGCAGTTCCGGTTCGGCGACCAGCGCGCGCGCCAGCGCCACGCGCTTGCGCATGCCGCCCGACAGTTCGTCGACGCGCAGCGCGCCGTCGAGCCCGAGGCGACTGAGCACGCGATCGATCCGGTGCGCGAGGGTCCAGGCATCGGCCGCGTCGAGCTTGGCCTGCAGCTCGGCGAGACGCGCCATCGTGTCCTCGTGGCCCGGCGTGGCGTCGCCGGCGCCGACCGGCGGAGTGCCGGTGCCGCCGCGCAGCTCCGGGTGCGCGGGCAGGCTTTCGTGATCGTGGGCCAGCGATGCGCTGAGTCGCTGGTACTCGTCCAGGTGCGCGGCGTGGGCTGCGAGCGCGCCGGCCACCGCGTCGCGGACCGAGTGTCCGGGTTCGAAGGCCGGTTCCTGCGGGACCCAGGCGACGGTCAGGCCGGACTGGCGGACGATCTGGCCGTCGTCGAGCTGCGCCTGGCCGGCGATCGCGCGCAGCAGCGAGGACTTGCCGCTGCCGTTGCGCCCGATCAGTGCGATGCGCTCGCCGGCCTCGATCGCGAGGTCGGCGCCGTCGAGCAGCGCATGATGCCCATAGGCGAGATGCGCGTCGGTGATCGTGACGAGCGCCATCGCCTCGCGCGATCAGCCGCGCTTGCGGCCGGCAGTCCTTCTCGCCGGCTTGCTCGCGGCCTGCCGGCCGGCGGCAATGCGCATGCGCAGCGCGTTGAGCTTGATGAAGCCGCCCGCGTCGGCCTGGTCGTAGGCGCCGGCGTCGTCCTCGAAGGTCGAGATCCGGGCGTCGAACAGCGAGTTGGCCGAGCTGCGCGAAACGACGGTGACGTTGCCCTTGTACAGCCGCACGGTGACCTTCCCGCTGACCGGCTCCTGCGTATGGTCGATCAGCACCTGCAGCGCGCGGCGCTCCGGCGACCACCAGTAGCCGTTGTAGATGATGCTCGCGTAGCGCGGCATCAGTTCGTCCTTCAGGTGCGCAACCTCGCGGTCGAGCGTCAGCGATTCGATCGCGCGATGCGCGCGCAGCAGGATCGTGCCGCCCGGGGTCTCGTAGCAGCCGCGCGACTTCATCCCGACGTAGCGGTTCTCGACCAGGTCGAGCCGGCCGACGCCGTGCTTTCCGCCGAGCCGGTTCAGCTCGGCCAGCAGCTCGTGCGCCTTCATCCGCGTGCCGTTGATCGCGACCAGGTCGCCGCGTTCGAACTCGAGTTCGACGTCTTCGGGCTTGTTCGGCGCCTTTTCGACCGGCACCGTGAGCCGCCACATCCCCTTGGCCGGCGGCTCGACCGCGGGATCCTCGAGCACGCCGCCTTCGTAGGAGATGTGCAGCAGGTTCGCGTCCATCGAGAACGGCGCGCCGCCCTTGCGCTTCTTGAAGTCGACCGGGATCCCGTGGGCATCGGCGTAGGCGAGCAGCTTCTCGCGCGACAGCAGGTCCCACTCGCGCCACGGCGCGATGACCTTGACGTTCGGCATCAGCGCATAGGCACCCAGCTCGAAGCGGACCTGGTCGTTGCCCTTGCCGGTCGCGCCGTGCGAGATCGCATCGGCCTTCTCGCGTTGCGCGATCTCGACCAGGCGCTTGGCGATCAGCGGCCGCGCGATCGAAGTGCCGAGCAGGTACTCGCCCTCGTAGACGGTGTTCGCGCGGAACATCGGAAACACGAAGTCGCGCACGAACTCCTCGCGCAGGTCTTCGATGTAGATCTTTTCGACGCCGAACAGCTTCGCCTTCTCGCGCGCCGGCTCGAGCTCCTCGCCCTGGCCGATGTCGGCCGTGAACGTGATCACTTCGCAGCCGTAGGTGTCCTGCAGCCATTTCAGGATCACCGAGGTGTCGAGGCCGCCGGAATAGGCGAGGACGACTTTGCGGATATCGCTCATTTATTTGTTGGCCTTGTGGGATGTCGCGCTGCTGCAGGCGACGCGCGCGTGCGGGCGAACGGAAACCCCGGATTATAGACGGCGCGTGCAGTCGTCCGGCCCCAAGACGGACCGCCAACGCGTTTCGCACAAGGCGCGCGCAGCGCGCAACCTTCCCGCCCGTCAACGGGATGTCGTCGGCGGCGGGAGGCGTCTGCTGCGTTTCCCGGGCCCTGTGCCAGCCGAGCGCTTCCGAAGGGTGGGCGGGATCAGGCGCGCGTCTGAGCCCGCGCAGCGGGCGATTCACGCGCGCCCCCGCCCGGACGAGGAAGGCGAGGGAAGCCTCCGGCGGGCGGGCCCGCCGGAGGCCGCAGCACCGGGCTCGGGAAACGCAGCAGGCGCCTTGCGCCGCGCGAACGCCCCGTCAGATCAACCCGCGTCGCGCCGCCTCCAGCGC
>JAAZBL010000356.1 GCA_012513825.1 Limnobacter sp. | reverse complement strand
GGCCCGTCGAGCGTCAGCGGCGAACCGACCGGCAAGGCGCCCAGCCGGCGCTTGAAGACGCTGTCGCGCATGCGCGTCGCGACGGTCAGGCCGGCCTCGAACGGCGCACTGACGATCGAGAACGTGTGGCGCGCATCCTGCGAGTCGGCAGGCGTCGTACCGGGCAACACCAGGTCGATCGCCTGGCCGGGCTCGAAAGCGAAACCGGCCGGCTTGCTGAAGTGAAACGCCAGCGTACGCGTCGCGATCTCTTCGCGCCCCTGGAGTCTCGATTCGTAGGTGCTCATGCCGCTTGCCCCTCAGGGTGTCTCATGCCTTTGATGCGGGACGCGGCCATTTGGTTCCCGGGTCCGGGTACGAGCCTTGCGTTCAGGGCGATTCGATCGACTCACGGAGTTCAGATGCAGTCCAGAGATACCGAAACCCTCGATTGCGCGATCGTCGGCGCCGGACCCGGCGGCCTGACCGCGGCGATCTATCTCGCGCGCTATCGGCGAACGAGCATCGTCATCGATGCGGGAAACAGTCGCGCCAAATGGATCCCGGAGAGCCACAACTGCCCGGGGTTTCCTTCCGGCATCAGTGGCGACGCGTTCCTCGCGCGGCTGGCAGAGCATGCCGGCGTGGCCGGCGCGCGCGTGGAAACCGGCGAGGCGACGGCCGTGCGTCGCCTGCCGACCGGCGAGTTCGAGCTCGACTGGACGAAAGGGGCTCTGCGTGCCCGCAAGCTGATTCTCGCGACCGGTTGCGAAGACGTGATGCCGGAACTCGACGGACTCGACCGCGCCGTCGACTGTGGTGCCGTCCGCTTCTGTCCCGTCTGCGACGCCTACGAAACGATCGACCGGAGCATCGCGATCTACGGCCCGCTCCCGTCCGCCGCGAGCCACGCACTGTTCCTGCGGACCTACTCGAACAACGTGACCGTGGTTCCCACATCGAACGACGGCGCGACCGACCGCACGATCCGGGATCTTCGAGAAGCAGGCATCGCGATCACCGGAGCGCCGAAAGGCCTGTCCTTCGACGGTCAGCGATGCGCGTTCGAGATCGAAGGGACCTTCCATGCCTTCGACGTGCTGTACCCGATGCTGGGCAGTCGCCAGCGTTCCGAGCTCGCGCGCTCGCTCGGCGCAGCGTGCGACAACGAAGGCGCGCTGCTGGTCGACGACCACCAGATGACGAGCGTCGAAGGCGTGTACGCGATCGGCGACGTCGTCAGCGCCTTGAACCAGATCGCGGTCGCCACCGGTCATGCCGCCGTGGCCGCGACCGACGTCCACAACGCGCTGCCCAGGCGTTTCGCCTAGAGCCGAGCGGCTCCCGATGCGATCGCCAGCAAGGCGAGGCCCGGCGCATGGCAATCGCCCGTTGCGCCGTCACGGCTTGCTTGCGACGAGCCCGACATACGCAATGTGTCCGAAGAAGCGCCCCGCCCGCAGGCGCCTGCGCGCCTCTTCCTTCAAGGCGGCAGCAGTCTCCGATCCGATCAGCTGCTGGCCGGACAGGAGATCGGCGCCTCGATCGACGATCGTCATCACTTAGCCGTCGCTGTCCCCGTCGCTCGTCTCGTCGAGCGCCGTCGGATGGCCCGGGTCGCTGCTTGCGTACAGTAGCGATTATCGCGCTGCCCCCGATGGAGTCTCGTTCTTGCGCACCGTTTCCGTCACCCGCTACGTCACGCCGCTTCGCGAGGGCGGATCGCTGCCGGCCGTCGTCGAAGCCGACGACGACGGCATGTACGTGCTCAAGTTCCGCGGCGCGGGGCAGGGCGGCCGTGCGCTGATCGCCGAACTCGTCGCGGGCGAGCTCGCGCGTGCGCTGGGCCTGCCGGTTCCCGAGATCGTGTTCGCCGAGCTCGACGTGGACCTTGCGCGCACCGAACCGGACCCGGAGATCCAGGACCTGATCCGGGCCAGCGAAGGTCTGAACCTCGCGCTCGACTACCTGCCCGGGGCCGTCAACTACGATCCGATCGCCGATGGGCTGCCGAAGGATTTCGCGTCGCGTGTCGTCTGGTTCGACGCTTTCGTCAGCAATCCCGATCGAACGCCAAGGAACACGAACCTGATGATCTGGCATGGCAGGCCATGGCTCATCGACCACGGCGCGGCGCTGTACTTCCATCATTCCTGGGATGGCTCGACGACCGCGAATGCCGGCCAGCCGTTCGCGCTGATCCGAGACCACGTGCTGCTGCCGCAGGCCGACGGGATTCGCGAGGTCGACGCCGAAATGGCGGCACGGCTGCCTGCTCCGGTGATCGAGCAGATCCTCGCACAGGTGCCGGACAGCTGGCTGGCGGCCGTCGGCGGCGATCCATCGGAGCAACGGCGTGCCTATGTCGATTACCTGCTGAAGCGGCTCGAACTGCGCGACCGTTTCGTCGAGGAGGCCGTCCGTGCACGCGGCTGAGACCTACGACTACGCGGTCGTCCGAGTCGTGCCCCGGGTGGAGCGCGAGGAGTTCATCAACGCGGGCATCGTGCTGTCGTGCCCGGCCCTCCGGTTCCTGGAAGCCCGCATCGAGCTCTACGAGGCCCGCCTGCTCGCGCTCGATCCCGGTGTGGACCTGGAACTGGTTCGTCGGCACTTGGCCAGCTTTCCCGCCATCTGTGCCGGCACACCCGATTCGGGCCCGATCGGGCAGTTGCCGCAACGGGCACGCTTTCACTGGCTGACGGCACGGCGCAGCTCGATCATCCAGACTTCGCCGGTCCATACGGGTCGCTGCATCGACCCGACGGCCACGATCGAACGCCTGATGGCGCGAATGGTGCGGCCGATACCGCCGCGCGCAATGCCGGCCAGGACGGGGAACTGAGCTTTCGGGATACCGTCGGCGCGCGGCCCCTCACCTGCGTTCCCAGGCTTCGACCTCGCCGGCGCAGACGCGAAACAGCGGGTGCGCCTCGGGGGCTTCCGTCGGTCGCCACTTCTCGTACAGGACGGGACTGCGCAGCCTGAGCTTGGCCATCAGGTGGGCCCATTCGTATTCGATCTGGCCCGAGGTCACCGGAATCGTGACCCGTGTTCGCGCCGGCTCGATCCTGCACTCGTCGAACAGATAGGCGCGCGCCTCGGCTTCCGCGCAGACGGCTTCCAGGTACGAGGCCAGCGCAGCGAGCGGCGCCGGGTGCCGCCTGAAGCGCTCGAGCTGCGGATGCTTGCGATAGCCGCGCGTGC
>JAAZBL010000043.1 GCA_012513825.1 Limnobacter sp. | reverse complement strand
ATGAAGTTTGCGCTCGCCGCCGTACCGAAGGCCCCGTGGATGGTCTACCTGCCGCGGCTGCGCGACGGCGGACGCATCTTCGTCAACGGCCGGCTGCTCGCCTCGGTGCGCCAGTCCGACGCCGACTGGCATGTCCGGTGGATGCGGCCGCTCGCATTCACGATCCCGCCGAGCCTGCTCGCAGCCGGCGTCAACACGCTGCAGTTGCGCATCGCCCCGTCGGCCCCCGGCAATGCGATGGGCGTGGTCTATGTCGGCCCGGAAGCGGAGCTGGGCCCGCGCTATGCGGCGCGGCTGTTCTGGTCGCACACGAGCGCGCAGGTCACCGTGGTCGCCGCGACGACGGCCGGCCTGCTGGTCGTGCTGATCTGGCTGCGCCGGCGGCTGGCCTTCGAGTTCGGGCTGTTCGGGCTCGCGGCGATCTTCTGGGGCCTGCGCACGCTCAGCGTCGTCGTGCCGGTCTACCCGCAGGCCGCCCGGCTCGCCTGGAGCGTGCTCCACTATTCGTGCACCGGCGGCTTCGTCATAGCGATGACGCTGTTCATGCTGCGCGTGGCCCGCCTGCACAGGCCCGCGATCGAACGCGCGCTGATCGCCTACTGGCCGACCGGCCCGCTGCTGCTCGCGTTCGGCGGCATCGGCTGGGAAGTGCGGATCGAATACCTGTACCAGGCGGGCCTGATCGTCGTCGCGACAGGGATGCTGGTGGCGACCGCCATCGCCGGCTGGCGGCGCCGTACGCCGGGCGTGCTCGCGCTGTGCATCGGCGTGCTGTTCGGCCTGGCGCTCGGCGTGCGCGACTATCTGCTGACGATCGGCCTGCTCGATTACGAAGGCGCCTACCTGTTGCATATCGGCGCCAACGGCCTGCTGCTGACGGTCGGCGTGCTGCTGACCGAACGCTTCGTGCAGGCGATGCGCGAATCGGCCGACGTATCCGCGACGCTCGCAGCCAGGGTGCGCAAGCGCGAAGACGAGCTGCTCGTCTATCACGAACGGCTGCGCCAGCTCGAACGCGAGCGAGCCGCCAGCGAGGAGCGGCAGCGCATCCTCCAGGACGTGCACGACGGACTCGGTTCGCAGCTCCTGTCGTCGCTGGCGATGGTCGAACGCGGTCGCTGGAATACCGCCGAGGTCGAGCGTGCGCTGCGCGAAGCGATCGACGACATGCGCACGGCCGTCGATACGCTGGCTGTCGGCGACGAGGACCTGCCGACCTCGCTGCGCGGCCTGATCGCACGCCTGGCACCGCGCTTTCGCGCCGCCGGGATCGAGCTGGGGTTGCGGATCGACGACGCGGCCAATGAAAGGTCGATCGCGCCCGATACGTCGCTTCAGGTCCTGCGCATTCTCCAGGAAGCGCTCGCCAACACGCTCAAGCATTCGGGGGCAAGGCGTGCCGACGTCGTCCTCGGCCTCGACCCGGACACCGAGCGCCTGCTGCTGCAGGTGTCCGACGACGGTGGCGGCTTCGACCCGGCGGTCGGGCGCAAGGGCGGCCGCGGCCTCGGCGGCATGAGGTGCCGGGCCGCGCAAATCGGCGCGCGGCTCGACATCGAATCGAGCGCCAGCGGCTCGCTGGTTCGGCTGTCGCTGCCGGTCAGTACGACTGCACGGGCGACAACCTGACGATCTGCATCGTCGCCGGGTTGTCGAGCAGGTCGCGCAGCGAATATCGATCGAGCACCTCGTAGAAGGCTTCGAGCGCCTCGTCCAGCGCCGAGCGCAGGCGGCAGCCAGGGGCGACCAGGCAGGCTTGCGGCGAGCCCATGCATTCGACGAGCGGCAGCCCGGACTGCATCAGCCGCAGCACCTTGCCGACCCGGATCGCCTCGGCCGGCATCGCAAGATAGAGCCCGCCGCCCTTGCCGCGCTGGCCGATCAGGAAACCCTCGCGGACCAGTCGGTTGACGACCTTCATCAGGTGGCTGCGCGAGATCCCGTAGCGCTCGGCAATCTCGGCGATCGTGACCGGACGCTCGGGATTTCCGCCCACGTAGATCAGCACGCGCAGCGCATAGTCGGCATGTCGGGTTACGCGCATGCTCAGGCCACGCTGCGCACCCAGCGCACGATGTCGGCCGCGCCCATCGCTCCGGAGCGGCGAGCGATCTCGCGTCCGCCCCGGAACACGACCATCGTCGGAATGCTGCGGATGCCGTAGGTCGCGGCCAGCCCCTGTTCGGCCTCCGTGTCGACCTTGGCAAGCCGGACCGACGGTTCCAGCTCCCTTGCCGCCTGCGCGAAGGCCGGCGCCATCATCCGGCAGGGTCCGCACCACGGCGCCCAGAAATCCACGACCACCGGCAATTCGCCGCGACCGACGTGTCGCTCGAAGGCGGCGGCATCGAGGTCGACCGGCGCACCGGCGAACAGCGCCGCGCCGCAGCGCCCGCAGGACGGCAGATCGCCGAGCCGATCGCGCGGAACCCGGTTCGAGGTGTTGCAGGACGGGCAGACGATCTTCAGCGTGTCGTTCGATGTATCGGTCATGAGCCTTCCCGTCGACGGACGGGTCGTCGCTTCCCCGGGCCATCGCGGTCCGGAGATGGGCGCGCGCCGGTTGCGATGTCGGACAGATGGGGTCGATTTTCGGAGGTTCAACGCTTCCGTCACCAGTGCATGCCCTCCCGTTTCGTGATCTTTTCCGGAAACCGTTCGACATCAGCCCGGATCGCCGCCGCAGCTTCGCCCGTCTCTGCTGTTCGTGACCCCCGGGGGTGCTCTTCGTGACCCCGTCTCTGCTGTTCGTGACCCTCCGGCGCCGTCGCTTCGGCGTGCCGGTTCGGCGACCGCCGGTCGGCCCGACAGGCGGTCGGAGTCGTCGTGGCCGCCGCCGCCATGCCTGCCGTACGAGCCCGGCTGTCGCCGCTCGGGACCCGCGTTGCCGGCACGCGGCGCGAGGCGGATCGGGAAAGCGCCCGCCCGTCCGGTCGGGACTAGAATGCCGGACTGAACCTCAACCCCAACCGACCCCGGAAGGAACCATGAAGCTGGAAAACGTGCTCGCCGCCCTGCCCGAACAGGAAGTCACGACCGACGTCCTGCTTGAAAAATACGCAAAAGGCGACGAACGCACGGTCCACGACATCCGCGCCCGGGTCGCGCGGGCGCTGGCTTCGATCGAGGCGCCGGCGCAGCGCGAGCACTGGGAAGCCGAGTTCCTCTGGGCAATGGAGAACGGGTTCATCCCGGCCGGCCGGATCAATTCGGCCGCCGGCACCGACATCCAGGCCACGCTGATCAACTGCTTCGTCCAGCCGATCGGCGACGCGGTCTGGGGCCACGGCGAAGACGGCACGCCGGGGATCTACGCGGCGCTGCAGGAAGCCGCCGAAACGATGCGCCGCGGCGGCGGCGTCGGCTACGACTTCTCGTCGATCCGGCCCAAGGGGGCGCTGGTGCGCGGCACGCATTCGCGCGCCTCGGGGCCCGTCTCGTACATGCGCGTCTTCGACAAGTCCTGCGAGACGCTCGAATCGGCCGGATCGCGGCGCGGCGCCCAGATGGGCGTGCTGCGCGTCGACCATCCGGACATCGAGGAGTTCGTTCACGCGAAGCTCGACGGCTCGCTGTCGAACTTCAACATGTCGGTCGCCGTCACCGACGAGTTCATGCAGGCGGTGGCCGACGACGCCGAGTTCGAGCTCGCGCACGCGGTCCGGCCCTTCGACGGCGAGGGCGACGCGGTGCCGCGCGCCGACGGCAAGTACGTCTATCGGACCATCCGGGCGCGCGAGCTGTGGGACGACATCATGCGTTCCACCTACAACCACGCCGAACCGGGCGTCATCTTCATCGATCGCGTCAACCGCGACAACAACCTGTCGTACTGCGAGCACATCGAGGCGAGCAACCCCTGCGGCGAGCAGTTCCTGCCGCCCTACGGCTGCTGCGACCTCGGCAGCCTGAACCTCGTCCGCTTCGTCATCGACCCGTTCGGCGACGAACCGCGCTTCGACTACGAACGCTTCGCCCGCGTCGTCTCGATCTCGGTGCGCGCGCTCGACAACGTGCTCGACCTGACGCTGTGGCCGCTCGAGGCGCAGGATCGCGAAGCCAAGGCCAAGCGCCGCATCGGCCTCGGCTTCACCGGCCTGGGCAACGCGCTGACGATGATGAAGCTGCGCTACGACTCCGAAGCCGGGCGCGCCTTCGCCGCCGAGATCGCGCGGCGGATGCGCGACATGGCCTACGAGACCTCGGTGGCGCTGGCCGGCGAACGCGGAGCCTTCCCGCTGTTCGACGCCGAAGCCTACCTGGCCGAGCCGCACGCCGCGTCGCGCCTGCCCGAAGCGCTGAAGGAGCGCATCCGCAAGGAAGGCATCCGCAACTCGCACCTGATGTCGATCGCGCCGACCGGCACGATCTCGATCGCCTTCGGCAGCAACTCGTCGGGCGGCATCGAACCGGCGTTCTCGTGGACCTACACGCGGCGCAAGCGGATGCCCGACGGCAGCCGCCACGAGTACGAGGTCGAGGACTTCGCCTACCGGCTGTTCCGCCACATGGGCGGCAACGTCGGCGCACTGCCCGACTACTTCGTCTCGGCGATGCAGATCGGCGCGCTCGACCACATGCGGATGAGCGCGGCCGTGCAGCCCTACGTCGACTCGGCGATCAGCAAGACCGTCAACGTCGCCGAGGACTATCCGTACGAAGACTTCAAGACTCTGTACTTCGAAGCCTGGCAGGCGGGCCTGAAGGGCATCACGACCTACCGGCCGAACTCGGTCATCGGCTCGGTGCTCAGCGTCGCCTCGTCGACCGGCAGCGCCGCGCAGCCGCAGGACCTGACCGAAGACCCCGACCGCCGGCTGCTGATCGACAAGGTGCCGCGCCCGGCGCTGTCGTCGCTGCGCTGGCCGGGCCGCCCGCGCCTGCCTGCCGGCAACATGGCCTGGTCGTACATGTTCGAGCCGCTCGACAAGCGCGCGAGCTTCGCGATCTTCATCGGCCAGACCGAAGAGACGATCGAACGCGTCGACGGCACCCGGCTCACGCGCAGCGTGCCCTTCGAAACCTGGGTCAACGGCAACGAGCAGCCGCGCGGCCTCGGCGCGATCGCCAAGGCGCTGTCGATGGACATGCGCTCGAACGACCGCGGGTGGCTGCGCCTGAAGCTCGACGCGCTGGCCCGCACGCGCGACGAGCAGCCGCTGCAACTGCCCTTCCCGCCCGACGGCGAAGTACGCTGGTCGCCGGGCGTCGTTGCCGCCTTCGCCGAAATCGTGCGCCAGCGCTGCGACGAATTGCTCGCCAACGACGACGCGCTCGACACGCAGCCCACGCCGATGCTCGATGCGCTGATGTTCCGCAAGGAGCCGCGCTCGGGCCCGCTCGGCACGCTGTCGTGGACCGCCGACATCACGAACGCGGCGACCGGCGACGACTTCGTGCTCGGCGTGAAGGAGCTGCAACTGCCCGACGGCACGCGTCGCCCCTACTCGATCTGGCTGGCCGGCGACTACCCGAAAGTGCTCGACGGCCTATGCAAGCTGCTGTCGCTCGACATGCACGTCGTCGACGTCAACTGGATCGGCCTGAAGCTGCGCAAGCTGCTGAACTTCGGCGAACTGAACGGCTCGTTCTGGGCGCAGGTGCCCGGCGAATCGCGCCAGCAGGTCTACCCGAGCACGGTCGCCTACATCGCCGAGCTGATCCTGCACCGCTACAAGGTGCTGGGCCTGCTCGACGGCGAAGGACGCGCGATCGGCGGGGCCGGTGCGCTGGCGCTGCCCGAGACCGACGGCGCGGGCGCCGCGACCGCGGCACCGACGGCTGCGCCGATCATCGCCGGGCAAGCCTGCCCGTCATGCGGCGCGCATGCGTACATCCGCAAGGACGGCTGCATGTTCTGCACGGCTTGCGGACATCAGGGGGAGTGCGGGTGATCGATCGATCATGAGTTGCCGTTCCTCGGACTCGTCGACCGCCACGAGGACGTCGAGCTTTTTCTTGGCCGGCAGCGCAGCAAAGCGCGCCCTTAGCTCTTTGCAGTTGGGCGCATTGACGTCGTTAACGGCCGGGATCGCATAGAGCTCGCTCTCGGGCCGCAAACCGGTGGCGCCGAAGGCCGGCACGATCACCACGATCTCGGCGTTCTCAAGATCAAGGCCGCGTCGTCGGCGCTGCCGCTCTTGACGTGGCGCTGCACGGCGTCGCCGGCCGCGCCCTGCCCCGCCTCGCCACCGAACCCGGCCCGAATCGCGTTGAAGTACGAGCGGTTCAACGCCTCGCAGCCGATGTAGCCGAGGATCGCGCCCGAACTCCCCACCAGCGAGGCGGCGATGATCAGCATGCCGTTGTTCAGGGCGAAGCCGATGCCCGCTGCCGCTCGGCTCGAATGGCTGCTCGCCACCGACACCATCACGCGCTCCGTGCCGCCGATCGGGATGACGCTCAGCACGCCCAGCACGAAGGCCAGCGCCAGGATGCTGTGCATGAACGCCACCAGCTCCGGCATCCTGGTCATCGCGACACGCTTGGCCATCACGGCGCCGACGCCGCCGCCGATCATCAGGCCAAACAGCACCCAGGCCATGATCGGACCGACACCGCCCGAAAATTCTACGATCAGGGCTGCCGTGACAAGGACGGCGATCGCCATGCTCACCATGCGAAAGATGTTGCCCCGGATGAAGGGGGCCGCCAGGTAAGCTCGTTGACGGTTCCAGTTTGGAGCGGCGTCCTTCGGACCCTTGCCACGCAGTGCAAGGAAGTCGATCCAGCATGAAGGCCGCACCCGGCGCACTGCCAGTTCGCGTTCCGGTCGCTGCATCGTGATCTCTCAGGTAGCGCTGAGGCCGCCATCGACTGTGAAGACTTGGCCCGTCAGCCACGACGCGTCCGGTGACGACAGCGAGACGATCCAGGAGGCGACTTCGTCCGGCACGCCGCGCCGTCCCAATGGGATGCGCTGCCGTTCGTGCTCCTTCACGGCCTCTTGCTGCTCAGGGGAGAGCCGCATGCGTTCCGCCAGGAAATCGGTTTCGGTGGGGCCCGCAGCCAATGCGTTGACCCGGATACCGAACGGTGCGAGTTCCAGCGCCCAACAGCGCGTCATGTGCTCGAGCGCCGCCTTGCTGCCTGCGTAGTGCGACAGCATGGCAGCTGCCTTGTGTCCGAAGGTGCTGGAAAGATTGACGACGCAGCCTCGGGTGGCCTTCAGCGCCTCGAGTGCCGCGGCGACCAGCAAGGACGGACCTACGACGTTCACTGCGAAGATGCCGGCGATCTGCGCAGCGTCGGCCTGTGCCAAGGGCAGGATGGCCCCGGCGCCCGCGTTGTTGACTACCACGTCCAACCGCCCGTAGGACGCGACAACGGTGGCGATGGTGCGCTCGGCGTCGTCAGGAACGGCGATGTCTGCCACGACGAATTCGATGCCCGGGTGTTCGTTCGCGAGCGCTTGCAGTGGTTCGACACGGCGTCCGGTCACGACGACTTTCGCACCGGCACGGGCGAACTGGATGGCGGCTGCCCGACCGATGCCGGCACCACCGCCGGTGATCAGGACGACCTTGTCTTCGAATCGATTGAGAGAACTCATCCGCTAGATCCTCATTGTTGCAACGCAGCCGGCGTGACTGCATCGATGTCGGGGTGGCGCAGAAGCCGGAGCTGCGCTGAAGCCGAGCCAGAGGCTCGGTCCGTTCGCCGCCGCAACGATGCTCGCTGGCGACAAGCGGGGGCGCACGAAGAACAACGGTGAAGAATGAGTGCTCCGGCTCGAGTCGAAATGCTAGGAATGAGGCGTGAGGCGCGGAAGGCATGCGGGAGCCACCACGGTGTTGCATGCTGGGAACCAATCCCTGGGTGCTCGACCGCAAGAGCAGCTAGAGGAAGTCATGCAGTTCGTGACGTGAGCTGGTTCCAGGTCGAACCCGCCATGGCACCTGAGGGAGCGAGCACCCCCGCGCCGAGTTGGGTGCGCAGCCGAAAACGCAATGGTTGCGTATGCGGCACCACGCTGACTCCATCCAAATATCTTCATTCGGACACGCCCAACTTCTAGCATGAATTCGAAGCGGCGGCCTCCCGTCGCGGTCCACGCTCGACGATCCGGCTCGGCCTCGAAGAGCGTCCTTGTCCCCAGCTTTCATGCTGCATTGGCCCGGTGGATCGGGCCGCCCTCGAAGGAGATCTCACCATGCTTTCCAAAAACCCCACCGCATATGCTGCCCGTCCCAAGAGCCAGGAGCTGGTGCCGTCCCGCTACGCACTGCGTATCGGAGAGATCGACGCACTCGTGGTCAGCGACGGTGTGCTTCCGCTGCCCGCCGCGACGATGGCCATCAACGCGGATCCAGCCGATCTTGCCAAGTGGCTGCAGAACATGTTCCTTCCGCCGGATAAGTTCGACTGGCCGTTGAACGTCATGATGGCTCGCAGCAGCGGGCAGACCATCCTCATTGACGCGGGGCTGGGCGGACAGTTCTCCGGTTTTCCGCGTGCCGGTCAATTTCCGCAGCGGCTCGAGGCGGCGGGAATCGAGCTCGAAACGGTGACAGACATCATCATTACCCACATGCACATGGACCACGTCGGCGGATTGCTCGTGCCTGGAGTGAAGGAGCGCTTGCGCCGGGACGTACGCATTCACGTTTCCAATGTTGAAGTCGAGTTCTGGACATCGCCCGACTTTTCCCAAACGGTCATGCCAAAACCAGTGCCGGACGTCCTCCGCTCGACGGCCGCCAGCTTCTACAAGGAATACCAAGACCGACTCCAGACCTTCGACGACAAGCGCGAGGTCGCGCCAGGCGTCACCGTTCGCATCACCGGTGGCCACACCCCCGGTCACAGCATCGTCGATCTGGTGTCAGGAGGCGAACGGCTCACTTTCGCCGGCGACGCGGTGTTTCCAGTAGGGTTCGACCACCCCGACTGGCACAACGGGTTCGAACATGACCCCGAGGAGTCGGCTCGCGTTCGCGTGGAACTGTTCAACGAGCTGGCGAAAACGCAGGGTCTGCTAGTCGCCGCTCACCTCCCCTTCCCATCTGTCGGGCGGGTGGCGATCGAGGGCGATGCCTTTCGTTGGGTGCCCGTGATCTGGGACTACTGATCCGGGACTACTGAAATCGATGCAGCTCCACACTCCACGTGCGCTGGACTCTCGGTTCGAGTCAGGCGATGCCTTTGACCAGCTGCTTGCCGTGCGCGGCGTGCAGCCGCAGGAACTGCGCCCGGGTCTGCGGCCCGAACGTGAGGAAGTGCGGGTCGGGCTCGTACGCGGCGCGCGCCCGGCCGATCTCGTCGGCGGCCGCGCGCCGCGTGATCTCCTCGACGTCGAGGCCGTACACCTGCGCGCCGTTGAGCCCGAAGATCCGCGCCCGTAGCTGCGGCGTCATCGCCGCGTAGCCGAACTCCTGCTGGAATTCGGTCGAAATCTGGAAGCTGCGGAATGCCAGAATCTGGTCCTGCGGGGAGCCGTACCAGATCGAGTCCGACCCCCACAGCAGGTTGCCCTCGCCCAGGTGCTTGACCAGCTTGCCGACGACGTGCGCCGCCTGGTCCGGGTCGCGCATCAGCATGCGCCAGGTGCTGCCGAGCTCGGCGTAGACATTGCTGCCCTTGCCGAGGCCGGCTTCCTCGACCGAGCGAATCAGCCGGTCGACGCCATCGCTGCGCGTCGGGTCGTACGGCCCTTCCTTGGCGGTCTGCACGTAGCCCGAGTGATAGACGAGGAAGTTCATGTCGGGGAACATCTTCGCGACGCCGCCGATGTCGGCGCAGGTCGAATGCTCGTACGACTGGCGGCCGAAGGGCAGCCCCTTGTGCACGCAGATGTTGCGGATGCCGACGCTGCGCGCCTTCTCGATCATCCGCAGGCCGATGTCGTCGGTGAGATAGAAGCCGTGGCCGTCCGGCCCCCATTGCGTGTAGCACTTGAGTGCCGAAACTTTCCATCGACTGGCCAGCGCGTCGATGTCGTCGAGGTCGCCGGGCTGGTTCGGGTTGACGCGGCCGTGGATCAGCAGGCGCTGGCCGCGCGGCAGGCGCTCCACGATTTCCTGCACGGCGGCAGCTTCGTCGATCGGCAGATACTCGTCTTCGCGCCGCGACGGGATGAAGGAAAGCACCATCATGTCCGTGTCCGAGTCGAGGAACACATCCTTTACGAACTGCTCGACGCCGCCGAGCTGGTGGCGGCCCTGCCAGTTCCTGCCGACGAAATGGCCCTGCACGTCGAAGACGAATTCGCGCGAGCCGAGCTGCTGCGCCGCCTGCTCGATGTCGAGTGCCGCGGTCGGCTCGATCTCGTAGAAGCCGCCGATGCGCCCGGCCGCGGCGTAGGCTTCGTTGAACGCGAGCAGCGTGCCGGCCGCGCCCGCGGCGGAGACCAGAAGGCGCCGGCGCGAGAGACCGAGCCGCCGGGCGTTGGCGTCTGCCGCCTGCTGCGCGAGCGCATTCGCGTGCAGGTGCACGTGCTCCAGCGGCATCGGTGCGAACTCGCCGTTCGAGGTCGAATCCAGCTTGATGGGAAGGCGGCGGCCATCGGGATCGTGTCGCATGGGGATCTCCTCGTGCCAGGCACCGGTATCGTAGACCTCGCCGGGCACCTGCGCTACGCGCGGACTGCCGCCACTGCCCTGGCTGAGACAATGCCCGGCGATGCTTTCACCACCACAGGAGGTACGGATCAATGAGCATGCCGGACTACGGCCGGGCTTTCGCACTCTGGCGCGCCGCGGCCGCCGAGTCCTGGGAACGTTACACTCGCCACGCTTTCGTCGAGCGGCTGGGCGACGGCAGCCTGCCGCGCGAAGCGTTCCTGCATTACCTGCAGCAGGACTACGTTTTCCTGATCCACTTTGCCCGTGCCTGGGCGCTGGCGGCTGCCAAGGCCGAGACGCTCGAAGAACTGCAGGCCGCGGCCAGCACCGTGCATGCGCTCGTGCATGTCGAGATGCCGCTTCACATCCGGGTATGCGCGGCCGAAGGAATCTCCCAGGCCGCGCTCGAAGCGACACCGGAGAGAAAGGAAAACCTCGCCTACACGCGTTACGTGCTCGAGGCCGGGTATTCCGGCGATTTCCTCGACCTGATGGCGGCGCTCGCCCCCTGCGTGCTCGGCTACGGCGAGATCGGACTCCGGCTCGCCGCAAGCGCCACGGACACCCCGTGGCGCAACTGGATCGACACCTATGCCGGAGAAGAATTCCAGCAGGCCTGCCGCACGGCCGGCGCGCTGATCGATTCGTCGCTCACGCGTCGGCTCGGCGACGACTGGGAACGGCAGCCGCGCTGGAAACGCCTGTGCGAGCGGTTCGAAACGGCGACGCGCCTCGAGGAAGGCTTCTGGGACATGGGGCTTCGACCCGGCGCCTGACGTCCCGATTACAGGCGCTGCACGAAGAGCACGATGCCGGCTGCGAGAACCACCGCCGACGCGGCCTGCGGGACCTGCCTGCCAAGCGTGTTGCCTCGCAGCCAGGCGAGCGCCGGGAGCAGCAGCGCGACGACGAGCAACTGGCCCAGCTCGATGCCGATGTTGAACGACAGCAGCGCCGGAAGCAGCGCGTCGCGCGGCAGCCCGATCTCGCGCAGCACGTTCGAGAAACCGAAACCGTGAATCAGTCCGAATGCGAAGGCGACGAGCCAGCGCCGCGACATCGGGCGCATGCGCGACAGGTTCTCGGCGGCAACCCAGGCGATCGACAACGCGATCAGCGCTTCGACGGGCGCCACCGGAGGGCTGACCCAATCGAGCGCGGCGGCGGCGAGCGTGATGCTGTGCGCGATCGTGAACGCCGTGACGATTCGAACGAGGCTGCCGAGGCTGCCGCCTGGCAGCACGAGCGCGAGCAGGAACAGCAGGTGGTCCCAGCCTTCGAGGATGTGGCGGACCCCCAGAGGCAGGAAACCGAGCACGCTCGGCGTAGCATGATCGGCCGACGCGTCGACGGACTGCGGCCGGTCGGCCCCTGGAGCGCCATCTTCATCGGCCACCGACTGCTCAATGTCGAACTGCCCGACGCGGGATTCGTCGGCAAGCAGCACCGCCGAAGCAACGGGCTCGTCGCGTCCCTCCGCGGTCACGCGCAACAGCGTGTGCGAGCCCTGCCCGAGCACGTCGAACAGGTCGTCGGTCAGGCGCAGCACCTTGACCGGGCGGGGGCAGAGAAACTCGACGTTGAAGGTCGGGCTCTGGCGCGGCGGGGTGGGTGGCTCGAAGTCGGCAGCGCCCGCAACGCAGCGTTCGCCGTCCGCCTCGATGCGCAGCTTGCGCGCGATGAGCGCCGCCATTCGCAGCGGATCCTCGCCCGCGAGCGCCGGTGCTCCGGGCCGAAAGTCGCGCTGCGCGCCGTCACCGCGGTCGGCGGACGCCGGGCTCGCCTGGCCCGACGTCGTCAACGAATACAGCACGCGGACGCCGGCAACGTGGACCGATGCGAACGAAGTGGGCGCCCCGTCGTGCGCCTGGACGGCACCGGGCGCCAGCGAAACGGCGAAAGCCGTCACGAGAACGTACAGACATGCGAACGGACCGAGCCGTGCGCAGGCAGCCCATCTCGAGCGGCGATGCCCGATCATCGCGGCGACACCCGCGCCGCGACGGCGGCCCATTCGCTTCCGACGAAGCGCGAGATCAGGTAAACGCCGTCCCGTCCGTCGACCGCCATGTATTGCGCCGTGCCCTCGGGGTTCTCGGATCCGAAGCGAACGGTCAGCAAAGGCGCTTGCCTGCCGTGCACGCTGACCGTCAGGGCCGGCGGGTCGAGGCCGAAGGCCGCCGGCGACGCTCCAGCCAGTTCCGTCGAAGCGAGGTGTCGAATCGGCGCCGACGTATTGAGGAACTGCACGGCCATCGACAGCCGACGGGAAGCTTCGGCGTCGATGGCCCCGCCTGCCTCTAGGCTCCAGCCTTCATCGTCGCGCACGAGCGTCCGATGCGCTCCGTCGCGGCGCAGTTCGACGCGTACGACCGAATCGGGTGATTCCTGCATGACGCCGCGAGCTTCGAACTCGACCAGCTGACGCTGACGCGGCAAGGCGCCGGTGACCACCATCAGCGCGAGATAGGCCAGGGCAAGCAGCGCCAGCGCCCAGGTCGCTGCCGCTCGACTGCGACGCCGGTATGGCGCCGCCGATGCGGTCCCGCCGCGCGGTCGTGCACTCATCGCCGGCGCCACCACACCAGCATCCCCAGCAGCACCGCGATCATCGGCAAGGCGATCACGATCAGGACGAAGATCGCCTGCATTTGCGGGTTCGTGAGCACGATCATCGGCGGCACTGGAATGCGGGTCGCAACGGTCGTCAGCCGCTCCTCGCGCAGGAGCCAGCGAGTCATCGCCAGCGCCAGGTCGCTGTTCGCAAGATAGGGAAGAAACGAATTGCTCGCGAAGTCGCTGTCGCCGACGACGATCGCCCGCATCGGCATCGAGTCGGGCTGCGACTCGGCGAGCCGCCCTTCGACCGCGACGGCGAGCAACTGCGGCCCGGTTTCGGCCAGCCGAGGTCCGGGGTCGCCCGAGGTCGGGGAGTCGTCGGGCGCACCTGCGCCGCCCGACCGCCCGGACCGTGGCTCGGTGTCGCCGAGCTGCACGGTCCTGGTTTCGCGCAGATAGCTGTCCCGACTGCTCGAGAACAGCGGCGTCAGCACCAGCCCCGGCTCCGGATCCGTTCGAAACAAGGGCCGCACGCCGGGAAAGAAGCTCATCGAGAGATTGCGCGTGATCGGGCTCGCCTCGTAGGCGGTGACGGCAACGATCTGCGCGTCGGACGAGTAGTGACTGAGCGGATCGACGACCACCCGCGGGGGCAGCGCGAGTCCGAGACGGTCCAGCAGCCGATCCAGTGCAGGATCGGGCACGAAGCCCAGGTCGAGCATCGCGAGCAGCGCACCGCCGCGCTCCAGGAAGCGCGTGATGGCGAGCGATTCAGACGGCACGAAGGTCGTACGGGGGCCGGCCAGTACCAGCAGTCGGCAGGCCGGCGGCACTTCGGGGGTGCCGACGAGCGCGATCTTCCGGATTTCGTAGCCCTGTGCCTCGAGAGCGCGGCGCAACCTCCCGATCCCGTGGCCCGAAGTCAGGACGACCGAGGACGACGCGTCGTCGTGGCTGTGATCGGAAACGCTCTCGAGATGCGTATGGAACTCGAAGTTGTCGATCGGCAGTTCGTTGTGGCCTTCGAGGAAGCAGACCGTCTGCACCTCGGTGCGCAGCACGCGCTGGATTCCGATCGCGATCTGGCGCTCGTCGGTCGTCTCGATCTGCACCCGGCGCCCGTCCGCCTCGAGCACTGCGGTATTTGCCCCCCGCAGTCCGGCCGCGCGAGCGACGGCGGGTTCGCGATCCGGGTCGACGATGCGCAATTGCAGCTGCCGATTGCTGCGTGCCATCTGTTCGAGTACCGTGCGCATCCGCTGCCCGCCGGGATCCTGGCCGCGCACGAAGTAGGTCAACGCGACCGGCTGCTCGAGCTCCGAGACGACCTGCATCGCGTTAGCGGACGGCGTGTAGGTCTTCTCGCGCGTCAGGTCGAAATGGACGTCGTGCAGAACGATTGCAACGTTTGCGAGCACGGCGACGCCGAGCGCAAGCACCAGCACGGCAGTCTGGTAGAGCAGGTTCGCGGCCGGTCTCCAGCGCGTCTGCAACGGCAGTCGCCAGCCGGCCGCGAGCAGCACGACGACTGCAGCGAGCCAGCCCGCGAACCAGGCCAACGAGACGAAGTCCAGCGCGCTGTGCTCCATGACCCCCGTTCCCGCGGACTACCTAGCGACGAGCGAGCGCGCGAACGCCCACGAACAGGGCGAGTGCCGTCACCGTGACGAAGAACCCGAGGTCGGACGCGTACATCGCCCCCGTCGCGAAGGGCGTGAAGCGCGCGAGCAGGGACAGGCCGATCAGGACCCGCTCGGGTCCGGTCGGAAGCAGTTGGGCCAGCGAATCGAGCGTCCACAACAGGAACGAAACACCGATCGCCAGGATCGCACCGACCACCTGGTTCGAAGTCATCGCCGAGAACATCACCCCGATCGCGACCAGCGCTGCCGCCAGCAGAACGAGCCCGAAGTAGCCGCTGTAGATGGCGCCCCAGTCCGGCGCGCCGAACCAGCCGAGGACGCCGGCATAGATCCCGGTCGCCATGATCATGACGAGGACGACGGCGAGACTCGCGACAAACTTCGCCAGTACCAGCCTGCCTTCGCGAACCGGCGCGGTGAGCAGCAATTCGAGCGTCCCCGCCTTGCGCTCCTCGGCGAAGCTGCGCATCGTGATGATCGGCACCAGCAGCAGCAGCAGGCCGGCAGCCTGGAAGAAGACGTGCACCAGGGTCGCGGCACTGGTCGAGAACAGGGTCAGCGTGAACGAATAGCCCATCAGGAACAGGAACACCGCGATCAGGGCCCAGGCAATCGGCGACAGGAACAGCGCGCGCACTTCCTTGCCGACGAGAACGGCGAACGAATTCAAGCCGGTCGCCTCCCCAGAGGCGCTGCGCCCTCGCCGTCGCCGGTCAGCTGCAGGAAAGCCTGCTCGAGACCACCCGGGGGGACGCGGCTCATCGGCAGCACGTCGAGCAGCCGACCGTCGAGCAGGATGGCGGCGCGATCGGCCACCCGCTCGACCTCGGCAAGCACGTGCGAGCTGACGACAATCGCGACCTCGCCCGCCAGGCGGCGGATCGTTTCCCGCAGCTCGATGATCTGCCTGGGGTCGAGGCCGTTGGTCGGCTCGTCGAGCAGCAGCAGCGCAGGACGACCGAGCAGGGCCTGGGCGATCGCGACTCGCTGGCGAAAACCCCGCGACAACTTGCCGATCATCGTCGAGTAGACGGACTGCAGCGACAGCCGTTCGACGACGCTATCGACCGAAGGACCGAGGTCCGTGCGCGACACGCCGCGCAGCCGTCCCATGAAGGACAGGAACTCGCGGGTGCGCATTGCCGTGTACAGCGGCACGTCTTCGGGAACGTAGCCGACCCTTGCGCGAGCCTCGAACCCCTGGTCGACGACGTCGAAGCCCGCGACCCGCACCTGCCCGGCTGTCGGTCTCAGATAGCCCGCGATCATCCGCAGGATCGTGCTCTTGCCCGAGCCATTCGGCCCGAGCAGTCCGATCACTTCGTTGCGCGAGACTTCGAGGTCGAACGAGTCGACGACCCGCCGCCCGCCGAACGACTTTCCGAGGCCGCTCGCGACGAGAATCGGCGCCGCCGATCGGCGCGGAGGGTCGACGAAGAAAGCCGTCGTCGACTCCGGCGATGCGCCGTTCAGTCGTAGTACTCCGGAGCCTTCTTCATCGCCTTGAACGCATCGGGATCGTGAGCGGTGAAGAAGTCGGCCTTTTCCGTCGCCATCATCATGCGAATCCACTCGAAGGCCGTGAAGAAGCCTTGCGGGTTGTACGCCAGCACGAGATTGGGCGGCACGTTCTTTTCGACGTTCTCGCGGAAATAGACGTTGTCACCGGTCAGGATCGTGGTGCCCTGGTTCTTGAGCTTGACGACCATCATCTGGCTGCCGGGCGTATGGGCGACCCAGCGCTTGATCACGAGGCTGCCGTCGCCGAAGAGGTCCATGTCCCCTTCGAGCAGGATCATCTTCTGCGCGTTCGGGTAAGTCGACTCGTTGGCCCGCAACGGCAGGATGTCGCCGATCACGTAGGGCCCGCCCGTGCCGGGGGCCGGCCAGAACGCGTTCATCAGCTCGGACTTCTGAACGACGATCGTCGAGTTCGGAAACTTGCCGACGTTGCCGCCGTGGTCGAGATGCAGGTGGCTGGGCACGACGTAGGTGATGTCGTCCGGCGTGAGCCCGATCTTCTTCAACTGGACGTCGATCGCCACGTCGGGGGTCATGGCGGGCTTCATTGCCGCGTTGGCCTTGCCCCACCAGTTCGGGTCGGTGATCAGCTTGTCGTTGTTGCCCGTATCGAACAGGACGTTGCCCTTCGGATGCTTGACGACGTAGAACCCGACCGGCACGGTGATGGGCGGGTCCATCGGCGCGAAATTGATCAGCGCGCCCTTCCCGAGGGTCAATGCCCCGGAACTGAAAGCGTAGAGCCGGATGTCCTCGCGGTCGCCTGCGGCGGCCTGTGCGGCGGCCATGTCACCCGCGGCTGCGGGCGCCTGGCTTCCGGCCTGCCCGGCTGCCGGCCCGCTGATCGAAATCGCTGCCACGGCAGCGACCAAGAAACCCCATGCACGCGTTGCCATTGGTTCGGTCTTCATCGTGTCTCCCCTGGGTTTGCCGTCGGCAGGCGGCAGAATCGCAGTGTATTACTCCTCCCGGACGTTTGAAAAGCCACTGGGCCCGTTGAGCCGGGTTCACTCGCGATCGAGTTCGATGTCGATCCCGTCGACCGTGTTGCGGATGACCGCCACTTCGAAGTCCGCGGCGCCACCCCTGGCCTTGACCAGGACGTCCTCGCCGTCGTCGACCTCGACCTGGTAGACCGACCCGAAGGTGCTCGCCAGCGCATCGCGCACCTGCTGCGCGACCGCGTTTTCGCGTGTGTCGTCGGCGACGGGAACGACGATCGAGGTCGCCGCGCCGTTCACGGGCCTCAACGACAGCTCGATCACGCCGCTGTTGTCCGCCTTGCCGTCGAACTCGATCCGCCACTTGTTGGACGGATCGGCGATGGCCGGCAGGGCCAGCGCCGCCGCAGCCGCAAGCAGGAAGGCCCGGGTGAAACTGCGGATGCGAGGCGAGTTCTTCGTGTTGCTCATTGGATGGATCTCCTGATTTCGTCCTGTTTTCGTAAGTCGGGTATCGGCGGGCAGCAGTCGGCCGGCGATCAACCCTGCTTCTTCGCGATCGCGCGCGCGAGCTCCTTCTTGTTCATCGACGAT
Source organism: Limnobacter sp. (assembly GCA_012513825.1). GTDB lineage: Bacteria > Pseudomonadota > Gammaproteobacteria > Burkholderiales > Burkholderiaceae_E > Zeimonas. Next base: position 4,937 of record JAAZBL010000043.1, on the reverse strand, counting down.
CGGCCTGTGATGTCGAGCTCCCTGGCCCTCTGGTAGAGCTCGTCGCGCGTGCTGCCTTCGAGGTCGACGCCCCCGAAGCTTTCTGCCTTCGCGTGGCGCCGGGTTCCGGCGCGTGCCTTCGCCTTCGGGTCCGACGGCCCCTTGTGCTTCTTCGGCTCCCAGTGGTCTCCGACCTTCTCGAAGCCGTGCTTCAGCGCCGCAAGGGCGGTCCGGGACGCACGCTCTCCGCTGCCGTAGGTTCCTTCGGCGCTGCGCATCGTCTTCGCGTAGGTCCGCTGCGCTTTCGGCGGCGAACGCAACAAGGTCTGCGGCATGTCGACACCCATCTTTCTCGGCATATGAGCCTCCTTGCAAGTCGCTGAGATCGAGCGATCCCCCGACGACTGCAATCGGCGTGCCGGGCCCGGGTTCCTCCCGGGCCGGTCGCTTGCACCGATGGCATCGCCGGCGCTGCCGGGCATCAGAGCCACCGTGATCGAGAAAATGGAGTGGGCCGATGAGCCGAAGCTCCGAAGCCGACGATTCCGAAGCCATCGATTCCCCCGCGAACCCGTTGTCGCCGGTCCCGCCGCTGCCCGCTTTCGCGCAGATCGAACCGACGGGCCGCTGCAACCTCGCGTGCCGGATGTGCACGGTCCAGGATCGTGCCGATCGCGTCGTGGACCTGTCGCTCGACGACTTCCGTGCGCTTCTCGACCAGATGCCCGGCCTGCAGACGCTGCATCTGCAGGGGCTCGGCGAGCCCCTGATGAATCCCGATTTCTTCGACATGGTCCGGCTGGCGAGCGATCGCGGGATCCGGGTCTCGTCGAATACGAACCTCACGCTGCTGACCGAGGCCCGGGCCCGTCGTTGCGCCGATTGCGGGCTCGCTTCGCTGTCGGTCTCGCTCGACGGCGCAGAAGCCGAGGTCTACGAGTCGATCCGCCGCCGTGCGTCCTTCGCGAAGGTCGTCCGCAACCTCGATCGACTGATCGCCGCACGCGCGGCGGTCGGCAGCACGCTGGAAGTGCGCGGCGTCATGGTGCTGATGCGAGGCAACCTCGAACAGCTTCCCGCGCTGGTGCGCTTTCTTCACGCGCACGGCGTCGACGAATTGCTGGTACAGCGGCTGTCGAGCGACCTGGAGCAGGCCGACCTGGCACCGCGGTATTTCGACATCCGCGATTTCGTGCGCGCGTCGGAACTCGACGATTCCGATTGCGCGAAGGCCGCCGAAATCTTCGACCGGGCGAAGGACATTGCAGCGGCGCTCGGATTGCGGCTGCATCTGCCGCGGCTCGCAAGCCCTCCGCTCGAAGGCCAAGCCGCGCGGCCCGGGTGCCGCTGGCCCTGGGAAGGCATCTACCTGAGCGCCGCCGGCGAGCTGATGCCCTGCTGCATGGTGGCCAGTGCGGACCGGGCGAGCTTCGGGACGGTTGCAAGGCACCGCACGGGCCTGCTCGAACGCTGGCACGGCGAGGCGGCCCGGGCGTTCCGGCAGGCTTTGGCGAGCGAGCAACCGCCGGCCGTTTGTCGTTCGTGCGCGCTGTATCGTGGAACCTTCTGAACGCGGTAGGCACCGCGCTCTTCAGGCCGCGGCCGGTACCGGCGTCACCCGTGCCTCCCGGATCGGCAGGTTGACGATCGCCGACCCTTACCTGAGCACGGCGCACCACGACCATCCCGGCGCCGGATGCCTGATCGCCGCGCTCGGCCAGGACGTGTCGCGCCGCGCGCGGTCGACGACGAAGCGTTGTCGCAGGAGATCCTCGACACCGTCCGCCAGGCCTTGCCTTCGGCGGCTGGTCCGACACCCGACACCGCGCGGTGACGGCGCCGACCAGCGATCGAAATCCGCTTCGCCGTCGGCCGAACAGACGCAATTGGGTCGATCAATCCCGAACGACGATGTCGTTCATTCCCGCGTTCAGCCCGTTCAGGTAGTGGACCAGCGCCACCTTGTCGTCGAAGCGGAAACCGGCGAGCGCCTGCCGGTAGAACTCGTAGATCCGCGGCTGCAGCGATTCCCAGAATGCGCGCCCCCGGTCCGTCAGGACCACGTTCTTCGCTCTTCGGTCCTGTGCGTCGGTGACCCTGCGCACGTAGCCTTCGCGCTCGAGCCGCTTGAGCACGCCGTCGAGGCTCTGCCGGCTGACGACGAGGTAGTCGGCTAGCTCGGAGAACGGCACACCCGAAGCGACCTGCGGGCGCGACAGGCCGCCGAGCACCGCCCATTGCACGGTCGTGATGCCGAGGATCCGGATCGCCTGCCGATCGAGCGTGTTCCTGGCCTGGAACAAGCGGAAGAACAGCCGGTTGTGAACCGCGGACTCCGACTCGTCGCGGCGAGGGCCGACGGCCAGGTTCACGTCGCCCCCCCGACCGGGTCATGTTGTCGAGACATCGCGGGCATCGCGACCTGACGAGCTTCGACCTCGACCGGCGATCAGACCGGCGTATCCGGATCGAAGCTCGGCTTGCGCTTCTGCAGGAACGCGTCGATCCCTTCCTTGCCCTCGGGGCCGGCGAAGCCGAGGAACTCGAGCGCCAGCGACGCATCGAAGATCGGCGTGGCTTGCCGCACCCAGTGGTTCAGCGTCTGCTTGGTCCAGCGGATCGCGGCCGGAGCGCTCTCGGCGAGCTTCGTGGCCACCGCGACGGCTTTCGCCTCGACCTCCTCGTCGGGCAGCGCCATCGAGATCAGGTTCATCCGCTCGGCTTCTTCGCCGGTGAAGGTGTCGGCCGTGAGCAGGTAGTACTTGGCCTTGGCCATCCCGCACAGCAGCGGCCAGATGATCGCTGCATGGTCGCCGGCCGCCACGCCGATCTTCAGGTGGCCGTCGGAGAACTTCGCATCCTTCGAGGCGATCGACACGTCGGCCATGATCAGGCAGGCGATGCCGGCACCGACCGCCCAGCCGCGAGCCGCCGACACGATCGGCTTGCGGCAGTCGAGCATGCCGAGCACGAGCCGGCGGGCTTCGGTCATCGCCTGCATCCGGAGCACGTAGTCGTCGCAGACCTTGCGCTCGTGGTTCAGGTCGCCGCCGGCCGAGAAATTGCGGCCGTCGCCGGTGATGATGACGGCCGACACGCTATCGTCGGCATCGACGTCGGCCCAGATGTCGGCGACCTCGCGGTGCATCGTCGGTGTCATCGCGCCCATCTTCAGCGGCGAGACCATCGTGATGCGCAGCACGCGCGGATGCGGACGATCGAATTTCAGCGTTTCGTAGCGGGAGTAGCGGCTTTCGGTCATGGCAACGGGCCTCGGCTTGGTTCGGTGAGAAGGAGCAAGACGGCAGAGCACGTCGATCCTACGCGCGCGCTGCATTTGTATCAACTTCTTGACACGTCTTCGCCGGACGGGCGACGATGCGCGCAGTCACACTGCCCGGCCTTCCGATGTCTCCCGACCCTCACCTGCTCAGCCCGCTAAGGATCGCCGGCGTCACGCTGCCGAATCGAATGGTCATGGGTGCGATGCACACGCGCCTGGAAACCCTCGATCGTCCGCTGCAGAGGCTCGCGGCCTTCTACGCGACCCGCGCCGCGGGCGAGATCGCGCTGATCCTGACCGGCGGCTACTCGCCGGTGCCCGAGGGCGTGATGGACGAAGGCGGCCTGGTGCTGGACAGCGCCGACCAGCTCGACGAGCATCGGCAGATCACGTCGGCGGTACGCGAAGCCGGCGGCCGCATCGTGCTGCAGATCCTGCATGCCGGACGCTACGCAAAGCTCGCCGACTGCGTCGCGCCTTCGCCCGGCAAGGCGCGGATCAACGTGCACGCGCCGCGGGCGCTCAGCACGGCCGAAGTCTGGGCCACGATCGAAAGCTTCGCCCATACGGCGAGCCTGGCCGAACAGGCCGGCTACGCCGGCGTCGAGATCATGGGCTCCGAAGGCTACCTGATCAACGAGTTCACGGCGGCGCTGACGAACCGGCGCAACGACGAGTTCGGCGGCGACTTCGAGCGAAGGATCCGCTTTCCGCTCGAGATCGTGCGCGCCGTCCGGGCGCGGGTCGGCCGCGACTTCATGCTGATCTACCGGATCTCGTCGATCGACCTGATGGAAGGCGGGATGACCGGCCCCGAAGTCGCAGCGTTCGCGCGCCGCATCGAACAGGCCGGCGCCGACATGATCAACACCGGTGTCGGCTGGCACGAGTCGGCGGTGCCGACGATCGCGGCCTCGGTGCCGCGGGCCGCCTGGCTGGCGGCCGTCAGGAACGTGAAGCAGGCCGTTTCGATTCCGGTCATGGCGTCGAACCGGATCAACACCCCGGACGTTGCCGAACGGATCATCGCCTCGGGGGCTGCCGATCTCGTTTCGATGGCCCGTCCGCTGCTCGCCGACCCCGAATTCGCGAAGAAGGTCCGGCTCGGGCGAAGCGACGAGATCAACCTGTGCATCGCCTGCAACCAGGCCTGCCTGGACCACATCTTCACCGAGCGCACGGCGAGCTGCCTGGTCAATCCGAGGGCCGGTCGCGAGATCGAGTTCGACGACCGTCCGGCGGCCGGATCGAAGCGCATCGCCGTGGTCGGCGGCGGGCCGGCCGGCATGGCCTTCGCCCTCGAATCGGCTCGCCGCGGACACCGCGTCACCCTGTTCGAAGCGCAGGACGAGCTCGGCGGACAACTGATCATCGCGCGCAAGGTGCCCGGAAAATCCGAGTTCGAGGGCATGCTGCGCTACTTCGACCGGGCGCTGCGGCTGGCGAAGGTCGACGTGCGTCTCGGCACCACGGCCGACGCGAGCGAACTCGCCGACGGCGGCTTCGACGAGATCGTGCTGGCCACGGGCGTGCTGCCGCGGATCCCCGCCCTCGAAGGCGTCGACCACCCCAAAGTCGTCGGCTACCAGGACGTGCTTTCCGGCCGCGTGACGGTCGGAGACAGCGTCGCGATCCTCGGGGCCGGCGGAATCGGCTTCGACGTGGCCGAGTTCCT
>JAAZBL010000355.1 GCA_012513825.1 Limnobacter sp. | reverse complement strand
CGGCGTGCGTGGCGCGGCCTGCCGGGGCCGATTGCGGCGCGTTCGGAACACGGATCGACATGGGGGCCACCTATGCTTCGGCCGCCGCGTCAGTCGCGACACGTCGACGATTATCTGACATTGCGGCGGGCCGCGAAACGCCCGCGCTTCACGCCCGGCTAAACTTGCGGGTTTTCCGCCGCGGCAGCCGGCCTGCACTGCGGCCCCTTGTTTCCGAATGCCCGCGACCGAAGCTGCTGCAATGAACGACGGCCAGATCCTCACGCTTTCCTGCCCCGACCGACCGGGGATCGTCCACGCGGTTTCCGGTGCGCTGTTCGAGATGGGCGGCAACATTCTCGAAGCGGGCCAGTTCAACGACCGCGATACCGGCCTGTTCTTCATGCGCGTGCACTTCGCCGCGCCACCGGCCGACCATGCGGCTGCCTTCGCGCCGATCGCCGAGCGCTTCGAGATGCGCTTCCGCTTCGCCGATGCGTCGCGGCCGGCGCCGACGCTGATCATGGTCTCGAAGCTCGGCCATTGCCTGAACGACCTGCTGTTCCGCTGGCGCTCGGGCCTGCTGCCGATCGACATCCGGGCGATCGTCTCGAACCACCGCGATTTCTACCAGCTCGCGGCCTCGTACGACATCCCGTTCCACCACCTGCCGCTGACCAGCGCGAGCAAGCCGCAGGCCGAGCAGCGGCTGCTCGAGATCGTCGAGCAGGAGCAGGTCGAGCTCGTCGTGCTCGCGCGCTACATGCAGATCCTGTCGCCGGAGCTGTGCGCGCGGCTCGAGGGTCGCGCGATCAACATCCACCATTCGTTCCTGCCGAGCTTCAAGGGCGCGCGACCGTACCGGCAGGCGCACGATCGCGGCGTCAAGCTGATCGGCGCGACCGCGCACTACGTGACCACGGTGCTCGACGAAGGTCCGATCATCGAACAGGACGTCGAACGCGTCGACCATTCGATGGACGTCGCCACGCTGACCGCGATCGGCCGCGACATCGAAAGCGTGGTGCTGGCGCGCGCCGTCAAGTGGCACGCCGAGCATCGGATCGTGCTGAACGGCGCGAAGACGGTGGTGTTTCGCTGAGCGGCCGAGCGGCCGCGGCCGCCGGCCCGGCCGACTCGTTCTACCAGTCCAGCGTCTGCGCCATCGCCTCGGCGGCGCTCTGCATCTCGGGCAGCAGCTCGACCGCCTGATCGATCGGCAACCGGGCCATCGGCGCGTGCACCGACAACGCGGCGACCACGCGCCCGTCGCCGTCCTGCACCGGCACGGCCAGGCAGCAGATGCCGGCCAGGTATTCCTCGACCTCGGTCGCGTAGCCCTGCATGCGGATCTTCTCGGCTTCCTCGGTCAGGCGCGCCGGATCGGTCACCGTGTGCTGCGTGTGCCGGACCAGCGGCAATTGCCGGATCAGCCGCTCGCGGCTGCGGCGCGGCAGGTGGGCGAGGAACAGCTTGCCGCTGGCCGACGAGTGGATCGGCACGCTGGTGCCGGCGGTGATCGTGATCTTCAGCGGCCACGCCGTCTCGACGCGGTCGAGACACAGCACCGAGTTGCCGTTGGCGACGGTGAGGTTGCAGGTCTCGCCGACCTGTTCGACGAGCTCTTCGAGAATCGCGCGCCGCGCGCTGCGCGACGGCGACGTCAGCAGCGTCGCGCTCGCCAGGCCGTTCATGCGCGTGCCGCAGTGATAGCGCTTGCTGCCAGGCTCCCTCGCGACGAGACCGGCGTGTTCGAGCGTCGCGAGGATGCGGAACACCGTAGGCTTCGGCAGGTCGACGGCCTTGCATATCTCGGCCAGTTGCGGCGGTTCGTGCGCTGCGGCGATCGTTTCGAGGATACGGATCGCGCGCAGGATCGCCGAACCTGCGGGAACGGCCTCTTCGCCGCGTGCCGCGGGACGGGCCGGCGCGCGAACGTCGGCCTGTTCGTTCGGATCCTGCAGTTCGAACCCGGAACTGGACGGACGGACGGACGTGTAATCGCTCATTCTGCTCGTGGAGTGCCAGCGGGAACTGCAGGGAAGGTTCACGACCTCGAAGCGGCCGATGAAAGCAGGGCCTCGCGGCGGCTGTCATTGTCGGACAGGAAGTTTACCTGCAATCTCGCGCGCGCGCCGAAATCGTCGGACGGTGTTGCGGGCGCGTGTAGACTCGAAGGTTTCCCCCGACCCGCCTTCATTCGTTCCATGCAAGACAAGTACGATGCCCGCGCGGTGGAATCCGCCGCCCAGGCCCACTGGCAGGCGATCGACGCATACCGCGCGGTCGAGAACGACCCGCGCTTTCCGAAGGGCAAGTTCTACGCCTGCTCGATGCTGCCCTACCCGTCGGGCAAGCTGCACATGGGGCACGTGCGCAACTACACGATCAACGACGTGATGTACCGGCATCTGCGGATGAACGGCTACAACGTGCTGATGCCGATGGGTTGGGACGCGTTCGGGCTGCCGGCCGAAAACGCGGCGATGAAGAATGCGGTCGCGCCGGCGAAGTGGACCTGGGACAACATCGCCTACATGAAGAAGCAGATGCAGGCGATGGGGCTGGCGATCGACTGGTCGCGCGAAGTCGCCACCTGCTCGCCCGACTATTACAAGTGGAACCAATGGCTGTTCCTGAAGATGCTCGAGCACGGCATCGCCTACCTGAAGACCGGCACCGTCAACTGGGATCCGGTCGACCAGACGGTGCTGGCCAACGAGCAGGTCATCGACGGGCGCGGCTGGCGCTCCGGCGCGCTGGTCGAGAAGCGCGAGATCCCGATGTACTACCTGGGCATCACGCGCTACGCGGAGGAACTGCTGTCCTCGCTCGAAGGGCTGGGCTGGCCCGAGCGCGTCAAGGCGATGCAGGAGAACTGGATCGGCCGTTCGGTCGGCGTGCGCTTCGCGTTCACGCACGACATCCGCGACGCCGACGGCGCGCCGATCAACGACGGCCGCATGTACGTGTTCACGACGCGCGCCGACACGATCATGGGCGTGACCTTCGTGGCCGTCGCGCCCGAGCACCCGATCGCGACGGCCGCCGCCGCGAACGACCCGGCGCTGCAGGCTTTCATCGACGAATGCCGTCACGGCGGCGTGACCGAGGCCGAGCTGGCCACGCGCGACAAGGACGGCCGGCGGACCGGGTTGACCGTCACGCATCCGCTGACCGGCGAGCAGGTCGAGGTCTGGGTCGGCAACTACGTGCTGATGAGCTATGGCGACGGCGCGGTGATGGGCGTGCCGGGCCACGACGAGCGCGACTTCGAATTCGCGAAGAAGTTCGGCCTGCCGATCCGGCAGGTGATCGGCTTGGCCGGCGATCCCGGCAGCGCCGACGAGGCGGCGTTCTCGACCGATGGCTGGCAGGACTGGTACGCGAACAAGGAAGGCGTCGTCTGCGTCAATTCGGGCAAGTACGACGGCCTCGCGCACGAAGCCGCCGTCGAAGCGATCGCCGCCGACCTGGCCGCCAAGGGGCTCGGCGAGAAGCGCGTGCAGTACCGGCTGCGCGACTGGGGCATCTCGCGCCAGCGCTACTGGGGCACGCCGATCCCGATCATCCACTGCGGCGACTGCGGCCCGGTGCCGGTGCCGTACTCGGACCTGCCGGTCGTGCTGCCGGAGGACCTGGTGCCCGACGGCAGCGGCAACCCGCTGGCGAAGCACGAGGCCTTCCTGAAGTGCAGCTGCCCGAAATGCGGCAAGCCGGCGCGGCGCGAGACCGACACGATGGACACCTTCGTCGATTCGTCCTGGTACTACATGCGCTACTGCACGCCGGACAACGACGAAGCGATGGTCGACGCGCGCAACGACTACTGGATGCCGATGGACCAGTACATCGGCGGCATCGAGCATGCGGTGCTGCACCTGCTGTACGCGCGCTTCTGGACCAAGGTCATGCGCGACATCAGGGGCGACTTCCCGGGCGACCCGGATCGCGGGCTCGTGCGCTTCGACGAGCCGTTCACGAACCTGCTGTGCCAGGGCATGGTGCTGAACCACATCTTCCTGCGCAAGAGCGACAAGGGCGGCACCGAGTACTTCTGGCCCGACGACGTCGAGTGGGTCCACGACGAACACGGCAAGCCGGTCGGCTGCCGTTCGAAGACCGACGGGCTGCCGGTCGAGTACGCGGGCCTCGGCACGATGTCCAAGAGCAAGAACAACGGCGTCGACCCGCAGTCGCTGATCGACCAGTACGGCGCCGACACGGCGCGCCTGTTCGTCATGTTCGCGTCGCCGCCGGAGCAGACGCTCGAATGGTCGGGCACCGGGGTCGAAGGCGCGCAGCGTTTCCTGCGACGCGTCTGGGCCAGCGCGCACGCGCACCACGAGGCGGTGCGCACGGCCGGCCCGCTCGATCCCGCCACACTGGGCGAAGCGCACAAGACGCTGCGCCGCGAGATCCACTCGATCCTGCGGCAGGCCGACTACGACTACCAGCGCAAGCAGTACAACACCGTCGTGTCGGCGGCGATGAAGATGCTCAACGCGATCGAGGGCGCGTCGCTGCCCGACGGGTCGGCCAGCGCCAGCGTGCTGCGCGAGGCGATCTCGATCCTCGTGCGCGTGCTGTACCCGGTGGTCCCGCACCTCGGCCACGCGCTGTGGCAGGAACTGGGACTGAACGGCGAATTCGGCGACCTGCTCGATGCGCGCTGGCCGCAGGTCGACGAGAGCGCGTTGGTCCAGGACGAGATCGAACTGGTGCTGCAGATCAACGGCAAGGTGCGCGGCTCGGTACGCGTGCCCGCGCAGGCCGACCAGGCTGCAATCCAGGCTGCCGCGACCGCGACCGAGGCCTGGGCGCGGCACGCCGAGGGACGCACGCCGCGCAAGGTCGTCGTCGTGCCGGGGCGGCTGGTCAACCTCGTCGTCTGACAGCGTCGAGCGACTCGGCCATGGCCGGATCAGCCACGCGCTCGGCGTCTCGAGTGCCGGATCGACGCCGCCTGCTGGCCGGCTTCGCGTCGATCGGGAGCGCGGCGCTGCTGGCAGGCTGCGGCTTCCAGCTTCGCCGTTCGGCGGCGCTGCCGTTTCGCACGCTGTACGTCGGCTTCGCGCCGACGTCGGCGATCGGCGCCGAATTCCGCCGCCGCGTGCGCGTGGCCGCCGATACCGAACTGGTCGACGACCCGAAGAAGGCCGAAGCGCGCCTCGAGGTCCTGCTCGAGCAGCGCGAGCGCGAGATCGTCGCGTTCTCGAGCACCGGCCGCGCGCGCGAATACCAGCTTCGGCTGCGCTTCCAGTTCCGCGTCGTCGACGCGAAGGGCGAGGTCCTGCTGCCGCCGACCGAGCTGGTGCTCAGCCGCGACATCACCTCGTCGGACGTCGAGATCGTTTCCAAGCAGCAGGAAGAAGAACTGCTGTACCGCGAGATGGAAGGCGACCTCGTCCAGCAGTTGCTGCGACGGCTCGCGGCGATCGATCGACCGGCATGACGGCGCACGACGACGGCATCGAGGCCATCCGTCGAGCGGCCCGCAGCGGCCCGCCTGCGCCGGAGACCGGCCGCGCGCGCGAAGCGAGGCCGGCCCGATGAGCCAGGTCCGCGCAGACGGCCTGGCCGCGGCGCTGGCGCGCGGCATGCCGGCCGTCGTCTGGGTCCACGGCGACGAGCCGCTGCTCGTGCTCGAAGCCGCCGACACCGTGCGTTCGGCGGCCCGCTCGGGCGGCGCGGTCGAACGGCTGGTCTTCGAAGGCGGCCGGCAGTTCCGGCCCGACGCACTGAAGGCCGAGGCCGGCGCGATGTCGCTGTTCGGCGAAGGCAAGCTGCTCGAGCTGCGGCTGCCCTCGAAGCCGGGCAAGGAGATCGGCCAGGCGATCGGAGAAGTCGCCGCCGGGATGGACCCGGCGATCCGTCTGCTCGTCGTCAGCCCGCGGCTCGATCGGGCCGTGACCGACAGCGCCTGGTTCGCCGCGATCGACCGTCACGCACTGGTCGTGCCGATCTATCCGGTTGCGCGCCAGCAGCTGCCGCAGTGGATCGGCCGGCGGCTCGCACAGCAGAAGCAGCGCACCGACCCGGATACGCTGGAATTCGTCGCCGAACGCGTCGAAGGCAACCTGCTGGCCGCCGACCAGGAGATCCGCAAGCTCGCGCTGCTGTTTCCCGAGGGCGATCTCGCCGGCGCCGATGTGCGCGCCGCGGTGCTCGACGTCGCCCGCTACGGTGCCTTCGACCTCGTCGAACCGATGCTGACCGGCGACGCGGCGCGTACGCTGCGCACGCTCGACGGACTGCGCGCCGAAGGCGAGGCCGGCCCGCTGATCCTGTGGAGCGTCGCCGACGCGCTGCGCACGCTGATGCGGCTGCACGAGGCGCAGGCCGTCGGCCGTCCGCTGGCGGGCGAGTTGCGCGCCGCCCGCGTCTTCGGTCCGCGCGAGCAGCAGTTCCACACGGCGCTGCGCCGGCTCGACGTCGACACGGTGCGGGCTTCGCTGCAGCAGGCGGCGCTCGTCGATAGAATGATGAAAGGCCTGGTCGCCGGCGACGCATGGGGCGCGCTCGAAGCACTGGCCATCACGATCGCCGGCGTCCGCGTGCCGGTCGCAAGCCGATGAACACCCGCCATCCCGCTCCCGCCGGCGTCGCCGAGACTTCCGGCAACGCCGTCACCGAAGTTGCCGATCCGGCCGCCGTGTCAGGCACCGCCGACACGCCCGAAATCGCCGACGTCGACGCCTACGTCGCAGACCTCGGCCGGCGCGCGCGCGCCGCCTCGCGCGAGATGGCACGTGCCGCCACGGCTGCGAAGAACCGGGCGCTGGCAGCCACGGCCGCGGCGATCCGCGACCAGGCAGCCGCGCTGCGAGAGGCCAACGCCGCCGACCTCGAAGCCGCCCGCAAGGCCGGGCACGACGCCGCTTTCGTCGACCGGCTGGCGCTCGGCGACGCGGTCATCGCATCGATGGCCGAGGGTCTAGAGCAGATCGCCGCGCTGCCCGACCCGATCGGCGAGATGACGAACCTCCGCTACCGCCCGACCGGCATCCAGGTCGGCCAGATGCGCGTGCCGCTCGGCGTCATCGGCATCGTCTACGAGTCGCGTCCGAACGTCACGATCGACGCGGCCGGCCTGTGCATCAAGTCGGGCAATGCGACGATCCTGCGCGGCGGCTCCGAGGCGATCCACAGCAACCGCGCGCTCGCCACGCTGATCCGCCAGGGTCTTGCCGAAGCGGCGCTGCCGGCCGACGCCGTGCAACTGGTCGCGACGACCGACCGCGCCGCCGTCGGCGCCCTGATCACGCGACCCGAATACGTCGACGTCGTCGTGCCGCGCGGCGGCAAGTCGCTGATCGAGCGGATCTCGCGCGAATCGAAGGTGCCGACGATCAAGCACCTCGACGGCATCTGCCACGTCTACATCGACGACAGCGCCGATCTCGACAAGGCGATCCGCATCGCAGACAACGCGAAGACGCAGCGCTACTCGCCGTGCAACACGATGGAGACGCTGCTGGTCGCCGAGGGCATCGCGCCGCGCGTGCTGCCGGCGCTCGGACGCATCTATGCCGACAAGGGAGTCGAGCTGCGCTGCGACTCGGCCAGCCGGCTGATCCTCGTGGCTGCCGGCATCGCGTGCGACGCAGTCTCCGAAGCGGACTGGCGCACCGAATACCTGGCGCCGATCCTCGCGATCCGCGTCGTCGCGGGGCTCGACGAGGCGATCGCACACATCGCCGAATACGGCTCGCAGCACACCGACGCGATCGTTACCGAGAACCACAGCCACGCGATGCGCTTCCTGCGCGAGGTCGACTCGGCCTCGGTCATGGTCAACGCGTCGACCCGCTTCGCCGACGGCTTCGAATACGGGCTGGGCGCCGAGATCGGCATCTCGACCGACAAGCTGCACGCACGCGGGCCGGTCGGGCTCGAAGGCCTCACCTCGCTGAAATACGTGGTGCTCGGCGACGGCCAGGTGCGGGGCTGAGAGCCCGTGAACGGATCGGCCGTGGCCTCCGGCTACCTGTGGGCCAAGGCGCTGCACATCGTCTTCGTGACCAGCTGGTTCGCCGGCCTGTTCTACCTGCCGCGGATCTTCGTGAACCTCGCGATGGTCGATGCACCGGGCGCCGAGCGCGACCGGCTGCTGCTGATGGCGCGCAAGCTGTGGCGCTTCATGCAGCCGCTGATGGCGCTGGCGCTGCTGTTCGGTCTGTGGCTGTGGCTCGGCTACGGCGTCGGCGCAGGCGCCGGCTGGATGCACGCGAAGCTCGCGGTCGTCGTGCTGCTGCTCGCCTACCACCACGCCTGCGGCCGCCTGCTGCGCAGGCTGGCCGACGGTGCGAGCCCGCGCTCGCACGTCTGGTTCCGCTGGTTCAACGAGCTGCCGGTGCTGGCGCTGCTGGCGGCGGTCGTGCTGGTCGTCGTCAAACCGTTCTGATACGAGAAACCCCGGCATGAAAACGATTCGCTACTGGTTCGCCCCGCAGTCCCCGTGGACCTACTTCGGCCACGAGCGCCTGTGCGAGATGGCCGGCCGCCACGGCGCTGCGATCGAGCCGCGGCCGGTCGACTTCAATCGCGTGTTCGCTGCATCGGGCGGCCTGCCGCTGCCGCAGCGCGCAAAGCAGCGCCAGGCCTACCGCCTCGTCGAGCTGCAGCGCTGGTCGACCCATCTCGGCATCCCGCTGAACGTGCACCCGAAGCACTTCCCGGTCGCCGGCGACGAAGCGTCGCTGCTGATCCTGACCGCCGCGCAGCAGCACGGCGACGAGGCGGCGATCCGGCTGGCCGGCGCGCTGATGCGCGCGGTCTGGGCCGAGGAACGCGACATCGCCGATCCGGCGACGCTGCAGGCGATCGCCGGCGAGTGCGGCTTCGACGGCGCGGCGCTGGCCGGAGCGCGCGAGACGGCACGCCCGCTGTACGAGCAGTACACGCAGCAGGCGATCGACGCCGGCGTGTTCGGCGCGCCCTGGTACGAGTTCCGTGGCGAGCCGTTCTGGGGGCAGGACCGGCTCGACTTTCTCGATCGCGCGCTCGCCGGCTAGGAGGCTGTCGAGCCCTCCCTCGCTGCGCTCACTTGCCCGAAACGTCTCCGACGGCCCGCGCGAACCTGTTCGCCCCGTGTCCGCGCGGGCTCGAACAGTTGCTCGCCGACGAGCTGGGCGCGCTCGGCGCCGACGACTGCCGTACGGTCGCCAGCGGTGTTGCCTTCAGCGGCGACCGGCG
>JAAZBL010000354.1 GCA_012513825.1 Limnobacter sp. | reverse complement strand
GCAGCACCTCGTCCATCGTTTCTTTCAACTGGAGAACCCATGAAACTCGTTCGTTACGGCCGGCCCGGCAAGGAAAAGCCCGGATTGATCGATGCCGACGGTACGCTGCGCGACCTGTCGGAAGTGATTCCGGACATCGGCCCGGACCAGCTCTCGCCGAGGTCGCTGACGCGGCTCGCGAAGCTCAAGCCCGCCAGGCTGCCGGCAGTGCGCGGCAGGCCGCGATTCGGAGTGCCGCTGACCGGCGCGAGCAAGTTCGTCGCGATCGGGCTGAACTACTCGGATCACGCGGCCGAAACCGGCTCGCCGGTGCCGAAGGAACCGATCATCTTCCACAAGACGCTGAGCTCGCTGTCCGGTCCGAACGACGACGTGATGCTGCCGAAGGGCTCGACGAAGACCGACTGGGAAGTCGAGCTGGGGATCGTGATCGGCACGCGCGCACGCGCGGTGCCCAAGCGCGGCGCGCTCGGCTACGTGGCCGGCTACGTGCTCGTCAACGACGTTTCCGAGCGCGAGTACCAGCTCGAGCGCGGCGGCACCTGGACCAAGGGCAAGGGCTGCGACACCTTCGGCCCGGTCGGACCGTGGATCCTGACCGCCGACGAGGTTTCCAATCCGCAGAACCTCGACATGTGGCTCGACGTCAACGGCGAGCCGCGCCAGCGCGGCAACACGAAGACGATGATCTTCAACTGCGCGCACCTGGTGTCCTACGTGAGCCAGTTCATGACGCTGAACCCCGGCGACATCATCACGACCGGCACGCCGCCGGGGGTCGGCATGGGGATGAAGCCGCCGCAGTTCCTGCGCCCCGGCGACGTCGTCACGCTCGGCATCGAAGGGCTCGGCGAGCAGCGCCAGCAGATCGTCAAGTTCAAGCCCTGAACGGGAGGCGTCCGCGCATGAACCGCATCGACCTCGAAGGGCGCGTCGCCGTCGTCACCGGCGGCGCGTCGGGCATCGGCACGGCGATCGCGCAGCGCTACGCGGCCAGCGGCGCATGCGTGGCCATCTGGGACATCGACGCCGCGGCAGCGCAGGCGGCTGCCGCGGCGCTGCCGGCCGTCGCCGGCGGCAGGCATGCCGGCTTCGGACTCGACGTTTCCGACGAGGCGGCCGTCGACGCGGCGACCGCCGACACGGTCGCGGCAATGCAGCGCATCGACATCCTGTGCTGCAGTGCCGGCATCACCGGCCCCAATGCCACGACCTGCGACTATCCGGTCGCCGACTGGAAGCGGGTGTTCGACGTCAACGTGCACGGCGTGTTCCTGTGCAATCGCGCGGTCGTGCGCGAGATGCTGAAGAACGACTACGGCCGCGTCGTCAACATCGCGTCGATCGCCGGCAAGGACGGGAACCCGAACGCGTCGGCCTACAGCGCATCGAAGGCCGCGGTGATCGCGCTGACGAAGTCGCTCGGCAAGGAGACCGCGCGCAGCGGCGTACGCGTGAACTGCGTGACGCCGGCGGCCGTGCGCACGCCGATCTTCGAACAGATGACGCAGCAGCACATCGACTTCATGTTGTCGAAGATCCCGATGGGCCGCTTCGGCGGCGTCGACGAGGTCGCGGCCATGGTCGCCTGGCTGTCGAGCGAGGAATGCTCGTTCTCCACCGGGGCAGCCTTCGACCTGTCCGGCGGCCGTGCCGTCTACTGATGCGATCGGGCCGAACGAGGCGACCGGAGCTGCGGCGATGACGGCGGCGGAACGGCACGACGAGGCGCCGCGACCGACCGGCGAGCCGCCGCGCTTCGACGCCGGCGCGCTGACCGCCTTCGCCGAGGCGCTGCTCGTTGCCGCGGGCCTCGACGGCGCCAAGGCGCGCGACGTGGCCGAAGTGCTCGTCGAAGGCGACCTGCTCGGCAACGATACGCACGGCCTCGGCCTGCTGTCCGGTTATCTCGGCGAACTCGGCAAGGGCGCGATGCGCGCGTCCGGCGAACCCGAGGTGATCGCCGAGCGCGCGTCGGTGGCGACCTGGGACGGTCTGCGGCTGCCCGGCCCCTGGCTCGTCCGGAGGGCGATCGACTGGGCCGCGCCGCGCGCACGCGAGCACGGCACGGCGAGCGTCGCGATCCGTCGCAGCCACCACATCGCCTGCCTGGCCGCCTACCTGCGGCAGGTCGCCGACGACGGGCTGCTGATCGTGATCGCCAGCTCCGACCCGGCGACCGCCAGCGTGGCGCCGTTCGGCGGCACGCTGGCGGTGTTCACGCCGAATCCGCTGGCGGTCGGCATCCCGGCGTCGAACGGGCCGGTGCTGATCGACATCTCGGCCTCGGTCACGACCAACGGGATGAGCAACCGCTTGCATGCGGCCGGGCAGCGCGGCGCGCACGCGTGGTGGCTCGACGCCGACGGGCGGGCCGGTAACGATCCGGCCGTGCTGTTCGCGCAGCCGCCGGGCACGATCCTGCCGCTGGGCGGCCTCGACGCCGGACACAAGGGTTACGGGCTGGCGCTGCTCGTCGAGGCACTGACCGGCGGGCTCGCCGGCCACGGCCGCGCCGATCCGCCCGAGGGCTGGGGCGCGACGGTCTTCGTGCAGATCTACGATCCGTCGGCCTTCGCGGGCAGCGAGGCGTTCCTGCGCCAGAGCGACTGGCTCGTCGCGGCCTGCCGCGCTTCGCCGCCGCGCGAGGCCGGGCGACCGGTGCGACTGCCCGGCGAG
Source organism: Limnobacter sp. (assembly GCA_012513825.1). GTDB lineage: Bacteria > Pseudomonadota > Gammaproteobacteria > Burkholderiales > Burkholderiaceae_E > Zeimonas. The sequence goes on along the minus strand of JAAZBL010000354.1, from coordinate 622 downwards.
CGCGGGCTTGCGCTGCGCGTCGAACAACTGGCCGACGGCGTCGGCTTGCACCCGGCGATCATGCCGGCGCTGCTGCCCTGGGCCGAGCGCTTCGGCGTCGCCGTTCCGCCCGCGCGCGAGCGCGCGGCCGGTTCGCGCTGATCCACAACGACTTCCAAACGACGAAAGGACTCCAGAAACGATGAACACCTCGCCGATCCTGCTGATGGCCCCCTTGTATCCGCCCACGCAGCAGGAGCTCGAATCGCGATGGACGGTACGCCGCCTGTTCGAAGCGGCCGATGCCGACGCGCTGCTCGACGAACTCGCGGCCGACTGCCGCGTCGTCGTCACGACCGGCGGGCGCGGCATCGACGCGGGCGCGATGGCCCGCCTGCCCAAGCTCGCGCTGGTCGCCTGCTTCGGCGTCGGTGTCGACGCGATCGACGTCGACTACTGCAAGGCGCACGGCATCGCGGTCACGAACACGCCCGACGTACTGACCGAAGACGTGGCGGACCTGGCGCTCGCGCTGCTGTTGGCGACGCTGCGCCGGATCCCGGCCGGCGACCGCTTCGTTCGCGAAGGCCGCTGGCTGAAGGGGAGCATGCCGCTGACCCAGAGCCTGCAGGGGCGCAAGGTC
>JAAZBL010000353.1 GCA_012513825.1 Limnobacter sp. | reverse complement strand
AGGAAACGCCGGTATTCGACGTCGGTGCAAAAGCCCATGACCTTCTCGACGCCGGCACGGTTGTACCAGCTGCGGTCGAACAGCACCATTTCGCCGGCCGCCGGCAGATGCGCGACGTAGCGCTGGAAGTACCACTGCGTGCTTTCGCGATCGGTGGGCTTGGACAGCGCGACCGTACGCACCTGGCGCGGATTCAGTCGCTCGGTGATCGTGTTGATGACGCCGCCCTTGCCGGCCGTGTCGCGTCCTTCGAGGAGCACGACCATCCGCTTGCCGGTATGCCTGAGCCAGTGGGCGAGGTCGTTGAGCTCGAGCTGCAGCGGCTCGAGCAGGTCCTCGTATTCCTTCTTCTTCATTCCGCCCATCTCGGTCCTCCGCTGCAAGCTGGCCGATGCACCGGAGCGGCGCGTGCCGACGCCCTCCAGCCCGCTGCGGGCTACGCTGTCGCTCCGCGCGCCGACTCGGCTGCACGGACCTGGAGCTGGCAGTAGGCGGCGCTGAGCAACGGCGCTTCGACCCCGTGACTTTCCGCGCGAGCAAGCAGGTCGCCCAGCACGTGGTCGTGCTCGGTGCGCAGGCCCGATTGCAGGTCGCGAAGCATCGAAGCCGTCTGGCCCGAGCCCTGTCGCGTCAGCATCGCGAGCGCCGGCGCACGCACCTTCTCGGAGATCTCGACGCCGCTGGCGTTCGCGACGGCCAGGCATTCGCCGTAGAGCCGGCGGATCAGCGTCTCGCCGTCGCGGGTAGCGACGATCTCGCCGACCGTCGCGCGCATCAGCGTGGTGATCGCCGCCAGCGTCGCGAGCATCGTCCACTTCTCCCACAGGCTGGTCACGATGTCCGGCGACAGGACCGGCTGGAAGCGGGCCTGCCCGCAGAGCTCGATGAATGCGGCGGCGAAGCGCTGGGTTTCCGGATCGCGTCCGCCGGCGGTAAGCATCTGCGCGTTGTTCAGGTGCCGGATCGTGCCGTCCTCGTCGAGCATCGCGCCGATGTGCGCGACGCCGCCGAGCACGCGCTCGCTGCCGAAGCGCTCGTCGAGCGCGTCCATGTGCGCGAGCCCGTTGAGCAGGGGCAGGATCCGCGTCTGCGGGCCGATCGCGGGCGCGACCGAGTCGAGCGCGTCGTCGAAGTCGTAGGCCTTCGGCGCCAGCATGACGAGGTCGTATTCGGGCTTGACCGAGTCGGCGGTCACCGTGCGCACCTGCAGCCGGCAGTCGCCGGCCGGGCTCACGATGCGCAGCCCGTCGCGAGCCAGCCGCTCCGCACGCGCCGGTCTCACCAGAAAGCTGAGGTCCGCACCGGCCTCGACCAGCCGTCCACCGAAATATCCTCCTACGGCGCCCGCACCCAGGAACAGCAGCTTCATCGTCTTCTTGCCCCGATTCTCGTTTTCTGGTCCATCATCCGGCGCATCTTAGCGTCGCCCCGGCGACGCCGCCGCCGGCCGCTCGCCATCTGCCAGCGCATCGGCCGAGCCATCCAGGACAATGCCATGCTCGCCATCTTCGCTTGCCGGGCCGGATCGCGCCCGCGAACACGCGCCCGTCCGCGACCACGCGCCCGTCCTTTCGCCGCGACGCTCCTTCTCGCGCTCGCGTTTGCGGGCGGTGTCGGCCTTCCGGAGGCCGGCGCGCGGCACCTGCCCGCCGACCAGGTCGCCAGGCACCTGGTGACGGTCGCCGATCGCGAATGGCGCGACTGGGGGCAGACCGAGGTCGACGTCAGCGACGGCTGGAGCCGCGTGCTGCGGCTCGGCGCGATCGAAACCGACCGCAGCTGGCTGCCGGAAGCCGCGCGCTGCACGGTCGCCCGGGTCCGTTCCCGCGAAGAAGGCTGCCATCACGCCGAAGCCTTCGATGCGCGCGAGCGGCTGGCCCGCTACTGGCGCGAAGGCCTGGGCCCCGACAGCCGCCCGGCGCGCGATCCGGCGCTGCTCGAGCGACGCGTGCGCCATTCGGCCTGGTCGGCCGTCTTCGTCTCCTACCTGATGCGGCAGGTCGGCCTCGCCGCCGAAGCCTTCCCGTTCGACGCCGCGCATTCGAACTACCTGCGCGGACTGGCCGAACGCGCCGGCGACGCCGACCCGGCCGCCGGCAGGCGCGCGCAGTTCGCGCTGCTGCTCGTGCGCGAGACGCCGCTGGCCGTCGGCGACCTGGTCTGCGGCCCGCGCAACGCGTCGCACGACCCCGGGGTATTCAGCCTGGCCGCGATGCGGGCGATGTCCGACCTCGACCGGCTGCGCGAAGCGCATTGCGACCTCGTCGTCGCGGTCGATCGCCGTGTGCGGCAGGCACGCGTGATCGGCGGCAACGTCGAAGACTCGGTCGCGATGACGCGCATCCCGCTGACCGAAGACGGCCGCGCGATCCGCACGCTGGCCAGGCCCTGGTTCGTGCTCGCGCGGCCGCAGTAGGGTGCCCGCACGGCCCCGGCAAGGGGCCGGCTGCAGTGCCTGCGGCAGGCATAATCGCCGCCATGACGACGACAAGCCCCCGCCCGCTCGCAGCCGACGCGCTGCTCGACCGCTTCCTCGACTGGCAGATCGCGGCGCGCCACTACCCGGGCGCCGTAGTCCACGTCGAACGGCAGGGCCGCGTGCTGGCCAGCCGCACGGCCGGCGTGCTCGACCCCGGCAGCGGTACGCCGATGCCCGAGGACGCACTCTTTCGCATCGCGTCGATGACGAAGCCGCTGGT
>JAAZBL010000352.1 GCA_012513825.1 Limnobacter sp. | reverse complement strand
TCCGGGCGCGCTGCCCGGATCCCGTCAGCCGACGTGCTCTTTCAGGAACGCCAGCGTGCGTTCGCGCGCCAGCTGCGCCGATGCCGCGTCGAAGGAGCCGCGCTGGTCGCAGTTGAATCCGTGGCCGGCATCGTAGAAGTGCGCGATTGCCGACGGATGCTTCGCGGCGATCTCGCGCGCCTGCTCGGCGGTCGGCCGCTGGTCCTTTTCGGCGAAGTGGAACATCACCGGGCAGGCCGGCTGTTCGTCGGCGAAGTCCGGGATGCCGCCACCGTAGTACGGGACCGAGCAGGCGAGCCCGTTCAGGCGAGCCGCCCCGACCCAGGCGACGGTACCACCCCAGCAGTAGCCGATCAGGCCCACCTTGCCGGCTTTCGCCGCCTCGGCGATGCAGGCGGCGGTGTCGGCGAGCGCGTCGTCGATCGAGATCTTCTGCATGATCGCGATCCCGGCCTGGATTTCGTCGGGCGAGTAGCCGGTGTCGTAGCCGCGCTGCACACGGTCGAACAGCGCCGGCGCGATCGCGAGGTAGCCGTCGGCCGCGTAGCCGTCGGCCACCGATCGGATGTGTGAGTTCACGCCGAAGATCTCCGGCGCGATGACGACGGCACCGCGCGGCTGGCCGTCCGGCGCAGCCCGGTAGGCCGAGAAGCGGTGGCCGTCGGCGGCGGTCAGTTCGATGAAGCTTCCTTTCATTGGGTCGTCTCCGTTCAGATGGAGCCGATCAGGCCGAGCCTTTCGATCGTCTTGCGTTCGTTCTCGTAGGTCTTCTTCGCCCAGGCCGTGTACTCCTCGGGGCCCATGTAGGCGAGCGGCTGGTCGTAGCGGTCGAGCAGTTCGAGCACCCTCGGGTCTTCGAGCGTCGGCTTGAAGATGTCGTGCAGCTTCTGCACGACCGCGGGGTCCATGCCTTTGGGGCCGATCAGGCCGAACGGCGAATCGGCGACCGTGTCGTAGCCGAGTTCGGTCAGCGTCGGGATGTCGGGCCAGCGCTTCGTGCGCTTGCTGCCGTAGGTGGCGAGCAGGCGAACCTTGCCCGAGTCGACGTGCGGCGCCCAGCCGGTCGAATCGCTGACCGACATCACGTGGCCGCCGAGCAGGCTGATCATCGCTTCGGCGTTGCCCTTGAACGGCACGTGGTTGAGCTTGATACCTGCGGTATGGGCGAATTCCTCGATCGCCAGGTGCGGAGACGTGTTCGCGCCCGGCGTACCGTAGCTGAGCTCCCCGGGGTGCGCCTTCGCGTAGTCGATGTAGTCCTGGACCGACTTGATCGGCGAGTCGGCCGGCACGACGAGGCCGAAGGTGTAGCCGGTCAGGCAGATCACATAGGTGAAGTCCTCGATCGGGTCGAAGGTCGGGTTCTTCTGCATGTGCGGAATGCGGAAGATGCCCATCGGCGATTGCGACAGCGTGTGGCCGTCGGGCCGCGCGTTGCGTACCGACAGCGGAGCGATCGTGCCGCCGGCTCCGGGCTTGTTCTCGACGACGATCTTGGCGCCCGTCGCCTTGCTGGCCGACTCGGCGAACGAGCGGAAGACCTGATCGGTCGGGCCGCCGGCGGTGAACGCGCAATACAGCGTGACCGGCCGGCTCGGGAACTTCTGCCCGAAGGCGGGCATCGAACCGGCAGCGGCCAGGGCGCCGGCGCCGATCAGGAAGTCGCGTCGTTGCATTCTCGTCTCCTTAGAACAGTACGGAACTCAGCTTGCGGCGCCATTCCGACACGAGCTGAGGCTGTGCCGACGCCTTGTCGAAGGCTTCGATCATCGTCTTGCGGCCGACGTCGTCGCCGAAGCTCCGGTCGCGCCGGACGATCTCGAGCAGTTGCGCGAAGGCCGGTTCCCAATCCTTCTGCGCGATGAAATGCCGGGCCAGTTCGAGCCTGGCCTGCAGGTCGCCCTCGTTCGACGAGATGCGCTCGAGCAGCGCGGGCGGCGGCGGCACGCGCGATGCTTCGATCCGCCGGCGGGCCTCGTTCGCGAGCTGCACGACCTGCGGATCCCTGCGTGCGTCGTCGGGCAGGCTTTCGATCTGGGCCAGTGCGGCGGCCGGGTCGTCGTCGAGCAGCGTCTGCGCATAAAGCAGTTTCGCAGTCACGTGGTCGGGCGCGCTGGCGAGAACCTTTCGCAGCAGCTCGACGGCGCGCTCGCGCTCGCCGCTCTCGAGCGCCTGGATCGCCTGCTCGATGTCGGCTTCGGTCGGGTCGGGCAGCAGCCGGTCGATGAACTCGCGCAGCTGACCTTCGGGCAGCGCGCCCTGGAACTGGTCGACCGGCTGGCCGCCGACGATCGCGAACACGGTCGGAACCGAGCGGATCCGGAAGTGCTGGGCGAGTTCGGGCTGCGCATCGGTGTCGACCTTGACCAGCTTGAAGCGGCCGCCGTACTGCGCCTCGAGCTTCTCGAGCATCGGGCCGAGCGTCTTGCAGGGGCCGCACCAGGGCGCCCAGAAGTCGAGCAGCACCGGCGTCTGCATCGACGCGTCGATGACATCGGTCTGGAAACGTTCGAGCGAGGTTTCGATCATGGGGAGCGTCGATCCAACGGGATGGCGGCTTGATTCGGAACTTCGGCGCCGGCGGAAGCGCGCCGGCGAGCGCGGGGTCCGATGTTACCGTAGCCGGCGCGCGCGGCGACCGGCCCCATGCGAAACGCTGCGCGGGCCGGCGACTTCAGTGCGAGACCCGCACGCTGCCGCTCGCGTCCGTCAGCAGGCGTACTCGCTGGCCGGGCGCGAACCACGCGCCGCCCGCCTCCTGGACCACGGCGAAGGTCTCGCCGCCATCGGTGCGCACGGTGAGCTCGAGCGCCGGGCGGGTCGTCACGGCCTGTTCGGCATGGCTGCCGACGGCACCGCCTGCGACCGCGCCGAGCACCGAACCGACGATCCGGCCGCTGCCGCCGCCGACGTTGGACCCGGCGACACCGCCGACGACGGCGCCGGCCGCGGTGCCGACGCCGGGTGGCCGGCCCTGTTCGATGCGCACGTCCCGAACCGCGACGATCGTGGCCATCTCGACGCGCATCGGCTGGCGCGCGTCGTGCCGGGTGAAGGTGTCGCCGCTGGTCGACGGTTGCGCGCAGGCGGCCAGCGCCGCAATGGCGGCTGCTGCCAGCGCGCCGCGAGAGCATCGGGTCATCATGGCGACCCCTCCATCCGCGTTTGCAAGCAGGCATCGTAGCGCGCCGCGGCCCATCGGGGAATTGCCGGGTTTCGAGCCCGTGCTGTTGCACAATGCAGGCTCCGAAGCCATCGGATGCTCTTGTGACGAGGCTCGCTTCTTCGGTCAGCATCCTGGTGCTCGACGCGAGCGGCACACCGCGCCGCTGGATCGAGCTCGAGGACGCCGCGGGGTATTACTGCAAGCAACAGGTCGCCTGGGACCTGGGAGACAACACGTTCACGCTGCGCGGAGGCATCAGCCGCGCCACCGGGCAGCGTTCGACGTTGACGCTGCGCTCGATCGTGGCGGTGCGCAGCGACAGCGGGCGGCGCGCGCCGACCGTGGTCGCGCCGGCGCTGGCCCGCGACATGCTGTTTGCGCGCGACCGGCACATCTGTGCCTATTGCGGCGGGCGCTTCCGGCCCAGCGAACTGACCGCCGAGCACGTGAAGCCGCAGAGCCGCGGCGGGGCGACGACCTGGACGAACCTCGTCAGCGCCTGCAAGGCCTGCAATCTGCGCAAGGGCAACCGCACGCCCGAGCAGGCGCGCATGCCTCTGCTCTACGTGCCCTACGTGCCCAGCCTGCACGAGGCCTTCATCCTGCGCAATCGCCGGATCCTGGCCGACCAGATGGAGTTCCTGATGGCCGGCGTTCCGGCTCATTCGCGGCTGCACGCGCCGGACCAGGCGCCGGCCTGAAGCTCGTCGCCGGCTCCAGTTGCCGGACCACGCGCTGCAGGCGCGCATCGAAGACGCCGCGCGCCTGCAGCGCCACGAAGGTGTTGACCGCGTAGTCGCGATTCGCGCCGCGCATGCCGTGGCACTGCCTCAGGCGTTCGAGGACCTCGGCGTCGCTGAGTCGCTGGTACGAAGGCTTCGCGCGATCGGCAACGAAAGTCAGCGCCTGGCAGGCCGAGCCGTCGGACAGGCGGATGTCGATGATGCGCGGAACGTAGATGCTGATCGTCGGATCGGGGATCTCGCGCTGGAACAGGCCTTCGATCGCCCGCATTCGGGTGGGCGGCGCGAGGCGGTAGGCGACGCCGATGCACGAGCCGCCGCGATCGAGTCCGAGGACGACGCCGGGGCGCTGCGGGGTTCCCCGGTACAGCGTCGACCGCACGCAGAAGGCGCGGTGATAACCGTGCGCCCGCGCCAGGTCGGCGCGCTCGTATTCGAACTCCGGATTCCAGATCAGCGATCCGTAGCCGAATACCCAATCTGTATGGACGTCCTCGGGTCGATTGCAGATCATCGACCAAGGATAGCCGGAAGGCCGGGCGCTCGGGGTCTACGGGGTCGGTGCAGTCTTCCTCGCGCCGGCCTTCTTCGCGGCCGGCTTCTTCGCCGCAGGTTTCTTGGCGGCGG
>JAAZBL010000351.1 GCA_012513825.1 Limnobacter sp. | reverse complement strand
GGCCCGAGTCGTCGAGCGCGAGCACTTCGATCTTCGTGCCGCCGAGATCGATGCCGATCCGCATGCCCTGCCCCCAGGAGTCTCCTACCTGGGCTGGCCGATCCTGCGCTCCTTGCCGCTGAGCAGGTTCGCGATGTTCGCGCTGTGACGCCAGATCAGCAGCGCGCTCATCACGCCGACGGCAACGAGGATCGCATCGGGGCCGAACAGGAACAGGTACCACAGCGGCGCGAAGACCGCGGCGACCAGCGCGGCCAGCGACGAATAGCGAAAGAAGACCGCGATCAGCACCCAGGTCAGCAGCGTCCCCAGACCGAGCCAGAGGTTCAACGCGAGCAGGATCCCGGCCGCGGTGGCCACGCCCTTGCCGCCCTTGAAGCCGTGAAACACCGGATACAGGTGGCCGACGAACGCCGCCAGCGCGACCAGCGCGATCGTCGCGTCGCCGAAGCCGTAGCGCGTCGCCAGCGCGCGCGCCAGTGCGACCGCCACGAAGCCCTTGGCCGCGTCGCCCAATAGCGTCAATACGGCGGCGGCCTTGTTGCCGGTGCGCAGCACATTGGTCGCCCCGGGATTCTTCGAACCGTAGCTGCGCGGATCGGCCAACCCCATCGCGCGACTGACCAGCACCGCGAAGGATACCGAGCCGATCAGGTAGGCAAGCACGATCGCAAGCACGCCATAGAGCGCGTCCATTCCGTCCCCCCGTCGGACCCGGCGCCGGCCTCGCGCGGGCCGCACGCCGGAATTGCGTCAATCGATGAGCGCGCAGTTTACCGGCTGGGCGCCGAGCAGATCGACCAGCACGCGCGGTTCGAGCGAAACCAGGTAGCCGCGTCGACCGCCGTTGATCCAGATCCGCGGCAGCTCGAGCACCGAGGCTTCGACGACGATCGGCATCGCCTTGCGCATGCCGAACGGCGAGGTGCCGCCGACCAGGTAACCGGAATGCCGCTGCGCGACTTCGGGGCGGCACGGCTCGATGCCCTTGCGGCCGATCCGGCGTGCCAGGTTCTTCGTCGAAACCGAACGGTCGCCGTGCATCAGCACGACGAGCGGCTTGCCGGCGTCGTCCTGCATGACGAGCGTCTTGACGACCGCGTGTTCGTCGACGCCGAGCTGGCGTGCCGATTCGCGCGTACCGCCGTGCTCGACGTAGTCGTACGGATGTTCGCCGAACGCGACGCCGTGCCTGCGCAGCCACTGCGTGGCCGGCGTTTCCGACACCCGGCGGCTCATTCCTTGCGACGCCCGGTGACGCGGCCGCCGGCCAGCGACGGATCCTCGGGCACGTCGTTGCGGAACGTGCGCCGGTCGCGAAACAGCGCCGCCTTGATGACGAGCATCGCCGTGACCGGCGCGGTCAGCAGCACGAAGATCGTGATCAGCAGCTCGTGGACCACGGGCCGCGTCTGCAGCACGCTGAAGTACAGCATCGACGCGATCAGCACGCTGCCGGCGCCGAGCGTGTTCAGCAACGCCGGGCCGTGCAGCCGCTGGTAGAAGTTCGACAGGCGCACCAGGCCGAAGGTGCCGACCAGTCCGAGGAAGCCGGCCAGCAGCAGCAGCAGCGACACCGGGATCGCGGCCCACAGCGGTACCGCCTCGGGCATGCCGATCATTCGATCACCTCCCCGCGCAGCAGGAACTTGGCCAGCGCGATCGAACCGACGAAGCCGACCAGCGCGATCAGCAGCGACACCTCGAAGTAGATCTGCGTGCCGAAGCGCATGCCGAGCACCAGCATCAGCAGCATCGCGCTCTGGTACAGCGCGTCGAGCCCGATCACGCGGTCCTGGGCGGTCGGCCCGCGGAACAGCCGGATCGCCGCGAAAAGGCCGGACAGCGCGAAGGCCAGTGTCGCGAAGCCCATCGACCAGTGAAGCAGCAGCACCGTCATTCGAAGATCGCCATCAGTGGTTTTTCGTAGCGGGTCTTTATCATGTCGACCCACCACTGCTCGTCGTGCAGGTCGAGCACGTGGATCATCAGCAGCTTGCCGTCCTCGCTCAGTTCCGACCAGACGGTGCCCGGTGTCGAGTTGATGATCGCCGACAGCACCGCGAGGCCGTGCGGGTCGCGCAGGTCGAGCGGGATGCTCATGAAGCCCGATTGCTCTCGCCGCTCGGGTTTTCCGAGGATCACGCCGGTGACGTTGATACACGAGCGCACGATTTCGATCAGCACGAAGACGAACAGCCGCAGGATCACCAGCGGCCTGCGCACGCGCGCGCGCAGCGGACGCATCCCGTTGGTCAGCAGCGGCACGACGACGCCGATCAGCGCCGCCATGACCACGGTGCCCGGTGCGATGCTCTGGTTCAGGACGAGCCACAGCCCGAACAGGAACAGCGACATCATCGGGGTCGGGACGAGGCGCTTCATTGCGTGCCCCCGGCCGGTGCGGCCTTCCGCGGCGGCGGCGACGGCAAGCGCGGCGCGGACAGCAGCGAGCGCGTGTAGGCATCGCCGACACGCAGCGCGGCCGCTGCGTCGTCCAGGTAGCGCATCACCGGTCCGGCCTGCACGGTGATCGCCACCGACAGCGCAAGCAGGCCGGCGATCGGCAGCACCTCGATGACCCTGAGCCGCGGCGGTTCGCGCCGCACCGGCACCCAGAACGCGCGAATGCCGATGCGCCCGAGCGCGATCGCCCCGGCCAG
>JAAZBL010000350.1 GCA_012513825.1 Limnobacter sp. | reverse complement strand
TCCGCGGGGCGGCCATCCGCGGGGCGGCCGGCGGACGGCCGGGCAAGGCGCGATCAGGCCTGGCGCAGTCGCTTGTTCAGCCGCCGGGCCAGGCGTTCGCCGCCCGACTGCACGGCCTGCACCAGCGCGACGAGCACCAGCACGACGGCGGCCATCATCTCGGGCATGAAGCGCTGGTAGCCGTAGCGGATGCCGAGATCGCCGAGCCCGCCGCCGCCGACCGCGCCGACCATCGCCGAGTAGCCGATCAGGCTGACGATCGCCAGCGTCATGCTGAGCGCGATGGCCGGCGTCGCCTCGGGTACCAGCACCTTCGTGACGATCTGCATCGGCCGGCACCCCATCGCACGCGCGGCTTCGACGAGCCCCTGGTCGACTTCGCGGATCGCCGTTTCGACCAGGCGCGCGATGAACGGCGCGGCCGCCACGGTCAGCGGGACGATGGCCGCGCCGGTGCCGATCGACGTGCCGGCGATCAGCCGCGTGAACGGGATGATCGCGACGACGAGGATGATGAAGGGGGTCGAGCGCGTGAGGTTGACGACCAGCCCGAGCACGCGGTTGACGGCCGGCGCCGCGAACAGCTCGCCGCGGCCGCTGATGGCAAGGAACACGCCGAGCGGCAGGCCGATCGCCATCGCGATGCCGCCGGACACCGCGACCATCCAGATCGTTTCGAGAGCGGCTTCCCAGATCAGCCGGACGAGTTCAGGCGACATGGCCGATGAGCTCCGTATGCAGTCGACGGGCGTCGAGGAAAGTCCTGGCGCGCGCGAGCGTATCGGCGTCGCCGGGCAGCGCGACGAGCAGGATGCCGAAGGGCTGGCCGGCGATCCGCTCGATCGAGCCCGACAGGATGTTCAGGTCGAGCCCGAGCTCGCGCGAAAGCTGCGACAGCACCGGGTCGGTCGCGTGCTCGCCGCGAAAGACGATGCGCATCACGGCGCGGCCGCCCGGGATCGGGTCCGGCTGCAGGCGCTCGGCGACGAACGCGGGCACGCGGCGCCCGGTCTCGCTGTCGAGGAACGAACGCGTGACCTCGTGGCCCGGGTTCGCGAACACGTCGGCCACGCGGCCCTGCTCGACGATGCGCCCGCCATCGATGACGGCGACGCGATGCGCGATCCGGCGGATCACCGACATCTCGTGCGTGATCAGCAGGATGGTCAGTCCGAATTCGCGCTGGATCCGCGCCAGCAGGTCGAGGATCGACGCGGTCGTTTCGGGATCGAGCGCCGACGTGGCCTCGTCGGACAGCAGCACGCTCGGCTTGGTCGCCAGCGCCCGGGCGATCCCGACGCGCTGCTTCTGCCCGCCGGATAGTTCGGCCGGATAGCGATCGCGCTTGTCGGCAAGCCCGACCATCTCGAGCAGCGGTTCGACGCGCGCACGGATCGCCGCCTTGTCGACGCCGGCGATCTCCAGCGGCAGCGCGACGTTGCCGTAGACGCTGCGCGAGGAGAGCAGGTTGAAGTGCTGGAAGATCATGCCGATCGACCGGCGTACCGGCCCGAGCTGGCGCTCGCCGAGCGACGAGATTTCGACGCCGTCGACGACGATCCGGCCCGAGCTCGGCTTCTCGAGGCCGTTGACCAGCCGGATCAGCGTCGACTTGCCGGCGCCGCTGCGGCCGATGACGCCGACGATCTCGCCGCGTGCCACCGACAGGTCGATTCGTTCGAGTGCGGTGACGGGAGCGCCGCCGCGACGTGCCGCGAAGGTCTTGCGGACCTGCCGGAACTCGATGAAGCCGGGAGCCTGGCCGGGCGCCGGGGCCGCGTCGACATCGGCATCGGGCCGCGCGGCTTCGACGCCGACGACGGCATGCGCAGACTCGGGAGGGCGGCGCGAACCGCCGGCCGTGCCGGTCGCGTCTCGTGTGCCGGTTGGAGCTCGTGTGCCGGTTGCGCCTGGCGCGCCGGCCGCGCCGCGCGGATTCGCCTGGCCTCGCCGGAACGGCGAGGGGAAGGCCTGCAAGGGCAACGCCTGCGGCGTCGCATCGGACATTCGGGGCTCCCTGTTCGAGAATCGGAGGAAGCCCGCAAGACTAGGCGCGCGCGCCTGCGGCCGCCAGCAAGTGTCAGGAATGCATTAGGTTATCTCAGCGCCTGCCAGACGCGTTCCGGCGTCAGCGGCATCTGCAGCGCCAGCGCGCGCTCCTGTGCTCCGGCCCGCGACAGCGCATCGACGACGGCGTTGACGACGCAGGGCGTCGCGCCGATCGTTCCGAGTTCGCCGACGCCCTTGACGCCCAGCGGGTTGGTCAGGCAGGGAACCGACTCGTCCATTTCGGTACGGAAGCGCGGCGTGTCGGAGGCGCGCGGGAGCGCGTAGTCGAGGAAACTGGCCGACAGCAGCT
>JAAZBL010000349.1 GCA_012513825.1 Limnobacter sp. | reverse complement strand
AGGCCGCGAGGTTCCTGATGTCGTCGCGCGACAGGGCCTTGGCCTGGCCCGCCATGATCGGATTCTTGCGACGGTCGTCCCGGTAGTCGAGCAATGCTCGCTCGAGGTAATCGCGGTGCTGGCCGCCGAGCTTCGGATAGGACGGGTCGATCGGCGTGTTGCCGTCCTTGCCGTGACAGGCGGCACAGATCTGGTCGGCCTTCTCGCGGCCCTTCTCGATGTCGGCGGCCTGCGCGGCGATCGGCACGGTTCCCACGGCCAGCAGCACGGCGACGGAGATCGCGGCGAACGGATGCTTGTCTCGCATGGTCATTTGGTTTTTCCGTCGCCTCAGTTCGTGCCGTAGTACGCGGCCAGATCGGCGATGTCCTGGTCGGTCAGGCTGCCGGCGATCGCGCGCATCGACGGATGGCTGCGGTCGCCCTTGCGGTAGGCCTGCAGCGCGGCCTCGAGGTACTTGGCCGACTGGCCGTAGATCATCGGCACCGAGTAGACGACCGGAAACGCGGTCTTGTAGCCCGGGATCTCGTGGCAGCCGACGCACATCGAGATCTTGTCGCGGGCCGCCTCGGGATTGCCTTGCGATTGAGCGGCGAATGGCGCAGCCAAGGCGAGCAGACCCGCTGCGATCAGCAGTTTTTGGGACATGGGATGGTGCCGAATTTGGGTCCGGCTTCGCCGGAACGTGGGCCGGCGCATGCCGGAACTCGGCGGCGATTCTATCGGAGTCAGCGACGGGCCGTCCAGTCGACCCCGGCGGCAAGTCCACGACCCGCCGGCGGGCGCCGCGCGGTGCGCTCGGGTGCGCCGCTATACTTGCGAGTTGGCTTACGGAAACCCGATCATGCGCTTCGAAGGCACCGACTCCTACGTCGCCACCGGCGACCTCAAACTCGCGGTCAACGCGGCGATCCAGTTGCAGCGTCCGCTGCTGATCAAGGGCGAGCCCGGCACCGGCAAGACCATGCTCGCCGAGGAAGTCGCCAGCGCGCTCGACATGCCGCTGCTGCAATGGCACATCAAGTCCACGACGAAAGCGCAGCAGGGCCTCTACGAATACGACGCGGTTTCGCGGCTGCGCGATTCGCAACTCGGCGAAGAGCGGGTCCGCGACATCCACAACTACATCGTCAAGGGCGTGCTCTGGCAAGCCTTCGAAGCCGACCGCCCGGTCGTGCTGCTGATCGACGAGATCGACAAGGCCGACATCGAGTTCCCGAACGACCTGCTGCGCGAGCTCGACCGGATGGAGTTCCACGTCTACGAGACGCGCCAGACGATCAAGGCCCGCCATCGCCCGGTGGTCATGATCACGTCGAACAACGAGAAGGAGCTGCCCGACGCGTTCCTGCGGCGCTGCTTCTTCCACTACATCAAGTTTCCGGACAAGGAGACGATGCAGGCGATCGTCGACGTCCACTTCCCGGGCCTGAAGAAGACGCTGCTCAAGGAGGCGCTCGAGGCCTTCTTCCAGATCCGCGAGCTGCCGGGACTGAAGAAGAAGCCGTCGACCTCCGAGTTGCTCGACTGGCTCAAGCTGCTGGTCGCCGAGGACATCCCGCCGGAGGCGCTGCGCTCGAAGGACGCCAAGGCCGTGATTCCGCCGCTGCACGGCGCGCTGCTGAAGAACGAGCAGGACGTCCATCTGTTCGAGCGCCTCGTCTTCATGGCGCGGCACAACCGCTGAACCGCGCAAGGCCCGTCACGCCGGCCTTCCGCAATGCGCGTCCGAATGCACCCTACGCACCGGAGCAAGCAATGAGCCGCTGGATCGAAGCCGTCACGCTCGCCGGCGCGCACGTGCGCCTCGAGCCGCTCGGGCGGGAGCATCGCGACGAATTGGTCGCGGCCGTCGCCGACGGTGCGCTGTACCGGCTGTGGTACACGGCGGCGCCCCACCCCGACGCGATCGACGGCTGGATCGACGCGGCCCTGGCGCTGCGCGAGCAGGCCGGCGCGATGCCTTTCGTCGTGCGCCGCACCGCCGATTCGCGGCTGGTGGGCTCCACGCGCATGATGAACGTCGACAGCGTCAACCGCCGCCTCGAGATCGGCCACACCTGGTATTCGGCAAGCGTGCAGCGCACGGCGATCAATACCGAATGCAAGCTGCTGCTGCTGGCCCATGCGTTCGAATCGCTGGACTGCATCGCGGTCGAGTTGCGCACGCATTTCATGAATCGCCAGAGCCGCGCGGCGATCGAGCGGCTCGGCGCGCGCCTCGACGGCATCCTGCGCCACCATCAATTGCTGCCCAACGGCACGATCCGCGACACCTGCGTCTACAGCATCGTCGCGCCCGAGTGGCCGGCGGTCCGCGCGAACCTCCAGTGGCAGCTCGAACGGCCGCGCGCCGCGCAGCCCTCCGCCGCCGGGAGTCCCGAGGCCGGGACTCACGAAGCGGCCGCCCCGCAAGCCGGGAGGCCCCCATGCTGATCGACTTCTTCCTCCATCTGCGACAGGCCAAGCTTCCGGTCTCGATCAAGGAATACCTGATGCTGCTCGAAGCGATGAAGCAGCACGTGATCGGCACCTCGGTCGACGACTTCTACTGGCTGTCGCGCGCCGCGCTCGTCAAGGACGAGCGCAACTTCGACAAGTTCGACAAGGCCTTCGGCGTCTACTTCAAGGGCGTGCAGGCGATCCAGGGCATCGACGTCGACGTTCCGCTCGAATGGCTGAAGCGCCAGTTGCAGCGCGAGTTCACCGCAGAGGAAAAGGCGGCCATCGAGGCGATGGGCGGACTCGACAAGCTGATGGAACGGCTGCGCGAGCTGCTCGAGGAGCAGAAGAGCCGCCACGAGGGCGGCAGCAAGTGGATCGGCACGAACGGCACCTCGCCGTTCGGCAACGGCGGCTACAACCCCGAAGGCATCCGCATCGGCGGTCCGTCGGCCGGCAACCGCACGGCGGTCAAGGTCTGGGAGCAGCGCGCCTACCGGGACTACGACGACCAGGTCGAACTCGGCACGCGCAACATCAAGGTGGCGCTGCGTCGCCTGCGCCGCTTCGCCCGCGAAGGCGCCGACGAGGAGCTCGATCTCGACGGCACGATCGCGCATACCGCGCGAAACGCCGGCTACCTCGACATCAAGATGCGCCCGGAGCGGCACAACACGATCAAGGTGCTGATGCTGCTCGACGTCGGCGGCACGATGGACGACCACATCAAGCGCACCGAGGAACTGTTCTCGGCCACGAAGTCCGAGTTCAAGCACCTCGAGTTCTACTACTTCCACAACTGCGTCTACGACTTCGTCTGGAAGAACAACCGGCGTCGCCACTCCGAACGCTTCGCGACCTGGGACATCCTGCGCAAATACAACTCCGACTACCGTCTGGTGATCGTCGGCGACGCCACGATGAGTCCCTACGAGATCCTGCAACCGGGCGGTTCGGTCGAGTACAACAACGAGGAAGCCGGCGCGATCTGGCTGCGCCGGCTCGTCGAGCGCTTCCCGAAATATGCATGGCTGAACCCGGAACCCGAGGGCGTCTGGGAATACCGGCAGTCGATCTCGGTGATCCGCCAACTGATGGGCGGGCGCATGTACCCGGTCACGCTGCAGGGGCTCGAGCGGGCGATGCGCGAATTGTCGCGTTGAGCGACAGCGACGCTCACCGGCGTCGCGAACCCGGGTACTCGATCTCCTGCATCAACCTTTCCGCCCTCGCCTCGCCGAAGCGCTTGGCGAGCCGTAGCAGCGTGCGGTCCAGATGCGGGACCGGTTCGAGCGCGGCATCCAGCGCGAACGAACGCGCATCGCCATCGGCGACCGCCGTGGCCAGCTTCAGCCCGCTGCGCAAGCGGACGGAACCGGAATCCGAGGCGGCCACGACGCGAACGCGCCCGGTGCGCGACCATGCGTCGGCGACCAGCGCCAGCGCGATGTCGTCGACGCCGTCCTCCACGGCGATCTGCCACCGTTCGTCGCGCCAGAACGCGAGCTTGTCGACGACGTAGGTCGACGCGGAGCGCACCCCGAGCCCGAAGCGCGCGCTGTCGTGCGACGAATCCCAGGAGTCGACGCCGAGTTCTCTCGCCAGCGCCCGCGCGCGGTCTCGCCCGCCGATCGCCTCGACCAGTGCGAGCATGGCCGGCACCGACGCACTGACGCCGGTGGTCGTGGCCACCCCCCGATCGCTGACGTAGCGCCGATCGGGCACCCAGGTGGCGCCGGGACGACGCAGGAGCACGCTGCGGTCGTACCAGTGCCCGGTGAAGCGCCGGCCGTCGAGCAATCCCGCCTGGCCGAGTACGCGGGCACCCGAGCAGACGCCGAGGATTCGCGCCCCTTCGTCGGCTTGCCGTCGCAGCCAGGCGATCAGCTCGGGGTCGTCGTCGCGGCTCATCGCGGGGACGATCACGTAGTCCGCGCCCGACGGGTGCGCGCGATCGAAATCGGCGAGCGACCGGGCGCCGTCGATCCGCAGCGCCGGATACAACTCGACCGGACCGGCACGCGGCGCAACGATCGACACCTCGGCGACATCGGCGCGCACGAGCAGCGCATGCGGCAGCAGCAGGTCGGTCATCT
>JAAZBL010000348.1 GCA_012513825.1 Limnobacter sp. | reverse complement strand
GGGCCGCCCGTTCGCGGGCCGCCCGTGCTGCGCCGGGCCCTGCCGGCAGGCTCAGCGTGCCTCGACGTAGGCGCTCACGAAGGTCCGCCTGCTGCGGTCGGGGAACACGACGGTCACTTCGTCGCCGGCCACGGTATCGACCGCACCCGAGCCGTAACGGGGCACGCGAACCTCGTCGCCCGGCTTGAACGGCGATTCGATCTGGACCGGCGCGGCCGCGGCCTGCGCCTCGGCTGCCGCCGCCACGGCGCCTGCGGCCTCCTCGCGGGCAGCCCGCAGGCAGTTGTCGCAGTGCCCGCAGCGCTCGCCGTCGGAAGAAAGCACCTCGTCGAAATGCTCGAGCAGCACGCGCCAGCGGCAAAAGCCGGTCTGGGCGTAGAAGACCATGCGCTCCAGCCCGGCCCGATCGCGTTCGGCCTTTTCTTCGTAGGTGACTGCGAGCGCGGCGAGGGTCTTCGCGTCGCCGGCGCGGCCCGCGGCGAGCTTCCAGCGCCTGCGACGGTCGGCGCGCACGAGCCCGCCGTCGCGCAGCAGCTTCAGCGCAACGGCGATGCGATTGCCCGACAGTCCGGGAATGCGCGTGGACAGCTCCGCGGCCGACAGCGCTTCTTCGCCCGACCCGGCCTGCAGCGCCCGGTAGACGCCGTCGAGGTCCTCGGCCGTCGGATACCTGCGTGCGAGAAAGAACTGCTGCACCTGCCGGTCCTTCCGGTAGAACAGCAGCCCGCAATCGGCAAGCTCGCCGTCGCGCCCGGCGCGACCGGCTTCCTGGTAGTACGCCTCGAGATTGCCGGGCATCTGGTAATGGAGCACGAAGCGGATATCCGGCTTGTCGATGCCCATGCCGAAGGCATTGGTCGCGACCATCACCCGCGCCTCGCCGTCCATGAACCGGTCCTGGTTCGCGTTGCGCTCGGCAGCCGACAGCCGGCCGTGATAGATCGTGGCCGAATGGCCGGCTGCCAGCAGCCGGTCGTGCACCGCGACGCAGCTCTTGACCGTGGCCGTGTAGACGATCCCCGACCCTGCCGATTTCGCGAGCGCCTCGAGCAGCCTTTCGGTCTTCTCGTCGTCGCTGACCACCTGGGCTACCTGCATCCGGAGGTTCGGCCGGTAGGTGCCGGTGTTGACCACCGGCATCCGTGGCCGGCCGAGCTGGCGCCGGATGTCGTCGACGACTTCGGCCCCGGCGGTGGCCGTCAGCGCGAGCAAGGGCGGGTCGCCGAGCTGCCGCAGCGCAGCCCCGATCTCGAGGAAGGCCGGCCGGAAGTCGTGCCCCCATTGCGAGACGCAATGCGCTTCGTCGACGACGAATTGCGCAAGCGGTCTGCCGGCGAGCGCGGCGACGAACTCCGGATCGGCCAGGCGTTCGGGTGTCACGAAGACGATGCCGCGGGACGCGTCGGCGAGCCATTGCATCGCGGCCTCCTGCTCGCGCTCGGCTTGCGCGCTGTTGAGCTGCACCGCTGCGATCCCGAGTTCGGCCAGCGCGTCGGCCTGGTCCTTCATCAGCGAGATCAACGGCGAGACGACGACGGTCAGGCCTCGCCGATGCACGGCCGGCACCTGGTAGCACAGCGACTTGCCGGAGCCGGTCGGCATGATCGCGAGCGTATCCTGCCCTGCGAGCATGCAGGCGATGACCTCCTGCTGGCCGTCGCGCAGCTGCGAGATGCCGAAGATCGTGCGAAGCGTTCGTCGCACGGCGGCCGGGAGAGGCGACGGCCGGACGGAGGTGGAGGGCGTCAATCGTGCGTTCCGCGTAAGGTCGAAAGGGGCGACGGCGGCGCCCTGCTGCGCCGCACGGGCAGCAGCCGAGCAAGCAGCAGTCCCGCAACGACGAGCCCGTAGATCGTCGGCTCGAAGAAATCGTTCTTCCCGGCCTTGTGCCACCAGAAGTGCAGGATGGCCATCGGCGCGATCACGTAGATCAGCCGGTGAAGCACCTGCCAGTTGCGTCCGAGCCGCCGGATCATCGCCTGGTTCGAGGTCACCGCCAGCGGCACCATCAGCAGCAGCGCGAGGAAACCGACCGTGACGAACGGCCGCTCGAACACGTCGCCCAGCATCGCGCCCAGGTCGAACCAGTGTTCGAGCCAGACGAAGATCGAGAAGTGAACGCACGCGTAGAAGAAGGCGTACAGCCCGAACATCCGGCGCAGCCGCACCAGCGTGTTGCGGCCGGTCAGGCGGCGCAGCGGCGTGATCGCAAGCGTGATGCAGAGCATGACCAGCGCCCAGGTGCCGGTCGAACGCGTGACGAACTCGACCGGGTTGGCGCCGAGGCCGTCGGTGAAACCGAGCACGAACAGCCGGCCGAACGGCACGAGCGCCAGCACGAAGAGCAGCGGTTTCAGCCAGGGCGGCACTTCAGAAGTTCTTGCGCAGATCCATCCCCGCGTACAGCGAAGCGACCTGGTCGGCGTAGCCGTTGAACATCAGCGTCGGCCGCTTGGGCCTGAAGAAACCGTCTTCGCCGATCCGGCGCTCGGTCGCCTGGGACCAGCGCGGATGGGCGACCTGCGGGTTCACGTTCGAGTAGAAGCCGTACTCGTGCGGCGCGGCGCGGTGCCAGGCCGTGATCGGCTGCTTCTCGACGAAACGGATCCGGACGATCGACTTGCTGCTCTTGAAGCCGTATTTCCACGGAACGACCAGCCGCACCGGGGCGCCGTTCTGGTTCGGCAGCACTTCGCCGTACAGGCCCAGCCCGAGCAGCGTCAGCGGATGCATCGCCTCGTCGAGCCGCAAGCCTTCGACGTAAGGCCAGGCGAGCACGCGGCTCGACAGGCCCGGCATCTGGTCGCCGTCGGCATGCGTGACGAACTCGACATACTTCGCGTTGCCGGTCGGCTCGACCTGCCGGATCAGCGCCGACAGCGAATAGCCGATCCACGGGATCACCATCGACCAGCCCTCGACGCAGCGCAGCCGGTAGATGCGTTCCTCGAGTGGAGCGAGTTTCAGCAACTCGTCGATGCCGAACATCCGCGGCTTCGCGACCTCGCCATCGACGACGACCGTCCACGGCCGTACGCGCAGCCGGTGTGCGTGGCGCTGCGGGTCGTCCTTGTCGGTACCGAACTCGTAGAAGTTGTTGTAGCCGGTGACGTCGTGGTAGCTGGTCAGCCGCTCGTCGGTGGACAACGGGCTCGGCGCGGCGGCGAGCGCCTGGCCGCTGCCTTCGCCCGGCGGCGGCCTGTGCACACCGGCCTGCGAGCGCGGATCGGACGATTCACCCGGCGAACCGGCGGCCGGCGCTCCGGCGGCCGGCG
>JAAZBL010000042.1 GCA_012513825.1 Limnobacter sp. | reverse complement strand
TGCGACCCAAGGGCATCGTCAAGATGCTCGACCTGCTGCGTCCGATCTACGAGAAGACCGCCGCCTACGGCCACTTCGGGCGCGACGAACCCGAATTCGGCTGGGAACGGACCGACCGGGCCGCCGCGTTGAGGGACAAGGCGGGCCTCTGACGAGGGTCAAGCCGGCAGTGAGTGCGAAGCGGTTCAATGCCGGAATGAATCCGATCTTCCACGCAGTGTCGAAGCTGCTGGACAGCGGCGCCGGCGTGCCGGTGGAGCTGTCCAGCGCCGAGATCGCCGACTCGTTGTCCCGCGAAACGCGAATCCGGGTCGCCACGCGGCTCGCGTTGGTCAAGCTGGCGGCGCGCTGCGAGCAGACCGAAGTCGGCTCGGTGGAGCAGGCGCGCCCGTGCGACCTCTGCGCGCCGCTGATCGCCCGCCGCCTGCAGCGGCTCGCGGAAGCCGACGAAAGCACTGCGATGGCCGGCCTCGTCGAACTCGCCCCCGCGCTCGAGGACCTGGCCAGGGAACTCGAGCAGGAGCGAAATCCGATGGCGGCGGTGCCGCGGGCGATGCTCGAACTGCTGCGGGCTCAGCTGCACTGAGGCGGCAGCTCAGGGCGCCAGCCGCTGTCGCATCCAGCGATCGCCGTCCCGCCTGTACGCGAGCCGGTCGTGCAAGCGCGACGGCCGCCCCTGCCAGAACTCCCAGCGATCGGGCACGAGCCGGAAGCCGCCCCAATGCGGTGGCCGCGGCGGGTTCGCGCCGAACTTCAAGCCGAACTCTGCGGCGCGCTTGACCAGCACCGCCCGCGAAGCAATGGGCCGGCTCTGCTCGGAGGCCCAGGCGCCGATCCGAGACGCGAGCGGTCGCGACGCGAAGTAGGCGTCGGATTCGGCTTCGTCGACCTTCGACACCGGCCCTTCGATCCGGACCACGCGTTCGAGCTCGACCCAGTGGAACTGCAGCGCGGCGAAGGCGTTGACGGCCAGCTCCCGGCCCTTGCGGCTTTCGTAGTTCGTGTACCAGACGATGCCGCGTTCGTCGACGTCCTTGACCAGCACGATGCGCGTCGACGGCCGGCCGTCGGCGCCGACCGTGGCGACGGTCATCGCGTTCGGCTCCGGCACCCCTGCCTCGATCGCCTCGCGGAACCATGCCTGGAACTGGCGTAGCGGGTCTTCGGCGGCCACGCTCTCGTCGAGCTCTCCGCGTTCGTAGTTCTTGCGCAAATCGGCGATCTTCGTCATGTTCGCAACTCGGGAGGCCGTCGGCCCATTCAAACAGGAACTCTACGATGAAACGATCGCTGATCTCGATCGGCGCCGCGCTGGCGCTCGCCGTCGGTGTGGTGACCGCGCAGGCGGCGACGCAGCCTGCCGATTCCGGGCTCCTGCTGGCGCAGGCATCGAGCACGAACAAGACGCCGGCTTCCGCCCGGATCGACGTCAACAGCGCGAGCGCCGACGAACTCCAGACGCTGAAAGGGATCGGCCCCGCGCGAGCCGAGGCGATCATCGCCGGACGGCCGTACTCGGGCAAGGACGATCTCGTGCGTCGCAAGATCGTGCCGCAGTCGGTCTACGGCGAAATCAAGGACGAGATCGTCGCGAGACAGAAATAGGACGCCCGCGCAACGGACAGTCGACGAGATCGAGGCCCCGGCGCGGCCAGCGTGCCTGCGCCGGGCGGTATAATCGCTGCCATCCCGAGGAGCGCTGCAACGGTCGCCCGTCTTACTCCGGCGGCCGCCAGGCTCGGGACGTCAATCTGCAACGGCGCTCGTCGAACCGTGTTCCGCCACGGCAGACGGGCCCCGCCCGGACCGCGATCCTCTCGCCGGTCCCGCCGAAATTCCCCGTTTGCCGCGACGGACCCCACCCCGATGGAGTGATCATGTCCGCCGTAGTCGATACCCAAACCAGTCCCTCCACCCGGGCCGAGGCGCGTGGCGATGACTTCCGCGTCGCCGACCTGTCGCTGGCCGACTGGGGCCGCAAGGAAATCCGCATCGCCGAGACCGAGATGCCCGGCCTGATGGCGATCCGCGAGGAATACGCGGCGAGCCAGCCGCTGAAAGGCGCGCGCATCACGGGCTCGCTGCACATGACGATCCAGACCGCCGTGCTGATCGAGACCCTGACCGCACTCGGTGCGCAGGTGCGCTGGGCCTCGTGCAACATCTTCTCGACGCAGGACCACGCCGCCGCGGCGATCGCCGCTGCCGGCGTGCCGGTCTTCGCGCACAAGGGCGAAACGCTGGCCGAGTACTGGGACTACACGCACCGGATCTTCGACTGGCCCGACGGCCAGCCGTCGAACATGATTCTCGACGACGGCGGCGACGCCACGCTGCTGATCCACCTCGGCGCCAAGGCGGCGAAGGATCCGGGCGTGCTCGACAAACCGGGCAGCGAGGAAGAAACCGAGCTGTTCGCGTCGATCCGCAGGCAGCTCGCCAAGGACCCCGACTGGTATCGACGGCAGCTCGACGCGATCGTCGGCGTGACCGAGGAAACGACGACCGGCGTCAAGCGCCTGTACCAGATGTCGGCGCTCGGCGAACTGGCGTTTCGCGCGATCAACGTCAACGACTCGGTCACGAAGAGCAAGTTCGACAACCTGTACGGCTGTCGCGAGTCGCTGATCGACGGCATCAAGCGCGCGACCGACGTGATGATCGCCGGCAAGATCGCCGTCGTCGCGGGCTACGGCGACGTCGGCAAGGGGTCGGCGCAGGCGCTGCGCGCGTTGTCGGCGCAGGTCTGGATCACCGAGTGCGACCCGATCTGCGCGCTGCAGGCCGCGATGGAAGGCTATCGCGTCGTCACGCTCGACTACGCGGCCGACAAGGCCGACATCTTCGTCACCGCGACCGGCAACCGCGACGTGATCACCTTCGAACACATGGCGCGGATGAAGGACCAGGCGATCGTCTGCAACATCGGCCACTTCGACAACGAGATCGACGTCGCGTCGCTGAAGAACCGCTGCCGGTGGGAGTCGATCAAGCCGCAGGTCGACCACGTGATCTTCCCGGCCGACGGAGACCGGCCGGAGAAGCGGATCATCCTTCTCGCCGAAGGCCGGCTCGTGAACCTCGGCTGCGCGACCGGCCATCCGTCGTACGTGATGAGCTCGTCGTTCGCGAACCAGACGATCGCGCAGATCGAGCTGTGGACCCGTCCCGACGCCTACGAGCGCGGCAAGGTCTACGTGCTGCCGAAGCATCTGGACGAAAAGGTCGCTCGGCTGCAGCTGAAGAAACTCGGCGCGATGCTGACCGAACTGACGCCCGAGCAGGCGCGGTACATCGGCGTGCCGGTCGAGGGACCGTACAAGCCCGACAGCTATCGCTACTGATTGCCGCCTGCGGCGTTCGATCCGGACCTCCAGGCTCGGTGAGGCCGCGCGTCGGCACCTGTCGGAGCTGTGAGCATCGCGATGCGCATCGATCAACTGCTCGTGCGGCGCGGGCTCGCGCCGAGCCGTTCGGCCGCGCAACGACTGATCGCCGTGGGGGCCGTGCGCTGGCGCGCGCCGGCGGGCTGGACGGCACCGACCAAGGCCGGCGACGACGTTCCCGACGATTGCGAACTGCAGCTGACTGACGATGCCGAACTGCGCTACGTGTCGCGCGGCGGCCTGAAGCTGGAAGGCGCGCTGGCCGCAAGCGGTGTCGACCCGCGCGGCATGGTCTGCCTCGACCTCGGGCAGAGCACCGGCGGCTTCACCGACTGCCTGCTGCAGGCCGGCGCGGCCCGCGTCGTCGGTATCGACGTCGGGCACGGACAGCTTCACCCGGCACTACGCAGCGATCCGCGCGTGCTGGCCATCGAAGGCCTGAACGTGCGCGCGATCGCCGGCGCCGGAGCCGCTGCGCCGCCGGCTTTCGCCGAATCCGTTCCGGACGCCGGCTTCGACCTCGTCGTCGCCGACCTGAGCTTCATCTCCCTGACGCATGCGCTGGCGCCGGCCGCGTCGCTGCTGCGCAGCGGCGGCACGCTGCTGGCGCTCGTCAAGCCGCAGTTCGAGCTGGGCCCCGGTGCCGTCGACGCCCGCGGCCTGGTGCGCGACCCGAAGCGGCTCGACGGGCTTCGCGAACGCATCGAGGAAGAAGCACGCCGCGCCGGCCTGCATCCCCGGGACTGGTTCGACAGCCCGATCCGCGGCGGCGACGGCAACCGCGAATTCTTCATTCACGCAAGCAAATGACGACCCATGCCGCTGAACAGCACCGATCGAACGGCTTTCCGATCGATCTGAGCTTCGAGTTCTTCCCGCCCAACACCGATGCGGGCGCCGAGAAACTGCGCGACGTGCGCGCCCGTCTCGCCGCGCTGTCGCCGGATTTCTTCAGCGTCACCTACGGCGCCGGCGGCGCCACGCGCGACAAGACGCTGGCGACCGTCACGGCGATCGCCGACGAGGGTCGCGCGGTCGCGCCGCATGTCTCGTGCATCGGCGCGACGCGCGAATCGATCGCCGAGCTGCTGGCCCTGTACCGCGAGCGCGGGATCCGCAGGCTGGTCGCGCTGCGCGGCGACCTGCCCTCGGGCATGGTCGATACCGGCGATTTCCGCTATGCGAGCGACCTCGTCGAATGGATCCGCCGGCAGACCGGCGACGAATTCCGGATCGCCGTTGCCGCGTACCCGGAGGTGCACCCCCAGGCGCGCTCGGCAGAGGCCGACTTGCGCGCCTTCGTGACCAAGATGCGGGCCGGCGCCGACCTCGCGATCACGCAGTACTTCTTCAACGCCGACGCCTACTTCCGCTTCCGCGACGAAGCCGGGCGCGCCGGCGTCGACGCTCCGATCGTCCCGGGGATCATGCCGATCAACAACTACGTGCAGCTGGCGCGCTTCTCCGACGCCTGCGGGGCCGAGATCCCCCGCTGGATCCGCTCGCGCCTGGCCGGCTACGGCGACGACATCGAGTCGATCCGAAGCTTCGGCGTCGAGGTCGTCACCGACCTGTGCCGGCGCCTGCTCGACGGCGGCGCGCCGGGCCTGCATCTGTACACGCTCAACCAGGCCGAGGCCAGCGAACGGATCATCGGCGCGCTGCGCGGCGGCGGCCGGGCCGGCGCCCGCCGGTAGCGGCGGCTTCGACTGCGGGCCGCCCCGCTGCTCGTCGGCCGGGTCGTTGGCCTGCTCGTCCGGCTGCGCGCTCGGCCGGCCTGTCTGCTCGCGCTCGGCCGACCTGCCTGCTCGGCCGCCTGCGGCATGCACGACGGATTCCGCTGGCGGCAGCACCGACGCCGTTCGTCGGGCCGGCTCGCCGGCGCCCCGACGAACGGCGTCCCGGCGACTTCTAGCGTGCAACGCGGCTGGCTAAGATCCGACGCATGAGCCACCCTGCCCAAGCGCCCGAGCTATCGCTGCAACGCCGCTGCCAGATCGGCGTATCGCGCCTGGAGCCGGGCATGTACGTCGCCGATCTCGATCGGCCCTGGCTCGACACGCCGTTCCTGCTCGAAGGCTTTCTCGTCGACAGCAGCATCGAACTCGAAACGCTGCGGCGCTACTGCCGCTACGTCTACGTCGACCCCGACCGCTCCGACCCGTCGCTGGGCCAGAAGATCCGCAACGCCGAACTGGTCGGCCATCCGCTGAGCGCCGGGCTCGAGCATGCCGGCGCCGACGAGCCCGACACCGAAACGCTGCTGCTGCAGGCGGCCGGCGTGCAGGCGCCGCGGCGAACCGACCGCTCGCTGCGTGCGCGCGACGACATCCGCATCAGCACGCAGACGCGCGAGCGTTTCCGCCGTTTCGTGCGTGCGACGGCGGTCGCCACCGATACCCCGCGCGACGGCATGATCGAGCGCACGGCCGGCTGGCTGCGCGCCTGGCTGTCGGCCGACGAAAACGGCGAGACGCCGCGCGCCTGGCAGCAGCGATCGCTGATGAACGTACGCGCGATGCTGCCCCCGCACGTGAAGTACGTGCGACACCCCGATCCGATCCCGTTCGACGACGCGCTGCCCGGCGCGCGCGCGGCGATCGTCGCGACGCTGTGCGCGCTCGACGACCTGCTGACGGCGTTGCGCGCCAACGCCGCCCCCGATCTCGCGCCGACCACGGCCGCCGTCGCTGCGCTGGCCGACGCGATGATCGCCAATCCCGACTCGCCGATCTGGCTGGCGCGCAACGACGACGCCTCGTCGCGACCGCTGCGCCATGCGCTGGCCGTCTCGCTGTACCTGCTGGCGCTCGGCCGATCGCTGGGCCTGCGGCGCTCGAAGCTGATCTCGCTCGGGCTGATCGGGCTGCTTGCCGACGTCGGCAAGGCGCGGCTGCCACGCGCGCTGCTCGAAAAGCCGGGGATGCTGACGCCTTCCGAGCACACGATCATCAAGGAACACGTGCGCCTCGGGCTCGAGGCGCTGCGCCGCGGCGGGCCCTTGCCCGAAGAGGTCGCGCAGGGGATCGGCCAGCACCACGAGCGGCTCGACGGCTCCGGTTACCCGAAGGGCTTGCGCGGCGACGAGATCGGCCCCTGGGGCCGGATGGCGGCCATCGCCGACAGCTTCGCGGCACTGATCTCGCCGCGCCCCTACGCCCGCGCCAGCGCGCCGCAGGACGCGATGATGAGCCTGTACGAGTGGACCGGCAGCTCGTTCGACGAGGCCCTGGTCGAACAGTTCGTCCAGGCGATCGGGATCTTTCCGGTCGGCAGCCTGATCGAGCTGTCGTCGGGCGAGATCGCCGTCGTGATGGCGCACAACCAGCGCCGTCGCCTCGAGCCGCGCGTGATGGTGCTGTCCGACGCGCGACACCAGCGCCTCGCACGGCCGTTCGAAAGCGAACTGCCGATGCTGCGCCGCGGCTCGGCGGCGTCGTCGCTGCGCATCGCACGCGGACTGCCGGCAGGCGCCTTCGAGATCCCGCGCACGGATGCCGTCGCGGGCGCGGAGACTGCCCGCAGGTGAGCACCGCCGCAGCTCGAGCTGCCGTTCGGACCGACTGAACGCTCGCGCAGCATCCGTCGAACCCGTACCTGCTGGCCGGGATCGCAGGTCGGGTCCAGCGCAGGCTGCGCGCCGGCGCCAACGCGGGTCGACGCTGCTCATCGACAGCGAAGCAGCCGCGATTCCGTGACGATCGCCGACAGCCGGCGATCGTGGGGCTCGGGCTCGAGCGAGACCTCGCAGGCATCGTAGGCGGCTCCGGCGGCCGGCACGGGCAAGGCCGCCAGCGTGCGGTCGTAGTAGCCGCCGCCGTAGCCGAGCCGCCAGCCGCGCGCGTCGAAACCCAGGCACGGCGCGACCATCACCGTCGGCGCCATCGGCTCGAAGGGTTCGGGCACGCAGACCTTGTGCCGCTGCTCGATCATCGCGATCCCGGGCCGCCAACGGCCGAAGACGAGCGGCGCATCGGGTGCCGCCACGCGCGGCAGCACGATCGTCCAGCCGAGGCCTTGCAGTGTCTCGAACTCGCTGCGCAGGTCGGGCTCGCCGGGCAGCGGCCACCACAGCGCGAGCACGCCGAGCTCGCGATCCGCGAGCCACTCCCGCAGGCGCCGTGCGATGGCCGCGTCGGCCCGTTGCCGGCAGGCTTGCGGGATCGCGTTCCTGAGCGCCAGCAAGCGGCGCCGCAAGGCCTGCCGATCGGCGGGTCCCGCCGCCGGAGCGCCGGCCCGCAGCGTGTCCGAAGTCGCCGAAGCGCGTGGTATGCTGGATCGCAAGTCCGTGATTTTCCGAAGAAAAGATGCAATGAGAAAACGGATCGCGCTGCTTGCGATTGTAAGCACGTTGACTGGCGGATTCCTCGTCTCCCTCTCCCCTGATTCGGCCGCGCGCCCGCAGGCTGCGGCGAAGGCGCCGGCGCAGCCCGACCCCGATCGGCTGCTCGACGAAGCGCTGGTCCAGGCCCGGCAGGCTTTCGTCCGCAAGGACAACGCGCGCTTCGAGCTCGCCGCCGCAGTGGCCCGCAACCACCCGCTCGCCGAGTACCTCGACTTCTGGCGCCTGCGCATGCGCCTGCACGAGGACAGCCCCGAGGCCGGCACCGGGCTCGTCGACCGCGAGGTCCGGGAATTTCTCGCCGCCCACCCCGACACCGTCGCCGGCGACCTGATGCGCCGCGACTGGATGTTCGACCTGGCACGCCGCGGCGAATGGTCGCAGTTCGACAGGCAGTACGAGGACTGGGCGCTGCGCGACGAAGACCAGCTTCACTGCCATCACTGGCTCGGCCAGTTCGAACGCGGCGAAGCGACCGACGGCGCGCGCGCGATCCTCGAACGCGTCGTCGACCTCGACAAGGGTTGCGGTTCGCTGGTCGAGGCGCTGTACAAGGCCGGTCGCGTCGACAGGCGCTGGCTGACGCGACGGCTGCGCACCGCGATCGAACACAATTCGCGCGACAGCGTCGAGCGGATCGCCGCGCTGCTCGGCCTCGACCCGGTCGCCGTCGACGCAGCCTGGACGCGTCCGAGGAAGATCCTCGCCGCCGAGCCGCATCCGCAGCTTGCGCTGATCGCGATCAGCCGCGCCGCCCGCCCGGAACCCGGCTGGGCCGCCGAAAGGCTCGAACAAGGCATTCCCGGCCTGCGCCCCGCCGATCGCCACTTCGCCTGGTCGCAGGTCGCCGCCGCCGGCATGCGCGAGCTCGCCCCCGAATCGCTGGACTGGACCCGCCGCGCGCTGAAGGCCGAGGCCGGCGACATCACGCTTGCCTGGATGGCGCGGGCGGCACTGCGCGAAGGCGACTGGCCGACGCTGCGCCAGATCATCGGGAAGATGAGCGAAGACCAGCGCCGCGAACCGACCTGGCTGTACTGGCACGGCCGCGCGCTGCTTGCCACCGGCGAGGCGAGCGGCGGCCGGGCGCTGCTGGCCAGGGTGGCCGGCGAATATCACTTCTACGGTCAGCTCGCTGCCGAGGAGCTCGGCCAGCCGGTGCGCGTGCCGCCGCGCGCGGCACCCCCCACGGCCGACGAGATCGCGGCGGTCTCCGGGCGCGCCGGCTTCGCACGCGCGCTGCGCTTCTATGCGGCGGGCCTGCGGCTCGAAGGCAATCGCGAATGGAACTTCACGCTGCGCGGCATGGACGACCGGGAACTGCTCGCCACGGCCGCCTGGGCGTGCCAGCACGGCGTGCTCGACCGCTGCGTGAACACCGCCGAGCGTACCCGCGAAGAGCACGACTTCTCGCTGCGTTTCATCACGCCCTTCGCCGAGGAGCTGAAGGCGGCGGCCGCCGGACGCGACCTCGATCCGGCGTGGATCTACGGGCTGATCCGCCAGGAATCGCGCTTCGTCATGGACGCACGCTCGACGGCCGGCGCACAGGGCCTGATGCAGGTGATGCCGGCCACCGGCCGCTGGATCGCCGGCCAGCTCGGCATCAAGGGCTTCCATCCGTCGCAGCTCGGCGAGCTGCCGACGAACCTCGAGTTCGGCACCTTCTACCTGCGCAACGTGCTCGACCAGCTCGGCGGATCGCCGTTGCTCGCGTCGGCCGGCTACAACGCCGGGCCACGCCGCCCGCTGCGTTGGCGAACGCGCCTCGATGCGCCGGTCGAGGGCGCGGTGTTCGCCGAGATCATCCCGTTCTCCGAGACGCGCGACTACGTCAAGAAGGTACTGTCGAACGCGGTCATCTATGCCGAGTTGTTCACCGGCGAACCGCAATCGCTGAAGGCCTGGCTGGGAAGCGTCGCGCCGCCGCCCACCACCGTGGCCTCGGCTCGCTGACAGGAGGCGCAGGATGGCGTATTCGCGTGTACTGATCCTCGGCGGCTCCGGCTTCATCGGCGGCCACCTGGCTGCCGAACTCGTCGCCCGCGGCAAGCGGGTGATCGTGCCGACGCGCAACCCGATGCGCGCGCGGCGCCTGCTGGCGCTGCCGACGGCCGAACTGGTCGAGGCCGACATCCATCGCGACGACGTGCTCGCGCGGCTCGTCGGCTCCTGTGACGCCGTCGTCAACCTGGTCGGCATCCTGCACGACCGCCCCGGCAAGCCCTGGGGACCTGGTTTCGAAGCGGCGCACGTACGCCTGCCGGCCCGGGTCGTCGACGCCTGCAAGGCGGCGGGGGTCAAGCGCCTGATGCACATGTCGGCGCTCGGCGTCACCGAAGACGGACAGGACAGCGCGCCTTCGATGTACCTGCGCTCGAAGGCCGCCGGCGAACGCGCGGTGCGCGACAGCGGCCTGCCGTGCTGGACGATCATCCGGCCCTCGGTCGTCTTCGGCCCCGACGACAAGTTCCTGAACCTGTTCGCGAAGCTGCAGCGCTGGCTGCCGGTCATGGCGCTGGGCCGCGCCGATGCGCAGTTCCAGCCGGTCTACGTCATCGACGTCGCGCGCGCCTATGCGAACGCGCTCGACGCACCGTCTGCCTGCAGCCGCTGCTACGAGCTGGCGGGCCCCGAGGTCTTCACGCTGCGCGAGCTGGTCGAGACGGCGGGGCGGCTCGCCGGCGTTCGCCGGCCCGTGATCGGCCTGCCCGACGGCCTCGGGCGCCTGCAGGCGCGGATGCTCGAACTGATGCCCGGCCCGACGCTGATGTCGCGCGACAACTTCGATTCGATGTCGATCCCGAACGTCGCCTCGGGCCCGATCGCTCCCGAGCTCGGCGTGCGGCCGACCAGCATCGCCGCAGTCGCGCCCGGCTGGATCAGCGAACGCAACGCGGTGTTCGGCCAGCACCGGATGCGCGCCGGGCGCTGAGCGCAGCCGTGAAGCCGACACCCGGCCAGTGCGGCGTGCCGTCGAGCGGCAGGCGGTGATGCAGGTCTACTGCGTAGGCGGCGCCGTGCGCGACGAACTGCTCGGCCTGCCGGTGCGCGACCGCGACTGGGTCGTCGTCGGCGCCACGCCCGCAATGCTCGAGGCCCGCGGGTTCCGCCCCGTCGGGCGCGACTTCCCGGTCTTCCTGCATCCGCAGACACAGGAAGAGTACGCACTCGCGCGAACCGAGCGAAAGTCGGGCAACGGCTACCGCGGCTTCGTCACCGACTTCTCGCCCGACGTCACGCTCGAAGACGACCTCAGGCGTCGCGACCTGACGATCAACGCGATCGCCCGCAGCGCCGACGGCACGCTGGTGGATCCGTGGAACGGCCGGCGCGATCTCGAACAGCGCGTTCTGCGACACGTCAGCCCGGCCTTCGTCGAGGATCCGGTGCGGATCCTGCGCGTTGCGCGTTTCGCTGCGCGCTTTGCGGACTTCACGATCGCCGACGAGACGATGTCGCTGATGCGCACGATGGTCGAACGCGGCGAGGTCGACCATCTGGTGCCCGAGCGCGTCTGGCAGGAAATCGCGCGCGGGCTGATGGAAGCGCAGCCGTCGCGAATGCTCGAGGTGCTGCGCGAATGCGGGGCGCTGGCGCGAATCGTCGCCGAACTCGACGCGGCCTGGACCGACGAGACGGCATCGATGCTCGACGCGGCCGCCGCCCGGGACCTTCCGCTTGCCGTGCGCTTCGCGGTGCTCGTGCACGCGGTGCCCGCCGAGCGCATCGACGCCCTCGCCGCCAGCCTGCGGGCGCCGACCGACTGCCGCGACGTGGCCCGGCTGCTCGCGCGGGAACTTCCGACGCTGCGCGACTCAGCGCACCTCGACGCCGATGCGCTCGCTTCGCTCGTCGAACGGCTCGACGGTCCGCGACGCCCGCAGCGAATGGAGCAGGTGCTGGCCGCAGCCGGCATCGTCGACGAACGGGCGGCGCTCGACCGGGTCCGGCAGGCCGCCACGGCGATCGGGTCCATCGACGCCGGCGCCATCGCCCGCGCCGGTCCCGCGACCGGTATCCGGGAGCGTCTCCATGCCGCGCGCGTCGAAGCGGTGCGCGAGGCGCTGCTCAGAACAGCCGGGCCAGGCCCATCGCCAGCAGCGACAGCAGGATCGTCGAAGTCAGCGGGATGATCCAGCGCCGGCCGAACAACATGAAGTCGAGGTCGCCGGGCAGCCGGCCGATGCCGAAGCGGCGCAGCAAGGGCATCAGGCCGGAGAACAGCGTGAGCGCCAGCACCACGGTGATCAGCCACTTCAGCATCGGCGACCCGCGGCTCAGCGCGCGATGACCTGCCGCGCATTGCGCTGCAGGAAGCCGAGGATCGCTTCGGGCCTCAGCTGAGGCTCGCGCGGATCGGCCCGCGTACCGACGATCCGGTTCATCCACTGCATGTGCTCCTGCATCCGGCGGAACACGTCGGGCCATTCGCTGGCGCTGTGCTGCGCAGGATCGGGCAGCACGTGGCACTGGTTGCAGGCCAGCACGAACATGCGGCCGTCTTCGCCGGCGAGCTCCTGCCGAAGCGTCGGCGAAACGGTGTCGTCGAGCGGCTTCATCGCATGGCGGCGCAGGTAGTCGACGATCGTCCGCGCCTCGTCGGTCGATGGCGCGGACAGCGGACGGGCGTCTTCGCCGGCCGAAGGCCCGAGCATCATCCGGGCCATCAGCTCGCCCATGTTGCCCTCGCCACGCATGCGCGGCAGCATTCGCGAGACGACGCGCTCCCAGTGGTCTGCCTCGTGCATTGCCGGGTTGGGCAGGTAATGGCACTGCACGCAGTACAGCGCGGTCAGTCGCGCGCCTTCGGAGCCCGGATCGGGCAAGGTCGACGGGCGCAGATGCCGCGGAAGGATCCGCATCAGCATGCCGCCGTGCTCGCTGGACTGCCAGCGACGCACCGATTCTTCGGCAAGCCGGTCGAGCCGGGCCGGCGACGGGAGGTCCATGGTGCCCGGCGTGCCGGCAAGACCGGAAGCGGCGTCGGGAGCGCCGTCGGCAGCCGCGCGCGCAACCGGCGCGGCCGCGGCCAAGGCCATGGCCATGGCAACCCAGCAAGCAAGCGAAGCGATGCGAGCCGTCCGCACGATCATGCCGGCCGACGCAAGCTGTCGCGACGGTCCCGACGCGCGAAACCGATCGCGTCATCGGGCAACCCCCGCCCGTAGGCGACCGCCTTGACCAGTTCGCCCATCTCCGCTTCGGACAACAGCTGCTGAAGCGCCGAGGCCTGGCGCGCCCATTCGATCGCGTCGTCGCGCGGCAGCGCCCCGGCAAGCTCGAGCAGGCCGCAGCCGATCAGGAAGCCGGCCTGCGAGCAGTAACCGAGCGGCGCAAGCCCGGCCCG
>JAAZBL010000041.1 GCA_012513825.1 Limnobacter sp. | reverse complement strand
GCCGCGCCAGTCTTCGTAGGTCCAGCCGCCCACGCCGATGCGGACCGGCGCGACTCGTTCGCCCTGACTGCTCTCGGCTTCACGAGAATAGGCACGCTGGATCATCGAACGCTCCCTGCTCGCTTCACGGACGTATAGCCTACCCGCCTCTGCTGCGATGCAGCAGCTTGCGCCCGAGCCTGTCGACGTGCTATAGTCTCCGACTCAGACGCGGGGTGGAGCAGTCTGGCAGCTCGTCGGGCTCATAACCCGAAGGTCGTAGGTTCAAATCCTACCCCCGCAACCAGACTTCGAGGGCGGACCGGTCACGGCTCCGCCCTTTTCATTTCCGGACCCCCTTCCTTTCCGTCCGGACTCCCTCCTTTCCCGTTTTCGTCCATGCCCATTCGTCGGCCTCGTCGCCGTCGAAGCGCCCTTTTCGCCGTCGAACGAGCGCTGCTTCAGGCCTGCTCCCTCGGCGGTTCGGCGACTTCGGCCGGGTCGCGCGCAGCCGGGTCGAGCGCAGCACCGTCGGCCGGGTCGTGCGCAGTCCCGCCGGCCGGGTCGTGCGGTGTCCCGCCGGCCGGGTCGTGCGTGGTCGCGCCGGCGGGGTCGTGCGCCTGCGGCGTCGGCTGCGGCGTCAGGATCGTGAAGGTCCGGTCGAGGTGCGGCGGCGACTCGGTGATCCGGCGCCGGCGGGCTGCGAAGCCGGCCAGCAACAGCGCGGCGGCTGCCATCAGATAGAACACGCCATCGATGCCGAAACGCTCCATCAGGGGCATCCCGACGAGCGGGCCGATCACCGAGCCGAGCCCGTTGGCCAGGATCAACCTGCCGCTCACGGCGACGACCTGGTCGGCCGGCATGCGCTCGTGCGCGTGGGCGATGCAGATCGGATAGAGGCTCGACATGAAGCCGCCGAACAGCGCGGCCAGCGGCAGCACCACGCGAAGCGAGCGCGGCAACAGCAAGAGCAGGCCGAACGATGCGACCGCCAGGCCGATCCCGAGGATGACCAGCATCGTCCGCCGATCGATGCGGTCCGAAAGGCTGCCGACCGGGACCTGGAACGCAAGGCCTCCGAGCACGGCCGTCAGCATGAAGACCCCGATCGTGCCGCCGGACATGGCCTGGTCCTGCATCCAGATCGGAATCAGCGCATAGAAGGCAGCCGCGATCAACCCGCTGAGCGTGACGCCCGCGACCGCCACCGGCGCGGCGCGCGAAAGCTTGCCCAGCGGCAGATACGCGATCACAGCCGACTGCGGCTGCTCGGCACGGGTCGTGCTCACCAGGACCAGAGCCGCGGCAAACAGCGCGACGACGATGCTGAACCCCGTTTCTGCATCGAGATCGACCCGGCCGATCAGCAGCTGTCCGAACGCGAGGGCGACGAACAGTCCGACCATGTAGATCGAGAAGACGCGCCCTCGCTGCGACGACGCCGCCTTGGCGTTGAGCCAGCTCTCGGCCGTTACGAAGAGCCCGGCACAGCCGAAGCCGATGACGGTCCGCGAGACGAGCCATGGCACCGGTTCGACCAGGATCGGCATCAGCGCGGTCGCGGCGACGACCATGCCGGCAAAGGCCGCATAGCCGCGAATGTGTCCGTATCGCACGATGATCCGCGTGCAGAAGTAGGCGCCGGCCGTGAATCCCGCGAAATAGCTGCTGAGCACGAGGCCGGCGACGGCGGCATCGAACTCCAGCGCCACGCGCAGTGCGATGAAGGTGTTGAAGAAGCCGATGCCGAGCTGTATCGCGCTGGTCGCGAAGATCAGCGTGCCGACCTGGGCTCTGATGGACGTCTTCGATTGCATTGGATCGCTGCGTGCTCCGTGCTTCGGTCCGGTTCGACCGTCAGGGTATCCCGACCGCGGGACGCCGCCGGCGGAACCCCGGCTCCCCCGCTGCTACACTGCGGCGATCCCCGAATCGAGACAATGAAATTCTGTTCGCTCTGTGGCCATGAAGTCGCGCTCGGCATTCCGCCCGGCGACAACCGCCCGCGCTACAGCTGCGCGAGCTGCGGCACGATCCATTACCAGAATCCGAACATGGTGCTCGGAACGGTCCCGGTCTGGGGCGATCGCGTGCTGCTGTGCAAGCGTGCGATCGAACCGCGCTACGGCTACTGGACGCTGCCGGCCGGCTTCATGGAGAACGGCGAAACGACCGTCGAGGGTGCGGCCCGCGAAACGGTCGAGGAAGCCGGCGCACGCGTCGAGATCGGCGAGCTGTTCTCGATGCTCGACGTGCCGCACGTGCACCAGGTGCACATCTTCTTCCTTGCCGAGATGCTCGGGCCCGAACTCGACCCGGGACCCGAAAGCCTCGAGGCGAAGCTGTTCGACGAGGCAGAGATCCCCTGGGAACAGATCGCTTTTCGCACCGTCGAACAGACGCTGCGCTGGTTCTTCGAAGATCGCCGCCGCGGTGCGTTCGGTATCCACACCGGCGCGATCCAGTACCCGGCACGACGCGCGAACCGCTGAGGTGGCGCCCCCGGCGGTTCACCCGACCCCTGGCGCCAGCGAGGACTGAACGATGCATCGTCGCGGATTCCTGCTCGGCTGCACGGCGCTCGGCGCCTGCGATTCGGTCGCGCTTGCGCGCTCGATCGAAGCGAGCGCGGACCGTCGATCGGGCGGCCGCAGCGAAGACGTTCCCCGCGCCTGGACGCGATCGCTGCTCGTCGACCCGCACGGACAGCCTCTGAAAGCCGGCGAGATCCCGGAACGGCGAACGCTGCTGTTCCACTATCCGTTCGTCGGCACGCCGGCCTTCCTGCTGAACCTCGGCCGGCCGACCCGGCGCGCAGTGGAGCTGCAGACCGAGGATCGCGACCGCTACACCTGGGCCGGCGGCGTCGGTGCCCGGCGATCGGTCGTTGCCTTCTCGGCGATCTGCGCGCACAAGCTCGCCTATCCGACCCGGGAGATCAGCTTCATCGATTTCCGTGCCGACGCCTCGCCGGCGTCGCGCCGCCGCGACGTGATCCATTGCTGTGCCGAGCACAGCCAGTACGACCCGGCCGACGGCGCCCGCGTGCTGTCGGGCCCCGCGCAACAGCCGCTGGCGGCGATCGTGCTCGAACACGAGCCTGCGACCGACCGCCTCTACGCGACGGCCACGCAAGGCGGCGAACTGTTCGAGCGCTTCTTCGCGAGCTTCGAGATGAAGCTGTCGCTCGAGCATGGCGATCGCGCGATGCAGCCGAGCGCGGACGTCTGCGTCGTGCAGCCGATCGAGGCCTACTGTCGCCAACTGATGCGCTGCGCCTGAACGGTCCGACGATGAGCCAGCAGATGCGCATGCCGCTGCCATGGATCCGGGCCGGCGAACCACTGCCCGATCCGGCGCAGGCCTGGCGCGCGCCGAGCGGCCTGCTGGCTGCGGGCGCCGACCTGTCGGCGCCGCGCCTGCTCGAGGCCTACGGGCACGGGATCTTTCCCTGGTACACCGACGGCCAGCCGGTGCTCTGGTGGTCGCCCGATCCGCGCATGGTGCTGTATCTCGACGAGTTCAGGCTGCATCGCTCGCTGGCGAAGACGATGCGTCGGATGAAACGCGAAGGCTCGTGGCGGATCACGCTCAACCGTGCCTTCGGGCGCGTCATGCAGGCCTGCGCCGAGCCGCGCGCGGCCGACCCCGACGGAGGCAGCTGGATCACCTCGGAGATGCGCGAGGCCTACCTGGAACTGCACCGCCTCGGACACGCCCAATCGGTCGAGGTCTGGCATCGGGACGGCGATCGCGAACGGCTGGCCGGCGGGCTGTACGGCGTATCGATCGGCCGGATGTTCTTCGGCGAATCGATGTTCGCGCGCGTGCCCGACGCGTCGAAAGTGGCGCTGGCCGCGCTCGTCGACACGCTGCGGAAGCACGATTTCAGCGTGATAGACTGCCAGCAGAACACCCGCCACCTGGCCTCGCTGGGCGCGCGCGAGATTTCTCGCGAGCGCTTCCTGCGCGAAGTAGCCCGGCTAGGCCGGCGGGCCGGTCCCGACTGGCGGGAGATCGGCATCGGGTTTCCTGAGGCATGACGCACCTGAAGGAACTGCCGTTCGCGGCACTCCAGTTCTACGCCACGGCGCCCTATCC
Source organism: Limnobacter sp. (assembly GCA_012513825.1). Taxonomy (GTDB): domain Bacteria; phylum Pseudomonadota; class Gammaproteobacteria; order Burkholderiales; family Burkholderiaceae_E; genus Zeimonas. Next base: position 9,949 of record JAAZBL010000041.1, on the reverse strand, counting down.
GTGCAGCTACCTGCAAGGGCTGCAAGCCCGTTCGCAGGTGGCCACGCCGAACCACCTGATCAACGCCGACGTCTACAGCGAGCTGGTGCGGGCGGGTTTTCGACGTAGCGGCATCTTCACGTATCGCCCGCACTGCGACGGTTGCAAGGCCTGCGTGCCGGTGCGCGTGCCGGCGGCCAGCTTCGCCCCGACGCGCAGCCAGCGTCGCGCCTGGAACAGGCACGCCGGGCTGCGCCCGCTGGTCGCCCGGCTCGGGTTCGCGCCCGAACACTACGAGCTCTACCTGCATTACCAGTCGAGCCGGCATTCGGGCGGCGGCATGGACCACGACAGCCGCGAGCAGTACGCGCAGTTCCTGCTGCAAAGCAAGGTCAATACGCGCCTGGTCGAGTTCCGGGATGACGGCAACGTGCTGCGCGCGGTCTCGATCATCGACGTGCTCGACGACGGCCTGTCCTCGGTCTACACGTTCTTCGATCCCGACCCGGCTGCCAGCTTCGGCACCTGGAACATCCTGTGGCAGATCGACCAGTGCCGTCGGCTCGGCCTGCCCTACCTCTATCTCGGCTACTGGATCGCCCAGAGTCCGAAGATGGCCTACAAGGCGAACTTCCGTCCGCTCGAGCGGCTGGTCAACGGCCGTTGGGAGCCCTTCGACGACGAAGGCGCCGCTCCCGCCGCATGAATCCCTATCCGTTCGCCCGCCCTTTCCTCTTCGCCCTGGATCCGGAACGTGCGCACGAGCTGAGCTTGCGCTCGCTCGACCATGCCGAGCGCTGCGGTGCGCTCGCCGCGTTTTCCGGGCGTCCGGAAGACGACCCGGTCCAGGTCATGGGGCTGCGTTTCGACAACCGCGTCGGACTCGCCGCGGGCCTGGACAAGAACGGCGCGCACATCGACGCGTTCGCTGCGATGGGCTTCGGCTTCGTCGAAGTGGGCACGGTCACGCCGAAGCCGCAACCGGGCAATCCGAAGCCGCGCCTGTTCCGGTTGCCGCAGGCGCGCGCGTTGATCAACCGGATGGGATTCAACAACGACGGCGTCGACACCTTCGTGCGCAACGTCGAGCGCTCGCGCTGGCGCGGCGTGCTCGGGCTGAACATCGGCAAGAACGCGGCCACGCCGATCGAGGACGCCGCGGACGACTACCTGCTGTGCCTCGAGCGCGTGTATCCGCACGCCGGCTACGTCACGGTCAACATCTCGTCGCCGAACACGAAGAACCTGCGCGACCTGCAAGGCGGCGACGCGCTCGACGGGCTGCTCGGCGCGCTGGCCGAGCGACGCGAGGCATTGGCCGCGCGCCACGGCCGCCGCGTGCCGCTCGCGGTCAAGATCGCACCCGATCTCGACGAAGCGCAGATCGATGCGATCGCCGCACTGCTCGCGCGCCACGGCATCGACGGCGTGATCGCCACGAATACGACGGTTTCGCGCGATGCGGTCGCCGGAATGCGTCACTCGGACGAAAGCGGCGGGCTGTCCGGCGCACCGGTGTTCGAGCCCTCGAACCGCGTGATCAGGCAGTTGCGCGCGCGGCTGCCCGACGGCTATCCGATCATCGGCGTGGGCGGAATCATGAGCCCGTCGGACGCCCGGGCCAAGCTGCAGGCCGGCGCGACGCTCGTGCAGATCTACACCGGACTGATCTACGAAGGCCCGGCGCTGGTCGGCGCCTGCGCACGGGCGCTGCGGGCCACGGCTGGCGCCTCGCTGCCCGCCGACGCGTAACGCCCGAGCATTCCGAGCAGCCGCTGCGCCGCCTTCTTCTCGGCGGCCTCGCGGCCGGCTTTCACGCGCGGATAGTGGGACAGCACGAAGCGCGCCTGCGCCTCGACGCTGTCCCAGCAGTGCGGGGCAGGCACGCGCCCGTTCAGGTCCTCCCACGCAGCCTCGATGTCCGGCACGGCATCGGCAAGCCGCCCGGCGGCCAGCGCTTCGAGCAGCCGAAGCTCGGCTTGCGCGGCGACCGACCAGAAGTCGGGCGCGTGCCTGGCCTGCGACTCCAGCGACTCGCGCGCTTGCGCGAGCCGCGCATCGTCGAGTGACGGCAGGCGGCCTTTCAGGAACGCGAGCCGCAGCTCGGCAGCGATCCGGTTCAGCGCCGGGTAGTACAGGTTCGCCGCGCTGGTCGTCCGGGCAAGCTCTTCGGCGCGGCCGTAGGCTTCGAGCATCTGTCGCAAGGCGTCGGTTTCGCGCACGCTCTCTTCGCCGGGTTCGCCCTCGCGCGCCGCGATCATCGCGATCCGCTTCCACGCCGAGCCCAGCAGCGAATACCGCTCGACCGTCGCGCCGAGGTCGATCAGGCGCTCGAGGCGCTCGATTGCCGCCCGGATCCGGTCTTCGGCATCGCCGGTCTTCTCGGCATCGCGCACGTCCAGGTTGATCAGTTGCTCGACGGCGGCAAGCGACGCGCCGCCGTCGGCGGCACTCGTCGCTGCCCGATACCAGCGCATTGCCGCGTCGGTGTCGCCGCTCTGCGCATAGGCTCGGCCGAAGGCTTCGGCGACGGCCCCCTTCCCGCCCCAGCTTCCTGCGTACCGCGCTTCCAGCGCGCGGATCCGTTCGAGCCGCTGGCCGCGCGCCTCGTTGCGCGCGGGGCCGGGCGGATCTTCGAACTGCGCGTCGATGGCCTCGGACTCGAGGAGCCGGGCCAGCGCCGGCGCCGACACGACCGAAGGCAGCTCGACGGCTCGGGGACGACCGTCGACCGGCACCTCGTAGCGCCAGTCCGGGTCGCCGTAGCACTGGTAGGCAGCCCAGGTGTTGCCGCCGCGGTTCTGCAGCCAGGCCGCCCGGCGTGCCGCGCCGACCGCATCGACGAAGCGCTCGCCCTGCTTCAGTCGTTCGTAGAAGGTCTGTGCGAATACCTTGGCGGCCGTGTCTTCGACGGCCCACCCGGCGGCGACCACGCAGCGCACGCCGTTGAGGATCAATTGCTCGGCGAGGCTGGCTGCGAACGGCAGGCGCCGGACGCCGAGCGCGTTGGCCATCGCTCCGGATTCCGGTTTCACCTGGCCGGTGTAGCAGCAGTTGACGAAGACCAGCTCGGGCACGCGTTCCATCGCGGCCATTTCGCGCGGGCCGAGCACGGCGCCGCCCGACAGGATCACGCCGCCGGTACCGTCGTCGTGGTGCTCGCCATGCCCGGCGATGTGCAGCACGCGCAGCGGCCCGTCGAGCACGGCATTGACCGCAGCCAGTGCATCGGGTCCGAGCAGTGGCTGCACGTCGAAGATCGTGGCGACCGCCTCCGCTTCGGCGCGTGCGGCCGGCAGTTCGGCGAAACGGCTGCGGTCGCACTGGGGCTCGCCGATCACCACCACCCGGCCCTCGCTGCCGGCCGCGACCGGTTGCCGACGAAAATCTTCGGTGCGCAGCTTGCGGATCAGGCTCGTTCGGACTGCCCAGGGCTCCTCTTCGGCGCCTTCCGGCGTATCGAGCAACTCCCACGGGTAACGTGCGGTGCGCTGGTCGAGCTGCATGACGACGGCCGTCGAACCCGACAGGAACGGACGCAGCTCCACCGGTACCAGCAACTGGAAAAGGCTGCGTCCGGTCTGGGCGTCGAGCGTGGCGCTGGCGGCGGCCGCCTCGAGCAGCCGCTCGACGAGCTGCGGCTGCGTTGCCGATCCACGCACCTCGCTTCGCGCACGCCGGGTGTCCAGCGTGTATTCGATCAGCGACCGTCCGCGGGGATCGTCGCGTTCGATCGCCGTGACGAAATCGTGTCCGGCGCCGCGATAGTTGCCGTCGGCCGGCTGCCGATGCGCGCCGTTGCCGACTTCGATCGTCGGATCGATCGAGAATTCGCCGGGCCGCGATTCGGCCAGCATCGTCAGCGCGCGATGCGCCTCGGTCGCGCGATCCAGGTACAGCTCGATCAATTGCAGCCGGCCGACGAGCGGCCAGTCGACGTGCTTTAGACGGCGATTGGCTTCGGCAACGCCGGCGGCGACGGCCTGCGCAGCGCCGCCCGGGTCGATGCCGCTGCCTCCGCTGCCGAGCAGCGTGGCAGCGAGCTCGAGAGTGCTCGCCCCGCCTGCGCCTCGCTCGCTTTCCCGTTGCGCCCAGGCGATCACCGCCTGCCGAACGGCTTCGCTGAGCCGGGTGTGGCGCAGCGCCCCTTCTTCGCCGAGTCCGACGACGATGACGGCCGGCGGACGCGGGATCGCGCCGAAGCGGGCCGGGTCGTGCCTCGTGTTGACGAAGACCTGGTGCGTGCCGATCTGCGACGGATAGAGTCCGGCCTGCAGCGCCTCGGCCATCGTCCCGCCGATCCGCGAATCGGCCACGCGCTCGACCCCGGTCAGCGCCGTCGACTCGTAATGCCCGAGCAGCAGCGGCCGGCTCACGAATACGAGGTTGCCGTTGACCACCGTCACCGGCAGCCGCGAAGGCAGCCCCCTTCGCTGCCGACGCCGCTCCGCTGCCGACGGCTCGCCCGCGAACGGATCGAGCGTCGGCGGCTCGGCCCGGCTGAGGCCGCGCGAGGGCCGGCTCGGCACCCGCAGGATCGGCGGCTCGTCGACGCCGCCGCGGCGAACGCCGGTCGGCAGTGCCGGCAGGCGATCGGTGCGCCCTTCGCTCAGCAGTTCGAGATAGGCGTCGAAGGCGTCGCGCGCCTTCGGCAGGTCGCCGTGCGCGACCCGGCACTGCCAGGTCGCGACGCCGGGCAGTTGCGCGCTGGCCAGCGTGACCCGGCCGTCGCCGCCGTCGACCGCATCGAGGTATTCGAGTCCCTCGAGCCCCATCCGGAAGCCGTCGGGCGTGAAGCGCGAACGGCCGACGACGAGCAGCATCCGCTCGGCATCGGACGCAAGGCTGGCCGCCTGTTCGTCGAGCCTGCGACGCAGTGCGACCGCCCGGTCGAGGATCGGCTGCGGCGGCGCGCTCCAGCGATAGACCGCCAGTTGCTGCCCATCCTGGTGCCAGTGGTTGCGCTCCTCAAGAAAGGCGATGTCTTTCTTGGCCAACGTTTGCCAGGTCGACTCCTGCGACAGTTCGAGCACCGGGTCGAGCAGGCCGGCCTGCAACTGCAGGAAGCCCGGCATTCCGGCCATCACTTCGCGCGAGCCCGAGTCGTCGAACAGTGCGCCGATGGCAGCCAGCAGGTTCCCGAAGGTGTCGTCGCCGGTCAGCACCTGCATCGGCGCCCAGGAGCCGCCGTTCGGCGTGCCGAGCATCAGCAGGCGGGCCTGCGGATGCGCGATCATCCGCTGCCAGGTCTGCGGCCGCTCGAGCTGCATCGTGCGCGCGACCAGGCCGCCTAGCGAATGGGCGAGCAATCGCACCGGCTGCCCGCTCGCCGCTCGGGCGTCCAGCAGTGCATCGACGGTATCTGCCAGCCGACGTGCCTCGTCCTCGATCGGCCTGCGCCAGTCGAACGCGAACGGCACGACCTCGTGGCTGTCTGCCAGGTACACGAGCAGCTCGTCGTAGACGGCACCGACCGGACCGTCCGGGGTCACGCGGCTGTCGCGTTCGGGCTCCCATTGCAGCCGCTTCAGCCCGTTGACGAAGCGCCAGCCGAGCCAGATCCGGTCGCCGTCGAGCGCCAGGTTCGAACCGAGGATGCCGGGCAGCACGACGACGGCCGGCCGCTCCGAAGCGGGCCGGCCATCGTCTCCCGGCCCGCGCGAGCGCCTGACGGCCTGCTCGGCCCGACTGCCGCTCGGATCCTTGCCGGCGGCCGACAGCGGGCCGATCGGCTGGAATTCCGGCGGCGCATCCTCGATCAATCCATTGCAGATCGCCGCCGCCGTCGATTCGTTGGCGAAGTAGCCGAAGTGAGTGACCTTGTCGCCGCGATCCAGCACGAAGCTCGCGGCATTGCCCGCCTGCGGCGCGGCCGCAGCGGCGCCGGCGGACGTCGGCTCGGCGGTGCCGCGCGGAGTGCCGCCGTACATCGACCGCGTCTGCACGACGAGATCGTTGTCGGTCCAGAAGAAGGCGTCTGCGAGCAGCGTCTTGATCCAGGCACCGAGCGTGTCGCCCGCCGCGTCGCCGGCCACGACCCGCAGCTCGCCGGGCAGCGGTGCTTCGGCCCGGTTCAGCCACTGGATCACCGCACTGCCGGGCATCATCGCTTCGAGGCCGGGAAGCTGCCTCGGGTCGGCGCGACGGCGCGCGACCTCGGCGAGGAAATCGACGAACTCGGGCAGCACGGCGATGCCGGCCACCTGCAGCCCCCAGCGCAGCACCGACAGGTAGGCATCGAGCCGGGTGCTGGCCAGCAGCGTGCCGCGGGCCGGACAGGCGACGCGGACGACGCGCTCGATGCGCAGCCGCTTGCGCGCGGCCAGTTCGTAAAGCGCCTCGAGCTCGGCCCGATGGTTCGCCAGCGCGGGGCCATCGAACAACGCGATCTCGGCTTTGCCGAGCGGCCGGCCGGCACTCGCACGCGCCAGTGCCTCGGCGACGAGGCCGCCGCGCGAATGAGTCAGCAGGTGCAGGCGCGCTTCGTCGGGCATCGCGCGCAGCAGCGTCAGCGCATTGCCGATCGGGCTTTCGCCCAGCGTCGGATGGTCGAGCGCGAAGACCCGGCCGCGATAGTGCTCGAACAGCGCTTCGACGCGCTGCGGATGTTGGCGCCAGAGCTGGCCGAAGGTGCTCGCGGTATCGACGAAGGTGCCATGCACGAGCACCAGCAGCGGTCGGTCGGAGGTGCCCGGCGACACCGTATCGAGCTTGCGTCCGCTGGTCTTCAGGGCCTCGAAGGGTTCGACGCCGAGTCGGTAGACGCCGGCATCGACTCGGCCGTCGAGCCGTCTGGTCGCCGTCGCCGCGAGCATGTTCGCGGCATTGTCCTTCGCGATGCCGGTGATCACCTCGAAGCTTCGCAGCACGACGCGCCCGAGCCAGCCGCGCATCGGCGCGCCGCGGGTGGCGCCCTGCCCGGCCGCCTGCTCGAGGCCCGGCCAGCCGAGCTGCGCCGGCACTTCGACTTCGGCCGCGCCGCGCGACGCACTGCGGCTGCGCGTGTCCTGCGACAGCATCAGGTCGCGCGCGTTCTCCGGATGCAGGACCAGCGTCGGGCCATTGTCGATGCCGAGCACGACGACGTCTTCGCCGGGACTCGCGACCAGCCGCACCGACTCGCCGGCACCGCGCCGCGCACCGAGCCGCACGGCGCCCTTGCTGCGCCCCGAGCGCAGCACCGCATCGCCGCCGTCCGCATCGAGGACGCTGTCGGCAGTGGCACTGCCGGGGATCACGAATCCGATGTCCTGCCGCTTCGCCATGGGCGTCGCCTCCGATGCGGGCGGCCTCGGACTCGGCCCTCCCACCGTTCCGCCGCGGCGCCGTCGACAGCGGCGCCCGGCCTATTCTGCCTTCATCAGGCTCGCCGCGCGAGCCACCCGCGAGTAGGCACGGATCGCCTCGCGCCGTGCAGCCAGCTGCAAGGGCCCGGCGATGCCCTTGTCGTGCAGCAGGCGCTCGAGCGCCGTCAGCCAGTGCGACCAGTAGGTGTCGCCGAGGTCGGGGTCGCCGGCGGCTTGTGCGTCGCGGATCGATTGCGACAGGCAGGCCGCCCACTCCGGCCAGTCGAAATGACCGGCCTCGTGCAGCGCCAGCGTGATCGCGAACAACTGCGCCTGCCAGGGGACCTCGAATGCGGCGCCGGTGCTCTCGGGCAGCCCGCAAGCGGCGATCGCATCGGCGATCGAACGGACTTCGTTCATGATGTCGCCCTCGTCGCGCCCAGGTCCTGGGAGGCCCATGTTCCGACGACGACTCATGCCGGTTCGAGATACGGTTCCCAGCAGTCGACGTGAACCGCCGACGCCGTCGTGTCGGCGCCCCACAACTCGGCAGCCTCGAAACGCACGGTGTACAGCCATTGCGGGTCTTCGCCCCGGCCGGCGCCGCTGCTGTCCGGGTAGACGTGCACACCGTGCACCAGCACGATCGTGCCGCGCCGGCCGCGTGCGTAGCGGGGCAATCGCGTGTGGATGACCGGATTCATCCTGATCGTGCGCACGGCGTCGCCGATCGCGAAACGCGCCGGTGCCTGCGCTTCGCGCACCGAGGGTCCGCCGCGTGCGAGCGCCGCCTGCACGCGATCGGCCGCGAGCGCCGGCGGACGCCCGGTCACGGGTGCTTCGATCATTCGTCCCGAATGAAGCTCGTCCTCGGTGGCCAGTCCGCGTTCGAGCATCAGCTTCTCGAGCGCGGCGATCCAGATCTCGTAGTAGCTGCTCGACAGATACTGCACCGGCGGCAGCGACTCGCGGGCCGCGCGCGATTCGTCGATCGTCCAGCCGCCGACCGGGCCCATCAGCACGGTCAAGGCCATCGCGCGTCGCTCCCATTCGTCGTGGAAGACCGGCTCGTCGGGCTCCGGGGCGATCGGCCCGAAGCCGTGCTGGCCGCCGAGATCCTGTGCTCCGTTCATCGCTGCCTCGCCGCCGTTGCCGCGTCCGGACGCTCGACCACCGCGGTGCCGATCATCGCGTCGCGGCTGACCAGCCCGGCGAGCGCCTCCTCGTTCCAGCCTTCGGTGCCCTCCGGACGCATCGGCAGCACCAGGTAGCGGATCTCGGCGGTCGAGTCCCAGACGCGGATCTCGGTTCCGGGCGGCAGTTCGACGCCGAACTCGGCGAGCACGCCGCGCGGGTCGGCGACCGCGCGCGAACGGTATGGCGCCGACTTGTACCAGACCGGCGGCAGGCCGAGCACCGGCCACGGATAACACGAGCACAGCGTGCAGACCACCAGGTTGTGGACCTGCGGCGTGTTGCGCACGACGATCATGTGTTCGCCCTGGCGTCCGGTGTAACCGAGCGAAGCGATCGCGGCCGTGGCGTCGCGGTCCAGCCAGCGATCGAATTCGGGATCGGTCCACGCGCGCGCGACGACGCGTGCGCCATTGCGCGGGCCGATCCGGTTTTCGTAGGTATCGATCAGCACGTCGAGCGCCGCCGGGTCGACGTAGCCTTTCGCGACGAGCAGCGACTCGATCGCCTTGACCCGCACCGCGATCGGCGACTCGGGCTCGCCGTGCGCGGGCAGCTTCGCGGGGCTGCCGGACCCGGCTTCGTTGCTGCCGCGCGCGTCGCCGCCGCGATGGGGCTTTCCGGCATCGGAGTCGTCGGTCTTCTTCATGCCTTGCCTGCGGGGTTGCCGTCGAGGGGAGCATACCGCCACGGGCGCGATCCTGCCGGCTTTGCACGGGCGCGGCAAGGCCTGGATGCCGCTCGTCGGACCGGCTCGGCGGCGCGGCTGACGAATTTCACTTCGTGGTATAGAATTTCGTCATGCCTCGTCCTCGCAACCCGGATTCTGCGGGCAAGACCGCGATCCAGGTCATTGATCGCCTCGTTTCGCTGCTCGACGCACTCGCCGAACAGTCCGATCCCGTCAGCCTGAAGGACCTGTCGGTCCGCACCGGGCTGCATCCGTCGACCGCGCACAGGATCCTGAACGACCTGGTCGCGTCGCGCCTGGTCGACCGCTCGGAGCCGGGCAGCTACCAGCTCGGTATCCGTCTTCTCGAGCTCGGCAACCTGGTCAAGTCGCGCCTGAACGTGCGCGACGCGGCCCAGGCCCCGATGCGCGAATTGCACCGTGCGACGGGGCAGCCGGTCAACCTGTCGATCCGGCAGGGCGACGAGATCGTCTACGTCGAGCGTGCGGTCTCCGAGCGCTCGGGCATGCAGGTCGTCCGCGCAGTCGGCGGCCGCGCGCCGCTGCACTTGACGTCGGTCGGCAAGCTGTTCCTCGCGCTCGACGAGCCGAAGAACGTGCGGGCCTATGCGGCGCGAACCGGGCTCGTCGGCCACACGAAGAACAGCATCACCGACCCGGCACGCCTGGAGCGCGAGCTTGCGCTGGTGCGCGCGCGCGGCTACGCGCGCGACAACGAGGAACTGGAGCTGGGCGTGCGCTGCATCGCCGCCGGCGTGCGGGACGACACCGGCCGGCTCGTCGCCGGACTGTCGATTTC
>JAAZBL010000347.1 GCA_012513825.1 Limnobacter sp. | reverse complement strand
GTTGATGAGCGGCAAGGAAGCGACGGTCTACGTCGTTCGCTCCGGCGGCGAGAGCTTGTGCGCGAAGGTCTACAAGGAGGCGACCGAGCGCAGTTTCCGGCAGGCGGTCGACTACACCGAGAATCGCAAGGTCCGCAACTCCCGCCAGGCTCGCGCGATGGCCAAGGGAACGCGCTTCGGCCGCCAGGCGAGCGAAGCGGCCTGGCAAAGCGCCGAAGTCGATGCGCTGTACCGCCTCGCCGCCGCCGGCGTGCGCGTGCCTCGCCCGCACAACTTCTGCGACGGCGTGCTGCTGATGGACCTCGTGACGGACGAGGACGGCAATTCGGCCCCGCGGCTCAACGACGTCGTGTTCACTGCCGACGAGGCGCGCGCGCATCACGCCACGCTGCTGGTCGAGGTCGTGAGGATGCTCGGTGCGGGCATCGTGCACGGCGACCTGTCGGAATTCAACATCCTGCTGGCGGCAGACGGTCCGGTGATCATCGATCTGCCGCAGGCGGTCGACGCGGCGGGCAACAACCACGCGCAGCGGATGCTGTTGCGCGATGTCGCGAACCTGCGCATCTTCTTCGGCGGTTTCGCAGCCGAGTTGCTCGATACCGACTACGGAAACGAGATCTGGGATCTGTACCGTCGGGGTGCCCTGCACCCCGAGGTCGAACTGAGCGGGCGTTTCGAACACGAGGCGACGGTCGTCGACCTTCGCGGTGTGATGCGCGAGATCGACGATGCGCGCGACGAGGATGCGGCGCGCCGCTTGCGGATGCAGGCGCTCGGATAGCGCAGGCCCGATCGGCTATATTGCACTGCACCATATCATTGTTCCGACGTCCGTCCTCTCCGTGGCGCGGTCCGCCCGAAAGCGGCGAGGCGTGACGTCGAGGCTGCCGAACTGGAGTCCCGATGACCCGACCCACCCCCTCGCTGCCGAGCAGGATCGCCCTTGCATTCGGCAGCTTCTTCGCCATCATCGGCAACGCCGAACTCGCCGGCCGGGTGGCCAGGCTGCGCCGGGGCGAGGTCCTGCCCGAGGCGCCTGACGAAGCCGACGGACGGGTCGCCGCCGGACCCGCCGTGGAGGCTGCCCCCGCTGCATCCGCCCCCGCGGCCCCGGTGCTGCGCGAAGCGCCGCACGAGTCGGCGCTGCAACTGCTCGGGCTGTTGCAGCGCGATGCGCGGCTGATCGACTTCGTCGAGGAGGACATGACCGCGTACGCCGATGCCGAGGTCGGCGCTGCCGCCCGCATCGTCCACGAAGGCTGCCGCAAGGTGCTGCGCGAGCACTTCACGCTCGAGCCGGTGCGCGCAGAAGCCGAAGGCAGCCGGATCACGCTCGAGCCGGGCTTCGACGCGGCCGCGGTGCGCGTGACCGGCCGGGTCGTCGGCGAGCCGCCGTTCACCGGCAGCCTCGCCCATCGCGGCTGGCGCGTGGTTGAGACGCGGCTGCCGAAGCTGGCCGAAAGCCACGATGCCGCGATCGTCGCGCAGGCGGAGGTGGAGCTGTGAGCGGGCCGCGCTACGCGATCGGCATCGACCTCGGGACCACGCACTGCGCGCTCGGCTACGTCGACATCGCGGCCAGCGACGGCGAGCAGGCGACGCAGCAAGTCCTCGCGATTCCGCAGTCGACGGGGCCTGGCGCGATCGAGGACCTGCCGCTGCTGCCGTCGTTCCTGTACCTGCCGCACCCCGACGAATTCGGCGCGGGCGACCTGGGCCTGCCGTGGCGCGCAGAGGCCGACTTCGCCGTCGGCGAGCTCGCGCGCACGCGTGGGGCGGCCACGCCGATCCGGCTCGTGTCCAGCGCCAAGAGCTGGCTTTCGCACCCGGGCGTCGACCGGCGCGCGGCGATCCTGCCGGTCGACGCGCCCGACGAGATCGCCCGCGTGTCGCCGGTCGCGGCTTCGGTGCGCTACCTGTCGCACCTGCGCGATGCCTGGAACCACGCGCACCCCGATGCGCCGTTCGACGAGCAGGACCTGACGGTCACGATTCCGGCGTCCTTCGATCCGGCCGCGCGCGAGCTGACCGCCGAGGCCGCGGCCGAGGCCGGTTTCGGACGCTTGACGCTGCTCGAGGAGCCGCAGGCCGCGCTGTACAGCTGGATCCATGCGAGCGCCGGCGCTTGGCGCAGGCAGGTCGAACGCGGCGACGTGATCCTGGTCGTCGATATCGGCGGCGGCACGACCGACTTCTCGCTGATCGCCGTGCTCGAACGCGACGGCGAGCTGGAGCTGCAGCGCGTGGCGGTCGGCGACCACATCCTGCTCGGCGGCGACAACATGGACCTCGCGCTCGCCTACGGCGTGGCGCGCAAGCTCGCCGCCGACGGCAGGCAGCTCGATCCGTGGCAACTGCGCGCGCTCGCGCATGCATGCCGGGCCGCGAAGGAGCGTCTGCTCGGCGACCCGGACACGCAGTCGGTGCCGGTCGTCGTGCCAAGCCGCGGCTCGAAGCTGGTCGGCGGTTCGATCCGCAGCGAGGTCACTCGCGACGAGATCGTCCAGCTTCTCGTCGAAGGCTTCTTCCCGCAGGTCGCGGTGTCCGATCGCCCGCAAGGCCGTGCGCGCGGCGCGCTGACGCAACTCGGCCTGCCGTACGCACAGGACGCGGCGGTCACGCGCCATCTGGCGGCCTTCCTCGGCCGCCAGCTCGCGGCGACGACCGAACTCGAAGGGTTCGCCGCGCGCCTGCCCGAAGGCGCGAGCTTCCTGCACCCGAGCGCGGTGCTGTTCAACGGCGGCGTGCTGAAGTCCGCGCTGATCGGCGAGCGGCTGCTCGGGATCGTCAACGGCTGGCTCGAAGCCGAAGGCGCGGCGCCGGCGCGCCTGCTCGAGGGCGCCGACCTCGACCTGGCCGTGGCCCGCGGCGCCGCCTACTACGGC
>JAAZBL010000346.1 GCA_012513825.1 Limnobacter sp. | reverse complement strand
GGCGATGCCGGCGACGTCGTCGGTCGGATGGTTCGGCTGCAGCCGTGTCGCCAGCCGTCCGGGCAGGCCGAGCGTGTTGCGAAAGCGGGTGCGCACCGCACACTTGCGTGCGACGAGGATCAGGTCCTGGTTGCGCATGATCTTGCTGACCGCGGCCGCCATCTCGGGCGTCAGGCCGGGCGCAAGCGCGGCGAGGGCCGCGCCGTCGACGACGTCGGACAGCAGCCAATCGCGAAAGGAGCCGACCGTCAGGTGCGCGACCGGCTCGAACGCCGCCGCGTCGTGCCCGTCGATGATCAGGCGCGTGACTTCGTCGTCTTCGTACGGAACCACCGCTTCGTCGAGGAAGCGGCGCAGCGGCAGATCGGCCAGCGCCATCTGCGCGGCCACCCGCTCCTCGGCCGAACCCGCCGCGACGCCGGCCAGCTGGTCGCCCGAGCGCTCCGGACTGGCCCGCGCCATCAACGTTCGCAGGTCGTCGAAGCGATAGGTGCGGGCGCCGACAGTGTGCGAATGGCTGGTCATGACGGGGGTTCTGGGGCCTGACCGACCTTGTCCAGTGCCTGCGCCAGATCCGCGATCAGATCCTCGGCCTCCTCGATGCCACAGGCGAGCCGCACCATGCCCGGCTCGACGCCTGCCGTGCGCATCTGCTCGTCGTCGAGCGTGCCGGCCCACATCGCGGCCGCATGCACGGCCAGCGACTCGACGCCGCCGAGGCTGACCGCATTCGTGAACAGCCGCAGACCGGCGACGAAGCGCGCCGCCGGCTCGTAGCCGCCCCGGATGCGCACGGCCAGCACGCCGCCGAAGCCGTCCTTCATCTGGCGAAGCGCCAGTGCATGCTGTGGATGCGATTCGAGCCCCGGGTAGTGGACCGCTTCGACGGCCGGATGTCTTTCCAGAAAGCGTGCGATCGCCAGCGCGTTCGCGTTCGCCCGCGCCACGCGCAGCGGCAGCGTGCGCAGCCCGCGCAGCAGCAGCCAGGCGTCGAAGGCGCCGAGCGTCGCGCCGATCACGGTCGACATCTGCCAGATCCGTTCGATCGTCTCGGTGTCGCCGACGACGACGCCGGCCACCAGGTCGTGATGCCCGCCCAGGTACTTGGTCGCGCTGTGGACGACGACGTCGATGCCGGCATCGAGCGGGCGCTGGTTGATCGGGCTGGCGAAGGTGTTGTCGGCGACGCTGATCGCGCCGGCCGCCTTCGCCGCCGCAGCCACTTCGGCGAGGTCGGTCAGCGCCATCGTCGGGTTGGCCGGCGTCTCGACCATGACCAGCCGGGCGCCTTCGCCGATCGCGGCGACCAGCCCCGCGGTGTCGGCCTGGTCGACGAGCTTCGTGCGTACGCCGAAGCGCGGCAGCACCTCGGTGAACAGCTTGGTCGTCCCCATGTAGTGGCTGGTCTGCGCAACGACCAGGTCGCCGGCCTTCAGCAGCCCGAGCGCCGTCGTGCTGATCGCGCCCATGCCGCTGGCCGTCATCAGCGCCGCTTCGCCGCCTTCGAGGCGCGCGATCAGATGTGCGGCGCGCTCCTGCGTCGGGTTGCCATAGCGCGTGTAGAAGCGCTGGTGGCGCGGCTTGCTCGCCATCTCGGCGAACTCGCCGGCATCGCGGGCGGCGTGCGCGGACGAGGGCGTGATCGGCGGTGCCAGCGACCGGTCGCCGGACAGTTCGCGGTCGCCGTGTACGAGCAGCGTGCTGGCGGAGGGTGGCCGCTTCGTGCGGCGATCGGCGTCGGTCATTTTTTCCGGGAGCAGGCGGTGGCAAGTAGAATCGGGGCATGACGCCCGTGGATCGATCGATTCTAGCCCGCACGGCGCTGCCGTCAGGCGGCCGGCCGTGAACACTTCGCAGACGCTGCGGATCGCCGGCTGGCTGTTGCTGGCCGTACTGCTCGGCTTCGCGGTGGTCTGGGCGTTCCTCGCCTACCTGAGCCCGGATCGCGTGCTCGACTTCGCGAGCCTGCTCCAGATGTGCGGCATCCCGATGTCGCGTTAGCCGGCCACCCCCGAGTGTCCGGTCGCGGCACGGCCGTTCTCCCGTTCGAGTTCGGTCACGACACGGCCGTCGCGCCGCTCGGGCAGCTTGCCCGATCGAGCGGGCGGCGATAAGGCCGCCGATTCCGCCGAACAAGAACCCACCCGCCTTTTCCTCAATGGCAACACGCAAGAGCGACTACAGCGAAGCCTCGATTCGCGTCCTGAAGGGCCTGGAGCCGGTGCGCCAGCGCCCGGGCATGTACACCCGCACCGAAAATCCGCTGCACATCGTCCAGGAGGCCATCGACAACTCGGCCGACGAAGCGCTCGCCGGTTTCTGCCGCGAGATCGTGCTGACGATGCACGAAGACGGCAGCATCACCGTCGACGACGACGGCCGCGGCATCCCGGTCGGCGCGCATCCCGAAGAGGGCGTGCCGGTCGTCGAGATCGTGTTCACGCGGCTGCATGCCGGCGGCAAGTTCGACAAGGCGGGCAGCGGCGCCTACAGCTTCTCCGG
>JAAZBL010000345.1 GCA_012513825.1 Limnobacter sp. | reverse complement strand
CGAGCCCGATCAGCAGTGCGCCCACCAGCGCCCCGCCGACCGAACCCATGCCGCCGATCACGGTGACGATGAACGATTCGATCAGGATCGAGAATCCCATGCCGGGGGACATCGACCGCACCGGCGCGGCCAGCGCGCCGGCGAGGCCGGCGAGCAGCCCGCCGCAGGCGAAGACGCCGGCATAGACGAGATCGGTGTTGATCCCGAGTGCCGAGGTCATCGTCGGGTTCTGCGCCGCCGCCCGCACGGTCTTGCCGACCTTAGTGAACCGAAGGACCCACCAGAGCAGCAGGGCGATCGCCACCGCCACGATCATCAGGAACAGGTAGAAGACCGGCACCACGCCGCCGCCGACGAAGAACGGCGGACTCTGGAACGCCTCCGGCATGCCCATCGACAGGAACTCGCCGCCCCAGACGATCTTCACCACGTCATCCAGGATCAGGATGAACGCATAGCAGACGAGCAACTGCATCAGGACGTCGGTCCCGTAGACGCGACGCATGAACAGCCGCTCGAACACGACCGCGAACAGCGCAACGCCGAAGCCGGCGCCGAGCGCCGCAGCGAGGAAGCTGTCGGTGGCGCGGAACACGGTCAGCGCGAGGTAGGCGCCGAGCATGTACAGGGAGCCGTGCGCGAAGTTCACGACCCCGAGCACACCGAAGATCAGCGTGAGTCCGGCGGCCACCAGGAACAGCAACGCCCCGATGATCAGGCCCGTGGTCGTCTGCGTGACGAGGCAGGACACCGACGTCACGCAGTCCAGCAGTTCGGATGGATTCACGAAGCGTGCTCCCCGTTGGCCGCCTGCTCCTGTTCAGGCGAAGCCCCTGCTCTTCTTCCATTCGGCCTCGAGCTCGGCGATCTGTTTCCAGTCGCCGGGGACGGGCTTCGACATGTACGGCTCCTTGTTCGTCAGGACGCCCCAGCCCGCCGCATAGTCGACCAGCGTATGGTCCGACTCGCGCAGCGTCAGCTTGCCGTTCTGGCCGAATGGCGAGTCGATCGTCAGCCCCGCCAGCGCCTCGGCCAGCTTCTTCGGGTCGCTGCTCTGCGCTTTCGCCGCGGCCTGGGCCAGGAACTCCATGGCCGACGCGTTCTGCCACGACCAGTTCGTCGGGAACTCGCCGAATCGCTTGAAGTAGGCGTCGCCCCAGGCGTTGTTCGCGGCCGTGTTCGGGAAGCTGCGCAGATAGCGGGTGCCCGAATGCAGGTTTTCCGGCACGTTCTTGACCTTGGTCAGCACCGTGTAGTCGGCCATGTTCACGGCAAAGAACTGCCGGTCCTTGAACATCGCGTAGATGTTGCCCTGGTCGATGAACGAGCTGAGGTCGCCGCCCCACAGGCACGAATAGATCGCCTGCGGCTTGCCCTGGATCAGCCGCGTGATCACTTCGCTGTAGTCCGGCTGGAACAGCTTGGGCCAGACCTCGCCGGTGATCTCGACGTCCTTGTGGAAGTGCTTCAGGTACTGGAGGAATTCGGCCGTGGTATCGCGCCCGTAGGCGTAGTCGGGCGAGCAGGTCATCCAGTTCGTCAGCTTCTTCTCGCGCGCCACCTGCGCGGCGTAGGCACCGCCGACGATCGAGTCGTGGATGCCCTGGCGCGCGCAGCGGAACACCATCGGCGAATGCAGCTTCGGATCGGCGGTAAGCGCCGACGTTTCCGAGTTCGTATGGATGCACAGCACACCGAGGTCGCGCGCCACCTCGTGCACGGCGAATGCACCCGACGAGGCCTCTGCGTCGAGCAGGATCTCGCAACCCTCGCTGTTCACGAGTTCGCGCGCCACCCGCGCGGCCTCCTGCGGCTGCCCCTTGGAATCCCGGACCACCATCTCGATCGGACGACCGGCCAGCCCGCCGGCCGCATTGATGCGCTCGACTTCCATCGTCACCGCGTTGCGTGACGACAGGCCCAGCGTCGCCACGCGCCCCGACAGGATCGTCGGCATGGCGATGCGGATCGGCTTGGTCTGGCCGCGGACGATGGCGGGCGCGCCGATGCCGGCGAGTGCGGCGGCCGCACCGGCGCCCTTGATCAGCGTGCGACGACGGTTTCCGCGAACTTCGTGATCGTTCATTGCGATGTCTCCTGCTGGTGGAAGGCTTGCGGCCCCGGCGGGGCCGTCGTTCGAAGCACGCAGCGCTGGTGGTCGTCAGCCCCGCGTTGACGGAAGCAGCGCGAAACAAGCGACGACGTCGGCGATGCCTGCCGAAGCGGGGTCGGCGGCAAAGGCCTCGATCCGGTCGAATGCCTCGCCCGGCACGTCGGTTTCGGCGCCGACCCGCCGGACGAGTCCGGACACGGTTTCCCAGTCGTACGAATAGTCGGCAGCGGTCATCCGCTGCTCCTCGGACAGCGTGTCGCCGTCGGCGAGCGTGGCGTCGATCTCGCAGCAGAGCCGGGCAACACTCTCGTCGGGAACCAGCTCGATCCGTTCGACGAGCGCGTTCACGGCCGCGTCGTCGTAGGTGGTCATGTTGCGCACGGTGGGCGTGCCGTTGCACAGCGTGTTGGCGATGCAGAACGGGATGCTCATCAGCGTGCCGGACAGGCTCGAGAAGGGCCCGGTCGAGTCCATGCCGGCATAACCGGCTTCGAACGGGTTCATGCGCACCCGCAGTCGCGCGACGCTGCGTCCGCCGATGCGCTCGCGCAGCTTCAGCGCCGCGATCACCGGCGTCTGGTTGAACGCGCAGACCGGATACGGCTTGAAGGTCACGCGGTGGATCGACCAGTCGCGCCCGAGGCGCGCCGCCAGCGCTTCGACCTCGCATTCCGTGCGCGCGAACACCGGCACGAAGCCGGCACGGCCCTCGAAGGCACGCGGCGCCGAGACCGAGCCGGCCGCGGCGAGCTGCGCGGCCACGTAGCCGAGCCGGCCCGCGACGCCGACCTGGTAGCGCCATTCGTCGGTGCCGTCCTCGAAGGACTGCAGGATTCCGCCGGCGAACGACGCGGCGTTGCCCAGCGCGG
>JAAZBL010000344.1 GCA_012513825.1 Limnobacter sp. | reverse complement strand
TTCGTCTCGCCGCGCTCGACATCCGCGCTTGTCCCCGTCGCCCTGCGTGCTTAGACTTCGGGCACCAAAACGGATACTGAGCGGAGGGGACGATGATCGGAAGAACACTGGTGCACATCGCCACGGCGGCGGCATTCCTGACACCGGCGCTGGCGCTCGCCGGGCCCACGCTCGATGCGATCAAGTCGAAGGGGGTACTGCGCTGCGGCGTGCACACCGGCCTCGTCGGCTTCTCCGCACCCGATGGCAAGGGCGACTGGACAGGCATCGACGCCGAGTTCTGCAAGGCGGTCGCCACGGCGATCGTCGGCGACCCGAAGAAGGTCGAGTACGTGCCGACCAATACGCAGAACCGCTTCACCGTGCTGCAGTCGGGCGAAGTCGACATCCTGTCGCGCAACACGACCTGGACCGCCACGCGCGACTCGACGCTCGGCGCCGTTTTCCTCGGCACCTGGTTCTATGACGGACAGGGCTTCATGGTGCCGAAGAAGATCGGCGTCACCAAGGCCTCCGAGCTCGACGGCGCCACCGTCTGCGTGCTGCCCGGCACGACGACCGAACTGAACCTTGCCGACTACTTCCGCAGCAAGGGGATGAGCTTCAAGCCGGTCGTGGTCGCCGAGCTCCCGCAACTGACGCAGGCCTTCTTTTCCGGCCGCTGCGACGTCTTCACGACCGACATCTCGGGCCTCGCCTCGACGCGGCTGACCGCCCCGAACAAGGACGACTACGTGATCCTGCCCGACGCGATCTCCAAGGAGCCGCTCGGGCCGCTGGTACGCCGCGGCGACTGGGAGTTCTTCACGATCGCCAAGTGGACGCTGTTCGGCCTGATCGAGGCCGAGGAATACGGGATCACGTCCGAAAACGTCGAGAAGATGAAGGCCGAGAGCAAGGACCCCGCAGTCCAGCGCATGCTCGGCGCCTCCGGCGACATCGGCAAGGGGCTCGGCCTCGACAACGACTGGCTCGTGCGCGTGATCAAGGCAGTAGGCAACTACGGCGAAATCTACAAGCGCAACATCGAGCCGCTGGGCCTCGAACGCGGCCTGAATGCCCAATGGCGTGACGGCGGCCTGATGTACGCGCCGCCGATTCGGTGAGGTAAGGGAAGGGTCAAGGGGAGAGGGGGAAGGATGGGTCGGTGCGATGCGTGGCGGCGGCGCGCGGGTTGCGTGAACAGCGTCGTCTCGATCGCGCCATCCGCGATCGCGCCACCCGCCTCGCGTGACGGCGCCCTCGTGACGGCTGACGAAGCACCTGGCGGCTAGAAGCGCGCCCACCCCCGCCTGCCCCGCCCCACCCTTCTCCCTTCGCTCTCTTCCCCTTCCCCCTTCCCTTCCCCGGAATGCTTTCCAACGAACGGGCACGCGGCATCGTCTGGCAACTGCTGCTGCTTGCGGCCGTTGTCGGCGTCGGCTGGTACCTGGTCGACAACACGCAGCACAACCTCGCGCAGCGGCAGATCCGGGTCGGCTTCGACTTTCTCGGGCGCGAGGCGGGTTTCGAGATCGCTGAGTCGCGGATCGCCTATTCGCCGGCCGACACCTATGGCCGCGCGTTGCTGGCGGGAATCTCGAACACGCTGTGGGTCTCGGCGCTGGGGATCGTCGCGGCCACGCTGCTCGGCACGCTGGTCGGAATCGGGCGGCTCTCGACGAACTGGCTGGTCGCGCGGCTGGCCGGCGGCTACGTCGAGTTCATGCGGAACATCCCGCTGCTGCTGCAACTGTTCGTCTGGTACGGGCTGTTCACCGAACTGCTGCCGCCGGTGCGCGAGGCGCTCGCCTTCGGCGACTTCGCCTTCTGGAGCCAACGCGGGCTGCGGATCGCCTGGCCGCAGCCGCATCCGGCCTGGCAGGCGGCCGGCTGGGGCCTCGTCGCGGCGATCGCGCTGGCGATCGGCTGGCGCCAGACGGCCCGCGTGCGCCAGCAACGCACCGGGCGCCAGTGGCCGGTGTTCGTGCCGGCGCTGGTGCTGCTGCTCGGGCTGCCGCTGCTCGCATGGTGGCTGGGCGGCGCGCCGACCGAATTCGACCGGCCGGTCCTCAGGGGTTTCAACTTCGCCGGCGGGCTCGTCGTCACGCCCGAATTCCTCGCGCTGCTGATCGGGCTGTCGACCTACACGGCAGCCTTCATCGCCGAGGTCGTGCGCGCCGGCATCCAGTCGGTCGACCGCGGCCAGGGCGAAGCCGCGATGTCGCTCGGGCTGAGCCCGGCGCAGCAGCTGCGGCTGGTCACGCTGCCGCAGGCGCTTCGCGTGATCGTTCCGCCGATGACCAGCCAGTACCTGAACCTGACGAAGAACTCGTCGCTGGCCGTCGCGATCGGCTATCCGGACCTGGTCTCGGTGGCCAACACGTCGATGAACCAGACCGGCCAGGCGATCGAGGCGATCGTGATCCTGATGGCGGTCTACCTGGCGATCAGCCTGGCGATCTCGCTGTTCATGAACTGGTACAACGCGCGCGTGCGCCTGGTCGAGCGGTGACGATCGCCTGGCTTCGCAGGAACCTGTTCTCGGGCCCGCTCGACACGGCGCTGACCCTGCTCACGCTCGCGCTGCTGGCCTGGATCCTGCCCGTCGCGCTGAACTGGCTGGTCTTCGACGCGGTCTGGGGCCATGCGCCGGTCGCCGCCTGCGACGCGGTGCGCGGACAGGGCGCCTGCTGGGCCGTCGTCTGGGAGAAGTTCCGCTTCATGATGTTCGGGACCTATCCCTACGACGAGCAGTGGCGTCCGGCGATCGTCATCGTGCTGCTGTGTGCGCTGCTCGTCGTCTCCGGCATCAAGCGCTTCTGGAACGGATGGCTGGCCGTGATCTGGACCGTGGGCATCGCGCTGACCTGGTGGCTGATGGGCGGCGGCGCGGGCCTGCAGCCGGTACGCTCCGAGCAATGGGGCGGACTGCCGGTCACGCTGATCCTAGCGATCTTCGGCATCGCGTTCGCGTTTCCGCTCGGCGTCGCGCTGGCGCTGGGCCGACGTTCGAAGCTGCCGATCGTGCGCGCGCTGTCGGTCGTCTACATCGAGGTCGTGCGCGGCGTGCCGCTGATCACGGTGCTGTTCATGGCCTCGGTGATGTTCGCGCTGTTCATGCCCGAGGGCATGCGCATCGACCAGCTGCTGCGTGCGCAGATCGCGATCATCCTGTTCGTGGCGGCCTACCTCGCCGAGGCCGTGCGCGGCGGGCTGCAGGCCGTGCCGCGCGGCCAGTACGAGGCGGCCGAAGCGCTCGGGCTGTCGTACTGGAAGACGACCGGGCTGATCATCCTGCCGCAGGCGCTGAGGATCTCGATTCCACCGATCGTCAACAGCTTCATCTCGCTGTTCAAGGACACCTCGCTGGTCGTGATCATCGCGATCTACGATTTCGCCTACGCGGTCAAGAAATCGGTCGAAACCGACATCGCCTGGCGCAAGTACTTCATCGAGGCCTTCCTGTTCTCGATTTTCGTCTACTGGATCTTCTGCTACGCGATGTCGCGCTACAGCCAGTGGCTCGAACGCGACCTGGCCCGCGGCCAGCAGCGCTGAGGCGGAAGCCGCCGAAACCCGACAAAGAGACCGTCCGCCCCGATGCCTGCAAGCGCGAACCGCCCCCGGCCCGACGGCGATACGCCGGCGATCCT
>JAAZBL010000343.1 GCA_012513825.1 Limnobacter sp. | reverse complement strand
CCGTAGCCCTTCATCGTCTTGGCCAGGATCACCGTCGGCTGGCCGCGGTGCGCGACCGCGGCACGGAAGGCCGCGTGGACCTTGACGATGTCGTGACCGCCGCGGTGCAGCCGGTCGATGTCGGCGTCGGTCATCGCCTCGACCAGCGCAGCCAGTTCGGGCGACTGGCCGAAGAAGCGTTCGCGGTTGTAGCGGCCGTCTTTCGACGACAACGTCTGGAACTCGCCGTCGACCGTCTCGGCGAACGCGCGCAGCAGCGCCTGCGAGCGGTCGCGCTCGAACAGCGCGTCCCAGTCCGAACCCCAGACGACCTTGATCACGTTCCAGCCGGCGCCGGTGAACACGCCTTCGAGCTCGTCGATGATGCGGCCGTTGCCGCGCACCGGTCCGTCGAGCCGCTGCAGGTTGCAGTTGATGACGAAGACCAGGTTGTCGAGCCGTTCGCGCGCGGCCAGCGACAACGCGCCGGTCGACTCGGGTTCGTCCATCTCGCCGTCGCCGAAGAAACCCCAGACCTTGCGGTCGGTCGGCGCCAGCAGCTCGCGATGTTCGAGATAGCGCATGAAGCGCGCCTGGTAGATCGCCGAGATCGGGCCGATGCCCATCGAGCCGGTCGGGAACTGCCAGAAGTCCGGCATCAGCCACGGATGCGGGTACGAGGACAGGCCGCGCAGCCCCTTGCGCGCGGCGCTGACTTCCTGGCGATAGTGTTGGAGCGCGGACTCGGGCAGCCGGCCTTCGAGGAACGCGCGCGCGTAGACGCCGGGGGCCGAGTGCGGCTGGAAGAAGACGAGGTCGCCGGCGAAATCGTCGCTGCGGGCCCTGAAGAAGTGGTTGAAGCCGACCTCGAACAGGTCGGCCGCCGACGCGTAGCTGGAAATGTGTCCGCCGAGCTCGCCGTAGGCCTTGTTCGCGCGAACGACCATCGCCAGCGCGTTCCAACGCACGATCGCTGCCAGGCGCCGCTCGATGTCGAGATCGCCGGGAAAGCGCGGCTGCGCGGCGACCGGGATCGTGTTGCGGTAGGGCGTCGTCAGCGACGGCTTCCAGCCGACCTGCTGCACGCGCGAGTGGTGTGCGAGCCGGTCGAGCAGGTAGCGGGCGCGCGCCGGGCCCTGCGTGGCGATCAGCGTGTCGAGGGCTTCGATCCACTCGGCGGTTTCGACGGGGTCGGTATCGGCCCCCTGCTCTGCGAGCATTGCGGGCAGCCAGCGCTGGGCGGAAAGGTCGGTCATTGGACGACTCCGGGAAACGGTCTCGACCGTGTCGGGACGGCCGCGAGGAATGGTTCGGTTAGCTCCAATGTAGGCCCGATCGCACCGAATGGGCTGCCGTTTGTCCTCGCGACTCCAAGGGAATTCGGCATTTCATTCCGCAAAAGCGATGGCTCCCGGAATTTCATGCGTCTCGGCTGTAGGATTCGACCCTGAATGCGGCGACACTCGGCGCCGACGGACTGCCGCCTTTGTAACCACCGCTGTTGCTCGACACGGTCCGGTGCGAAGAGGCCGACCAAGGGGGTCTGCTTTGCGCCCCAGGACAAGGGACAATCGATGAAGCTTGCCGATCCGCGGTTCGTGTTCGCCCCGCTCGCAATCGCGGCGGCGCTCTCGGTCGAACCGAGCGCCGCGGCGCAGGGAGACCGTGCCGTTCCGGATGTGCTCGCCGATCACGACGCCGAGCTGATCGACACCGCGGCAATCGACATCGCAGCGACAGACGCGGCGGAGACCGACGCTGCGGCACCAGCCCCCGACGCGACAGCCCCCTCCGACGCGAGCAGCTTCGCCGACGCGATGACCGCGGTGAAGCAGACTTTCGCGAACATCTACCGCGAAGGTGCGTGGGACGTCTACGTTTCCGGTCGCGCCTGGCACGGCAACCACAGCTACAGCGAGCGCGAGCGCGAGCAATTCAACGAGCACGCGTGGGGCCTGGGCATCGGCAAGACGCTGCGCGACTCCCGCGGGAACGAGCAGTCGCTGTTCGCCTTCGGCCTGAAGGATTCGAATTCGCGACCGCAATGGATGGCCGGCTACCTGCGCCAGTGGACCTGGCCGGCGGCCGGCAGCGGCGTCGAGTTCGGTCTCGGCTATTCGGCCATGCTGATGAGCCGCAAAGACGTCTTCGACCGGGTTCCGTTCCCGATGGCCGTTCCGATCGCCTCGCTCGGCACCCGGCGCGTGAAGCTTATGATGACCTGGGTGCCGCCGTTCGCCCGCAAGGGGATCGGCGACGTCGTGCTCGTGTTCGGTCGCATCAGCTTCGATTGACCGGACCGACCTTGCGCACCACGACCCCCATGCCACCTCCGACCAGATCCGACCGGCTCGACGCCATCGACCTGCGCATTCTCGCGGCGCTGCAGGAAGACGGCCGGCTCACGAACGTCGAGCTCGCACGCCGCGTGAACCTGTCGCCGTCGCCCTGCCTGGCGCGGGTCAAGGCGCTCGAGAACCGGGGCCTGATCCGCGGCTACGTCGCGCTGTGCGACCCGCTGGCGCTGGGGCTGACGCTGAACGTCTTCATCTCGGTCAGCCTCGAGCGACAGCGCAAGGACGCGCTCGAAACCTTCGAGCAACGCGTCGCCGAGCACCCCGAAGTCATGGAGTGCTACCTGATGACCGGCGACTCCGACTACCTGCTGCGGCTGGTGGTGCCCGACATGCAGGCGCTCGAGCGCTTCATCGTCGACCACCTGGCGAGGATTCCCGGCGTCGCGAACATCCGGTCGAGCTTCGCGTTGAAGCAGGTGCGTTACAAGACGGCCTTGCCGCTCGGCAGCGGGCGATGACGCACGGCCGCGCGTGCTGCGAGCGTGCGCGGCACGCGGCTCAGACGCGCGCTGCTGCGGCGCGCAAGCGTGCCAACTCCGATTCGAGCTTCAACGAACATGACGCGTGCTCGAGTGCGAGCGCCGAGAGCCGACGCGCCGCGTCTCGGGTCTCCGCATCGCCGACGGCCGCGAGCATCGCAAGCGACTTCTGCAGACGCAGCCCGACTTCGACGATACCCGCGCCGTCGCGAGCAATCGGCGCGAATGCATCGTCGAAGAGGTCGTCGATATCGAGTTCGGGAACGAAGACGCGCTCGTAACGCGGTGCCGGCGATTCGTCGCGCCGCGACCATCGATCGAGGATCCGGACGAGCGCGCCGAGGACCGAGATCGCCGTACCTGAGTCGTTCACGGCGGCCGACAACGAGCGCGACGCAATCTCGGCCAGCACGATGAGGCCGAAGCGCGGATCCTGGTCGTAGCCGCGCTGCACGCCGATGCTGAAGGCCCGCGCGACTTCGTCGTGCCGATCCGGATCGTCGAAGCTCACCCAGGCCAGCGCCTGGCGGCGGTGGACGAAGCTGCCGGGCAGCGAGCAGACGTGGACCGTACCGTCGTCGCCGGCCGCCCGTGCGAGCGCCTCGATGTCGATGTGCAGCAGGTAGCCGACCTGCTCGCCGAGCACCAGATGACCGCCCGGGGGATTCGGACCCCGCTTCGGCGCCGCGCCGAGCAGCGGTTGAGCGAGGTACTCTTCGAAGACGCTCATCGCCGCGTTTTCGACGCGCTCGATGGTGTCGCCCATCTGCCCGAGCGTCGACAGATGCGTGATCCAGCGCAACAGCGTCACGACGATCACGAGCAGGACGAACATCGTCGCGACGAACAGCACGAGGCGGCCGCTGTCGCCGTACAGTCCGGTGCTCAGCGCAACGATCCCGACCAGCGCGAACAGGAAGGCCCCGAGAAACGTCGACAGCGCATTCTGGGAGGTCGAGTCCTCGAGCAGCAGGCGCGTTGCACGCGGCGTCACATTGGTCGACGCTGCCGAATACGCCGACACCATCGTGGTCAGCGAGAACACCGTGACCGTCAGCATGCTGGAGCCGAGGATGCCGAGGATGCCGTCGACAGCGTCCGCGCCGACGAGCGATGGCCAGTCGGCCGGGATCCAGGGCTTGACGAACCAGGCGAGCAGCGCGGTCGCGACGGCGGCCACGGAGAACAGCGAAGCCCTGAACCAGAGTTGCCGGGCCAGGTTCGCGATGACCCAGGCCCAGCGCGACGTGACGTTCACCGGCTCGTCTCCCGGAAGATCGAAACCGGTACGCTACCCGAAGCGCGGAGAGTCCGCGGCCCGGGTCGGAGCCGCCGCGAACGCAGCCCCCGCGATCGCCTAGAGCTTCAAGCCGTTCTTCGCGGCCACTTCACGCCACTTCGCGAGCTCGCGCTCGAGCATCGCCGAGAATTGCTCGGGCGTGATGCCGGAGGGTTTCGCGCCCAGCTCGAGCAGGCGCTTCTCGAAGGCCGGATCCTTCAGGATCTCGGCAGCCGATCGGTGCAACAGCTCGACGACCGGCTTCGGTGTGCCGCCCGGTGCCAGGATTCCGAACCAGGCGGCGACCTCGTATCCGGGTACGCCCGCCTCGGCCATCGTCGGGATCTCCGGCGCATCGGGCCAGCGCTCGGGCGTCGTCACCGCGATCGGTCGTACCTTGCCCGAGCGGATGTGCGGCATCGACGACGGCAGGTTGTCGAACCCGAGCTGCACTTGCCCACCGATCAGGTCCGTGAGCATCGGCCCTCCGCCCTTGTAAGGCACGTGCAGCAGGTCGACGCCGGCCATCGCCTTCAGCAGTTCGCCGCTCATGTGCGGCGAGCCGCCCAGGCTCGTCGATCCGAACGTGATCGCACCCGGCTTCTCGCGCGCCGCAGCCAGGATGTCGGCGAGGCTCTTGTAGGGCGTGTCGACGTTGACCAGCAGGACGTTCGGCGTATCGGCCACGTTGACGACCGGCTGGAAGTCGGCGATCGGATCGTAGGGCACCGTGCCGATGGCGGGAATGATGCTGTGCGACGCGATCGTCGCCATCAGCAGCGTGTAGCCGTCGGGCGCCGCCCGGGCAACGGCGGCGGCGCCGATCGCGCCGCCGGCGCCGGGCCGGTTCTCGACGATCACCGATTGCTCGAGCGTCTCGGTCAGTCGCTCGGCCATCAGGCGGCCCAGCACGTCGGCCGTGCCGCCGGGCGGATACGGCACGATGAGCTTCACGGCACGCTCCGGCCAGTTCGCGTCGGCCGACGCGGGGATCGGCGCGCACAGGCTCAACGCCGCGACGCTCCAGGAGAGCGCCTTTCCTATCCGATACACGATGCTGTTCACGTCTTTCCTCCGAATCCGTTGTCAGTGGCCGGCTCAGCCCCCGGTCGGCATTCCCCGCAGCTGGCCTGCCAGCGCCTCCGGCACTTCGATCTCGAAGCCGAGAATCGCGGCCGACAGCGCCTTGCCGTAGTTGTCCAGGCACAGGCTGCGCGATACGCCGCCGCCGAGCGCCCCGTGCGCGACGAAGTTCAGCGCCTCGATGTTGTCGACCTCGTAGCGGATGACCTCGCCCTTGATGGCGCCGCCGTAATGGGCCTTGAAACGCTCGGCCGTCAATTGCTCCTTGAGCAGCGGATAAAGCTCGGGGCTGTAGGCGAACACCGAGATGTTCGAGGTGTTGCCCTTGTCGCCCGAACGCGCGTGTGCCAGGTGTTGCAGCTTCACTCGCATGATCAGCTCTCGAAATAGTTGACGGTGGCCGGCACCGCTTCTCGCGGCGCGAGCGCCGACCAGACGCCGATGACTTCGCGCACGCGATCCTGGTGAGGCACGCGTTTGCCGGTGTGCCCGACGCCGGACACCGCCATGCCGTCGACCTCGCGCCCGACCTTGTTCGCCTCTTCGCGCGTGCGCGTGCGTGCGGCGACCCGCACCGCGATTTCGTAGGGTTCCGGCGCATCGGCCGGCGTCGCCTCGCCGTGGATCGCGTTCAGCCCGAGGAAGTCGATCCGCAGGTCTTCGGCCTTCAGGCCGACGATCCGGAAGCGTTCCTCGAGGATGCGCTTCGCGAGTTGCGCGCGGCGCAGCGCGCCGGGGCCGGCGTAGAAGAACATGTCCTCGCCGATGAAGCCCTCGGTGCAGCCGATCGAAACCTTCAGCGTCGGCGTGCGCGGCTTGCCGCTCAGGCCGGTGACGCGCACGCGGTCCGGGCCGATCTGCTCGAGCCGCGCCTTCGTGAAGTCGACGACCGCGTCGGGCGTGATGTAGTTGGCCGGGTCGTGGACCTCGTAGAGCATCTGCTCCTTGACCGTCTGCAACGTGACGGCGCCGCCGGTTCCGGCGACCTTCGTGATCACGACGCTGCCGTCGGCTTCGACTTCGGCGATCGGAAACGCCAGGTTCCAGGGTTCGGGGACGTCCTTGAAGCCCGGATCGGAAAAGTAGCCGCCGGTGACCTGCGCACCGCATTCGAGAAGATGCCCGATGCCGTTGCCTGCGCCGAGCCGCGCGTGATCCATCGGGTCCCAGCCGAACTCGTGCATCATCGGCGCCATGAAGATCGACGGATCGGCAACGCGGCCGGTCACGACGATCTGCGCGCCGGCGCGCAGCGCCTCGACGATCGGTTCGGCACCGAGATAGGCCTCGGCCGAGATCAGCGTCGGCGCCAGCGAGCGGGTCGGTTCGCCGTTCTCCAGGATGCGATCGGTCAGTTCGAGCACCCGCTCGGTGATCAGGCTGCCGTTGACCGCTGCGACCTTCACCCCATCGAAGCCGAACTCGCGAAGCCAATGGACGATCCGCCGCGCCGCGCCGTCCGGATTGATCCAGCCCTGGTTCGAGACGATCCGCGTGCCGCGGCGCATGCAGGCCGGCAGCACGGCGCGCATCCGGTCGTCGAGCCAGGTGTCGTAGCCCGGGAACGTCGAGTCGCGTCGCGCGCGCACCTGGGCGGCCGACACCGTGGCTTCGGCCATCGTCTCGAAGCACAGGTAGTCGAGTTCGCCGCGCTCGGCGTTCAACGCGGCCGGTTCGATCCGGTCGCCCCACCAGGCCGAGCCCGATCCGATTCTGAGTGTCCTGGCCATGACGGCTCCGTCAACTTGCAGCCCGCAAGTCTGGATCGGCGAGCACGCCCGGACAAGTCAAACCGTGGAAAACTTGCTGTGAATCCGATTCACAAGAGGAGCAGGCGGCGATGGACCGTTTCGGCGAACTCACCGTCTTCCTCGCGGTGGTCGAGGCAGGCAGCTTTTCGGCCGCCGCGCGCCAGCTCGGCCGCACGCCGTCGACAATCAGCAAGCTCGTCGCGCGGATCGAGCGGCGACTCGGCACGCGCCTGTTCGACCGGATCGGTTCGGCGATCCGGCTGACCCGCGAAGGCGAGCTGTTCGCCGATCACGGGCGACGCGTCTTCGATGCGATGAACGATGCCGAGGAGACGGTGCGCACGAGCCGCGGCGCCACGCATGGCCGGCTGCGCATCCACACGCCGCTGACCTTCGCGAAGTACCAGCTCGCTCCGCTGCTGCCGGCGTTCCTCGAGCGTCATCCGGGGCTGGAGATCGAGTTCATTCTCGAGACGGCACGCGGCGACTTGATGCGCGACGGCATCGACGTCGCGATCCACAGCGGCGCGCCGCAGGAGCAGAGCCTGATCGCGCGGCCGATCGCGCGGCGGCGGTGGTTGGTCGCTGCGGCGCCAGGTTACCTGCGCCGGTACGGCACGCCGTCGAATCCCGACGAACTACGCTCGCACCAATGCCTGAACTTCACCGTCCGAAGGCACTGGAATGCGTGGACCTTCCGCGACCAGGGCGCACTGAAGACGATCGAGGTATCCGGCCGGGTCGGCGCCGACCAGGGCGAGCTGCTGCGCACGCTGGCGCTCGAAGGGCTGGGCATCGTGCGCTTGGCCGAGTTC
This sequence comes from Limnobacter sp., assembly GCA_012513825.1. Lineage (GTDB taxonomy): Bacteria > Pseudomonadota > Gammaproteobacteria > Burkholderiales > Burkholderiaceae_E > Zeimonas. Next base: position 8,449 of record JAAZBL010000343.1, on the reverse strand, counting down.
CACATCGGCGCGGACGTACGCGCAGGCCGTCTGGTCCGGTTGCTCGCGAAGTATCACGATCCGGCCGACGACCTGATGTACGTGCTGTATCCGCAGCGGCATACGCAACCGCAGCGGGTACGCGCATTCCTCGATTTTCTGGACGAGCACTTCAGCCGCTGAACGCGCGGACGCATTCGAGCGGAACGGCAGGGCGGGCTGCGACGAACCGGGTCCGCGGCGACCCGACCCTGCCGGCGCTCGGGCCCGCGCTCTTATCTGGCGATCGTCAGCTCGCTCTTGACGGCCTGCACGCCATCGGTCGAGCGGGCGATTTCCATGGCCCGATCGGCTTCGGCCTGGCTCTCGACCGTGCCTTTCAGCGTGACCGCGGCGTTCGCCGTATCGACGTTGATATTGCGCGCCTTAGTCAGGTCGTCGCCGATCAGCGAGGCCTTGACGCGCGCGGTGATCGCAGCATCGCCGACGACGTCGCCTGCCGAGCGATCGCTGTCGCTGGCGTTCGGCGCAGGCGTTGCGCTGCGCGTGGCGTCGGTGGTGGCCGGCGCCGGCATCGTCTGCGTCGTGCCGGCAGGCGCACGATCCGTGGTCGTGGCGGGCCTGTCGCCGGCCGCCCAGGCGGACGCGGCCAGGCCACCGGCGGTCAGAAGGATGGCGGTTCGCAGGATCGGACTTTTCATCGGGCTATCTCCGTTTCAGGTTTCGCCGAACGACGCTTTCGTTCGGCACGCCCGACATGACAGCAATCGCCGTGCCAGCCTGCCGGCTCGCAGCGCGACCGCCTTCGGAATGCCCGGTTACTGCGCGATCTATACGGTGGCGACCGGCGTCGTCGGCGATCCGACGGCACCGGGCAGGCGCAGCGGCGGCGCCGTGAGCAGGAAACGCGAGCGTCCGTGCGCGCGCAGCCAGTCGGCCAGCGGGGTCAGATGCCAGATTTCGCCGAGATGGACCCCGAGCTTGAACAGGCAGTGCTCGTGCAGCGGCAGCGTCGCGCAGCAGCCGATGTGCGAAGTGGCCGGATGCGCCTCGACCGCGTAGTTGTCGGCGATCAGCGCAGCCAGGCCCGAATCGGTGATCCACTGCAGCAGCTTCTGGTCGCGGCCGTCGAGCGCCGTGCAGAGGTTCTCGACGACGGCCTTGTCGGGATTGCCCTGCATGCCGAGCAAGCGATCGGCGAAGCCGGTGTGCAGGCAGACCATGTCGCCGGTCTCGACGACGACGCGATCGGCTTCGAGCACGCGCATCAACGCGTCGTAACCGATCGCCTTGCGCTCGTCGCCGAAGTGCGCGCGCAGGTCGATCATCACGCCGCGCCCCTGCACGCAGCCCTCGGCCATCTTCTCGATGCCGAGCGCACGCGCCGACGAGGTGGAGCGCGCGGCGCGCCCCTCGCCGATACCGGCGTCTTCGGCGGACTCCGGCCCGAGCACGTGCTCGCCTGCCCGAAAGCCGTTGTAGTAGACGGCTTCGGCGACGCCGTCGCCGTCGGCGTCGAACAGCTGCCCGACGTGCGCGAGGCTGTCCCACTGCGTCGAATACTGCAGGTGCAGGATCGCGAGGTCGTCGCTGATGACGTCGGTATGGGCCTCGTCGTCGACGAACAGCCGGTAGTTCATGTTCGGCTTGTTGCCGCGCAGGGTCGGGCGCAGCGTCGGCGGATGACGGCGCGGGTTCAGCACGTTGCCGCCCGGATAGTCGAGCGGCAGGCTCAGGCAGAACGTGAGCCCCTCGCGGACCTCGGCGATCCCTTCGAGCACCTTGGCCGGCGTGATCAGGTTCATTCGGCCGCGCTGGTCGTCGGGCCCGAAATCGCCCCAGTTCGATCCCGGCGGGCGCTGCTTCCAGCGGGGAGACGGCTGCTTGTCTTCGTTCATAAGTCGTCGTTCAGTTGCTCGAGCGATGCGAATCATGAAACATAGCCGGATCGCTCCCGACCCGCATCGTCTTTCGATCGATTTATGAACCAGACCCCGGAAGCTCCGTACGACGAAACCGACGGCGTGCGCCGGCGGCCCGTCGAGAACCCGCCCGAATGGCCGCGCGTGCGCGAGAACGTGCCGCTGGCCGCACCGCTGCGCTGGCTGGCGCTCGGCTGGGGCGACCTGGTCGCCAGCCGCTTCCGCGGATCCTTCTACGGCCTCGTCTTCGCGTTGATGGGCGCCTCGATCGCGCTGATCTGGCGCACGCAGTGGCAGCTCACGATGGGGCTGACCGCGGGCTTCTTCCTGCTCGGCCCCTTCGTCTGTACCGGCGTCTACGAGCTGTCGCGCCAGCTCGAGCGCGGCGAGGGCAGGAACCTGCCGGCCTCGATGATTTGCTGGCGGCGCAACCTCGGCGCGATCGCGTTCTTCGCGGCGATCCTCACCTTCCTGATGGTGGTCTGGGCGCGCGTCTCGGTCGTTCTGTTCGCGCTCGCCTCGACGACCGAATACCCGACGATGCGCGGCATGATCGCCCAGATCGTCTCGCCGACGAACATCGAGTTCCTGGTGCTGTGGGTCACGGTCGGCTTCGTCTTCGCGTCGCTGGTTTTCGCGATCTCGGTCGTGTCGGTGCCGCTGATGCTCGATCGCAGGACCGACACGATGATGGCGATCTTCACGAGCGCGCGCGCACTGGCGACCAATCCGGGGCCGGTCTACCTGTGGGCGCTGCTGATCGTCGCGCTGATCGGCGTGAGCCTGGCGACCTGGTACTGGCTTCTGCTGCTCACCGCGCCGCTGGTCGGCCATGCGACCTGGCACGCATATCGGGCGCTGATCGAACCCTGATCGCGACTCGATATCACTCGCGCGCGGGGCGCCGCCCGTGCTAAGTTGAGACCTGCCCCCGTCATGCCTGCCCTGGTGCTGCGCAATGCGAAGGTCTCCTCTCTACAGCCGTTTCGACCGGAATCGCTCCCCGGGGGCGGGGAGGACCGGTTCGGCGACGCAGCGCGTCTCGGCGCACGCTTCGTCGCGAACCGCCTGGGCCGAGCCGGCGGGCCGCGCGCATCGCCCCGCTCCTTCGCAAGACGCGGCCCGGCCCCCGGTCGACGCATCGGTGCCGCAAGCCGGTCACGAACCCGCCCGACATGCGCGCGCTGCCGGGCTGCGCGCGCGGATCGCCGCGCGCGGGCGTGCGCTGGGCCTCGGCCTCGCCGCGGCCTGCCTGCTGCTGCTCGGCGTCGTTGCAGGGCGCATGGGCCTGGAGCCGCCGATCACGCAGCGCGACATCGACGCAGCCGTCGCGCACTCGCTCGACACGCGCCGGCCGGTGTCGCCGGCGGTGGCGGCCTGGGAGGCGATCCGCCCGTCGATCGTTCGCCTGCGCGCCTTCGGCGCCAATGCGAAGACCGATGACGAGGATCCCGAAGAAGGCAACGTCGGCACCGGCGTCGTCATCGTCGACAACGGCACGATCCTGACCAACCTGCACGTGGTGGCCGGCGCGGAACGGATCAGCGCCGAGTTCGCCGACGGCCACGTTTCCGATGCCGTCGTCGTGGCGCTCGATCCGAAACAGGATCTCGCCGTCGTGCGCGCGCGTTCGATCCCCGACGACCTGAAGCCGGCCACGATGCGCTCGACCGCCGACCTGGCCGTCGGCGACCAGGTCGTGGCCGCCGGCTTTCCGTTCGACATCGGCCCGTCGGTCAGCTCCGGCGTGGTCTCCGGGCTGCGCCGCGAGTTCCGCTCGCCGGAGGGCCAGCGCCTGCTGACCAACCTGATCCAGTTCGACGCGGCCGCCAATCCGGGCAATTCCGGCGGTCCGCTGGTCGACATCGAAGGCCAGGTCGTCGGCATCGTCACGGCCATCATGAATCCGACCGAGCAGCGTGTCTTCGTCGGCATCGGTTTCGCGGTTCCGATCGAGAACGCAGCCACGGCGGCCGGCATGCCGCCTTTCTGACCCTGGAGGACGAGCGCGGCATGGATCACGAAACGATGGACATCGAGCGCGACGGCGACGCGGTCGCCGAACTGATGCGGCGCGTGCTGTTCGAGGTCAAGCGCGTCGTCGTCGGGCAGGATCACTTCCTCGAACGGGTGCTGGTGGCGATGCTGGCGCAAGGCCACCTGCTCGTCGAAGGGGTGCCGGGCCTCGCCAAGACGATGACCGTGAAGACGCTGGCGCGCGCCGTGCACGGCAGCTTCCGGCGCATCCAGTTCACGCCCGACCTGGTTCCCGCCGACCTCGTGGGTACGCGGATCTGGAACCAGCGCACCGGCGAATTCACGACCTCGCTCGGTCCGGTGTTCACGAACCTGCTGCTGGCCGACGAGATCAACCGTGCGCCGGCCAAGGTCCAGAGCGCATTGCTCGAGGTCATGCAGGAGCGGCAGGTCACGATCGCCGGGCAGACGCACAAGGTGCCCGAGCCGTTCCTCGTGATGGCCACGCAGAACCCGATCGAGACCGAGGGCACCTACCCGCTGCCGGAGGCGCAGGTCGACCGGTTCATGATGAAGGTACTCGTCGACTATCCGAGCGACGAGGAGGAGTTCGTCATCGTCCAGCGCGTGACCGGGCCCGAGACCGTAGTGTCGGCGGTCGCGACGACCGAGCAGCTCGGCGCGCTGCAGCGCGAATGCCGCAGGGTCTACGTCGATCCGTCGCTGATCCAGTACGCGGTCCGGCTGGTCGCCGCCACGCGCGAACCGGCGCGCTTCGGGCTCGAGGACATCGGCCGCTTCGTGACCTTCGGTGCGAGCCCGCGCGCGACGATCGGCCTGATCGAAGGCGGCCGCGCGCTCGCCTGCCTGCGCGGACGCCGTTACCTGCTGCCCGAAGACGTCGTCGACCTCGTGCCCGACGTGCTTCGCCACCGCATCGTGCTCAGCTACGAGGCACTCGCCGAAGGCATCGATTCCGACGCGCTGATCCGTCGCATCCAGCAGCGGCTGCCGGCGCCCGAAAAGCCGCTGGAAGCCCATGTGGACGTCGCCGAAGAGAGCTGAAGCGCACAGCGCGGGCGCCGCTCCGCACGTGAGCCCGACCGCCGCCCCGGCCGCGACCCGTCCGGCCTCCGCCGAGGCCGTGCTGCGCCGTCTCGAATGGACGGTGATCCGGCGGCTCGACGGGCTGCTCCAGGGCGACTACCGGACCCTGTTCCGCGGCGCCGGGCTCGACCTGGCCGACCTGCGCGAATACCAGCATCACGACGACGTCCGCTACATCGACTGGAACGTCACCGCGCGGCTCGACGTGCCCTATGTCCGCGAGTTCACCGAGACGCGCGAGATCGCCGGCTGGTTCCTGCTCGACCTGAGCCCGTCGGTCGACTTCGGCTCGCGCAAGGTCAGCAAGCGCGAGCTGTCGCGCGACTTCGTGACGGTGCTCGCCCGGCTGCTGACGCGCCACGGCAACCGGATCGGCGCGGTGCTCTACGGCTCGGGCGTCGAGGCCGTGATTCCGGCGCGCAGCGGCCGCATGCAGGTCCTCGACCTGCTTCACCGGCTGCAGACGCGCGCCGCGCCCAAGCGTAGCCAGCCGACCGACCTGAGCGTGCTTTTCCAGGGGGCGCGAGAGGCGATTCCGCGCCGTTCGCTGGTCTTCGTGGTCTCCGATTTCCAGAGCGTGCCTGGCTGGGAAAGCGCACTGGGCCGGCTTGCGCTGCGCCACGAGATCATCGCCGTGCGCCTGGTCGACCCGCTGGAACGCGAGTTGCCGGATCTCGGGATGATCACGATGCAGGACGCCGAAACCGGCGAGCAACTGCTGGTCGACACGCACGACCGGCGCTTCAGGAAGCGCTTCGCGGAAGCCTGCGAACGACGCCAGCAGGCGCTCGAAGCGGCCTTCGCGCGTGCCGGCGTCGACGTGATCGAACTGGACACCGACGAGGATCTGGTCGATGCCCTGCTGCGTTTCGCCGAACTCCGGCGCATGCGCAGCCGGCTCGCATCGGGAGCGACACGATGAGTTTCATCTGGCCTCAACTGCTGGTCCTGCTGCTGCTGCTGCCGGTCCTGGTACTTGCCTATCTGTGGCTGCTGCGCCGCCGCAAGAAACACGCGGTTCGCTACGCGGGCCTGGAGCTGGTTCGCGAAGCAATGGGCCGGCAGTCGCTGCGCCGGCACGTGCCGCCGGCGCTGTTCCTCGTTGCGCTGGCCGCGATGTTCGTTGCGGCTGCGCGCCCGACCGCGGTGGTCACGCTGCCGTCGTCGCACGAAACGGTCGTGCTCGCGATGGACGTGTCCGGCAGCATGCGTGCCAGCGACGTCGTGCCGACCCGCCTGGCCGCGATGCAGGAGGCCGCGCGCGCCTTCATCGCCGAACAGCCGCGCAGCACGCGCGTGGGCATCGTGACCTTCGGCGGCACGGCGGCGCTGGTCCAGCCGCCGACGCAGAACCGCGAAGACCTGCTCGCCGCGATCTCGCGCTTCGAGCTGCAGCGCGGCACCGCGGTCGGCAGCGGCCTGCTCGTGGCGCTGAAGACGATCTTCCCCGACGCCGAATTCGACCTGCGAAGCTCCGACCCGCGCCGTCCGGCGAGCACGCTCGGCATGCCGCTCGAACGCCGTGGAAGGGCCGAGGAAACCGCCGCCGCCCAGCCGAAACCGGTGCCGCCCGGCTCCTACGACTCGGCCGTCGTGATCCTGCTCTCCGACGGGCAGACGACGACCGGGCCGGACCCGATCGCGTCGGCCTGGATCGCCGCCGAACGCGGCGTGCGCGTCTTCACCGTCGGCATCGGCACCGAGAACGGCGAGATCCTGATCGGCGACGGCTGGTCGATGCGCGTACGGCTCGACGAGGAGGCGCTGAAGTCGATCGCCGAAATCACGCACGGCGAGTACTTCTACGCCGGCACCGCGAAGGACCTGATGACGGTCTACGAGTCGCTGACGTCGAAGCTGGTGCTCGAGACGCGCGAAACCGAAATCACTGCGTTCTTCGTGATCGCAGCCGCGATCGCCGCGCTGATGTCGGCACTGCTTTCGATGCTCTGGTTCAACCGCGTGCTCTAGGAGGCCGTCGGATAGTCCGACAGCCGCCTGTCGGCGCGCGCGCCAGCGGTCGCGCGCCTTCTGCTGCTACCAGCCCCAGAGGAGCGTGCGCGAGACCCAGCCGACGAGCCCGTCGCCGTTGCGCACCTTGGCCCAGCCCGAGCGGCGCTCGACCGTGCGCAGCACTTCGCCGTAGACGGCCTTGCCGACGACGCGATACCTGGTACCGGGCCCACTGCGAATGTTCGCCGTGGTCGACTTGACGACGAAGTGCGGCGTCTTGCCGGTCAGCCGCTTCGCGACCCAACCTTCGTCGTTCTCGAAATCGCGCACCTTGAGCCAGTCGCCCTTTTTCTCGGTGACGATCAGCGGATAGCCGCGATTCAGTTTCCAGATCGCTTCGTGATCGGTTCCGGCGCCCGCACGCATGTTCACGACGGGGCGGTCGATGCTCACCATCTCCTGGGCCTGTACGGCCGGGACGGAAGCCAGGGGCAACAACGCGAGAAGCAGACTCGCCAGGTTCGTCTTCCTGGTCATGCAATTCCTGTGAAGTGTGAATCGGTGACACGGCCTGCAGCGCAGGACCTGATGGCATTCTAGTGGCAGCTTCCGACAATTCCATACAATCGCGGATTCGACCCGCACCGATCCGACCTATCCGGAGACAAATCAATGAAGCTCACCAGACTCGCCCTCGGACTGACCCTCGCCGCAGGCCTTGCGTCGGCCGCCGTCGCACAGACGACGATGCGCATCAGCATCTCGACCTCGCAGAACTCGCACCAGGGCATCGCGATCGACACCTTTGCGCAGGAAGTCGAGAAGCGCACCGAGGGACGCTACAAGATCCAGACCTTCTACAACGGCGCGCTCGGCGGCGAACGCGAATCGATCGAATCGGTGCAACTGGGCACGCAGGAGCTCGCATTCAGCTCGACCGGGCCGGTGCCGAACTTCGTGCCCGAGACGAAGATCCTCGACGTGCCCTTCCTGTTCCGCGACAAGGCGCACGCGCGTGCCGTGCTCGACGGCCCGATCGGCGACGAGCTGCTGACGAAGTTCGATTCCAAGGGGTTCAAGGCGCTCGCCTGGGCCGAGAACGGCTTCCGCCACATGACCAACAGCAAGCGCGCGGTCAACACGCCGGAAGACCTGAAGGGCCTGAAGATGCGCACGATGGAGAACCCGGTGCACATCACCGCGTACAAGGCGCTCGGCATCATCACGACGCCGATGGCCTTCCCCGAGGTCTTCACCGCGCTGCAGCAGGGCACCGTCGACGGGCAGGAGAACCCGCTGCCGGTCATCATGTCGGCCAAGTTCGACCAGGTGCAGAAGCACCTGTCGCTGACCGGCCACGTCTACTCGCCGGCCATCTTCGTGATGAACAAGGCCGCGTTCGACAAGCTCAGCGATGCCGACAAGAAGGCCTTCATCGAAGCCGCCCGGGAAGGCACGAAGGCGAACCGCGCCCGCGTCGACGAAGACGAGGAAAAGGGCGTGGCCGACCT
>JAAZBL010000342.1 GCA_012513825.1 Limnobacter sp. | reverse complement strand
TGATGTCGGTGACCAACGCGATCTCGGCGATCGTGATCGTCGGCGCGATGCTGGCGGCGGCGCTCACCGACACGGTGCTCGGCAAGTTCATGGGCATCGCGGCCGTGGCACTGGCTTCGGTGAACGTCTTCGGCGGGTTCCTCGTGACGCGGCGCATGCTCGAGATGTTCCGCAAGAAGGAACCCAAAGCGAAGGCCGAGGCGCCGCGCGCATGACGCGCAACGGCTTCATCCTGATGCTGCTCGTCACGGTGGGCGCGATCATCCTCGGCGACGCGATCGCCACGCGCTTCACCGACGAGGGCATCCGGCGAACGCTTCTGGTCGCCGCGATCGCCGCGGCGATCGTGTATCCCGCTGCATTGGTGGCCGTACGTTTCGGCCTGATCAGCAAAGACAAGTTCGACTTCTCCAAGCTCGGAGCGCCGCGTGACGGCGAAGGCCGCAAGGATCGCGGCGGAGACCAAAAATGAGCATCAACCTCGTCGTCCTTCTTTACCTGGTGGCCTCGGTCTGCTTCATCCAGGCGCTCAAGGGCCTGTCGCACCCGACCTCGGCCCGGCTGGGCAATACCTTCGGCATGGTCGGGATGGCGATCGCCATCTTCACGACGATCGCACTGATCCTCGAACTGGCCGGCGAGAGCGGAGCGCTCGGGCTCGGTTGGGTCGTGCTCGGCGTCGCGGTCGGCGGCACGCTGGGCACGATCATGGCCAAGCGCGTCGAGATGACCAAGATGCCCGAACTGGTCGCCTTCATGCACTCGATGATCGGTCTGGCGGCCGTGTTCATCGCGATCGCCTGCGTCGCCGAACCCTGGGCCTTCAACATCGTCGCCAAGGGCGAGCCGATCCCGCTGGGCAACCGGCTCGAGCTGTTCATCGGCACCTTCGTCGGCGCGATCACGTTCTCCGGCTCGGTCATCGCGTTCGGCAAGCTGTCGGGCAAGTACAAGTTCCGGCTGTTCCAGGGCGCGCCGGTGCAGTTCCCGGGCCAGCACGTGCTGAACCTCGCGCTCGCGCTGGCGATGCTCGGCTTCGGGCTGTGGTTCTTCCTGACGCAGCAGTGGACGCCGTTCTGGCTGATGACGATCCTGGCCTTCGTGCTCGGCGTGCTGATCATCATCCCGATCGGCGGCGCCGACATGCCGGTCGTCGTCTCGATGCTGAACAGCTATTCGGGCTGGGCGGCCGCCGGCATCGGCTTCTCGCTGAACAACAGCATGCTGATCATCGCCGGTTCGCTGGTCGGGTCCTCGGGCGCGATCCTGTCGTACATCATGTGCAAGGCGATGAACCGGTCGTTCTTCAACGTGATCCTCGGCGGTTTCGGCGGCGAGACCGCGACAGCCGGCGCCGGCACCGCCGAGCAGCGGCCGGTCAAGGCGGGCTCGGCCGACGACGCCGCCTTCCTGCTGTCGAACGCCGACACCGTGACGATCGTGCCGGGCTACGGCCTGGCGGTCGCCCGCGCCCAGCATCCGCTGAAGGAGCTGACCGACAAGCTCAGCGAGCGCGGCATCACGGTCAAGTACGCGATCCACCCGGTGGCCGGACGGATGCCGGGACACATGAACGTGCTGCTGGCCGAGGCCGAGGTGCCGTACGACCAGGTCTTCGAGATGGAGGACATCAACAGCGAGTTCGGCGACACCGACGTCGTCCTGGTGCTGGGCGCCAACGACGTCGTCAACCCGGCGGCCAAGGACCCGAAGTCTCCGATCGCCGGCATGCCGATCCTCGAGGCCTACAAGGCACGACAGGTCATCGTCAACAAGCGCTCGATGGCTTCCGGCTACGCCGGGCTCGACAACGAGCTCTTCTACATGGACAAGACGATGATGGTCTTCGGCGACGCGAAGAAGGTCGTCGAGGACATGGTCAAGGCCATCGACTGATCGCCGATCGCGATCGTCGGGCGCCGTCGCGGCGCGCACCGCCCGGTCGCGCCGCAGCATAGCCGTCCGCCCTACGGATCCGGGACCCCGTCCATGCTGCTCTGGCTTTCCTCGGGCGTGTTCACGAGCTTCTTTCTCGGCTCGTTCATCAGCCTGATCACGATCATCAATCCGCTGTCGGCGATCCCGCTGTTCAATGCGCTGAGCGCGCAGCTCGATGACCGCGACACCGAGACGCTGGCCCGCCAGGCCAGCGTCTACGCATTCGCGATCCTGGCGATCAGCCTGTTCGCCGGCGGGCTGATCCTGAGCACCTTCGGCATCTCCTACGGCGCGCTGCGCATTGCCGGCGGCATCGTCGTCGCCCGGCTCGGCCACGGGATGCTGTTCGGACACGACAGGCCGGCGCAGGACCGGCCGCGCCGGCTCGACATCGACGACGCCGCGCCCCGCAACCCCGCGTTCTTTCCGCTGGCGCTGCCGGGCATCAGCGGTCCCGGCTCGATCGCGGTCGCGATCGGCCTGTCGACCGAAATCAGCGAACTGGCGACGATGTCGGCGAGCCTGCAGGCCTGGGCAGCCACGGTGGCCGCGATCGCGCTGGCCTGCCTGCTGACCTGGCTCGTGCTGCGCAGCGGCCGCATGATTTCTTACCGGCTGGGTCCGAACGGGATCGAGGTCATGACGCGCCTGATGGGCTTCCTGCTGATCTGCATCGGTGTGCAGTTCATCGCCTCGGGCGTGCGCACCTTCGTCTCCGGGATCTGAGGCGGCTCGGCGCCGACACCGGCCTCGGTTCCGCGGTACATTGGAATCCTGCAGGCTGGAGCGAGTCGCGTCGCAGCGGCAGGTGCCGGCCTTGCAGGGGCGAGAGCTCGAACCCCACTGCCTGGAGCCATGCCGATGGACGATCCGGTCACCGTATACAGCGCCGAGCAGCAGTCGCTGCGCAAGTACGCGATGCTCGGCTATGCGATGCACCTGTTCGGGCTCGTTTCGATCATCGGCTTCGTGATCGCGTTGATCATCGTCTGGATCAAGCGCGAAGACGCGGTCGGCACCGTCTATCACAGCCATTTCGCCTGGCAGAACCGTTCGTTCTGGTGGTTCCTTCTCTGGTTCGTGTTGCTGATGATCCCGACGGCGCTGACGCTGTTCGTCGTGCCGTTCTACGTGCTCGCGATGATCTGGTTCGCCTACCGGATGATCAAGGGCTGGATCAGGCTCAACGAGGGCCGCGAGGTCGGATGACGAAGATCGCCGAGTCCGGCGCCGGTCGGGCGCCGGACCGCCTGCGTCGGCGCCTGATCGTCGCAGGCGCCGCGCTGCCGGCGGCCTGCGCGGCGCCGGTTCCGCAACTGGCGCCGCCGGCCGTGCCGCCGCCGCTGCCGCAGGTTCGCGTCGGCCAGCGCTGGCGCTACGCGACGATCGACCTGTACCGCGGC
>JAAZBL010000341.1 GCA_012513825.1 Limnobacter sp. | reverse complement strand
TGGTGCTGAACCCGCAGGAGCCGAGCCCGCAGGAGCCGAGCCTGCAGGAGCCGAGCCAGCCTAGCCCGCAGGAGCCGAACCCCCGTCTGTCCAACCTCGACGCCTTCGACTTCGTGACGCCCGCCGGCGACATCGACGATCGCGACGGCCGCAGATGCCCGATCGGCTCGCACATTCGCCGGCTCAACCCGCGCAGCGGTACCGTCGTCGGTCTGCCGACGAGCCGGCGCATCGTGCGCCGCGGCATGCCCTACGGACCGCCGTACGTGGCAGCGAACGCCGACGGGGCTGCCGATTCCCGGCAGGCAGCGACCGAGCGTGGGCTGGTCGGGCTGTTCCTCTGCGGCGACCTCGAATCCCAGTTCGAATTCGTCCAGGGCGTCTGGGCGAACGGCGACCTGTCCGCGCCGGGGCTGCGGCACACGCAGGATCCGATCGTCGGGGCGCGCGAAGGCGACACGCCGTTCAGGTTTCACCCCGGCGAAGACAAGCCGGAGATCACGATCATGGTGCCGCCGCTGACACGCACGCGCGGCAGCGCCTATCTGTTCGTGCCCGGTATCGAGGGTCTGAAGTGGCTCGCCAGCAAAGGCTGGCGGCCCGACTCGCCGAAGCCGATCGAGCGGCGGGCCGACTGGAGGAAAATGGTGAACATCGATCGATTCGATCCGACCGACCCGCAGTTCCTGGCCGATCCGTACCCGTTCTACGCGTCCTTGCGCGCGCAGCGACCGGTATGCCGAATCGGGGCGCCGTACAACGCGTGGTGGGTCTTCAGTCACGCGCTGGTGTCCGAGGTCTGCGCAGAGGAAAACAAGAACAGATTCCTGAAACCCGGGCGAAAAGCGAAGACGCAACCGCGGCCGGTCGGCGTCGTGAACGGCCAGCTCGACGACGGGCTGTTCTACATGAACCCGGATCGCCATGGCTGTGCGCGCGAGATCCTGGACCCGGTCTTCAAGACGGCCGTTCGCGGCGCACAGGACAAGGCTCGTGCACTGGCCAACGAGCTGCTCTCCGCGGAAAGGGCCAAGGGCCAGATGGACATCGTCGGCGGATTCGCGAGCAAGCTCGCCTCCGGCGTGTTCATGGACATCATGGGCATCCCGCTGACGGATCCCGACGTCGAGGACCGCGGGTCCGACAGCGAGCGCAAGGAGGCAGTCGGGCTCGAGCGGAAGATCGTCGACGGATGGATCCGCACGACGCTGTACGCAAACGACAAGGCGCTGCCGAAGGAGCAGCGGCTCAAGGGGGCCACGGCCAGAATGGCGCTCTACACCTACCTGCACGCGCTCGGCAAGGAAGCCGGCCATGCCGGCTCGGGCGACGCGCCGACCCTGCTTGCGGGCATCCAGCGGTACACCGGCTGCCCGGCAGCCGAACGCCAGCTGAGCCCCGAGGAATCCGCGAATACGGCCGTGCACTTCGCGCTGGGCGGATACCTGTCGACCGAATTCCTGATCGCCTCCGGCATCTACAACCTGCTGCGCCATCCCGACCAATGGCAACGGCTGCGCCGCAGTCCGGATCTGATTCCCAATGCGGTTCACGAGATGCTGCGCTTCGACGCACCGTTCCAGCTCGCCGACCGCTGGGTCGAGGAGGACACGGACCTCGGGGGTCGGACGATTCCGGCAGGCAGTCTGGTGACCGTCGTCTACGGATCGGCGAACCGCGATCCGGCCAGGTTTTCCGATCCCGACCGTTTCGACATCGAACGGCCGATCAACGACGACAATCTGGGCTTCGGTCGCGGCATCCACTACTGCATCGGCGCCCGACTGGCGAAGTGGATCGCAGGCGCCGCGATCGAGGCGCTGATCGAGCACTGTCCGACGGCGCGCATCGCCGAAAAGCCGAGCTGGGCACGCGATCCGTATTTCCGCTCGCTGCCGAAGCTGCTGGTAAGCTGGTACTGATGGCCTAGGAGGCTGTTTCCTAGAGCGTCGTATTTCGGAGACGCTTGCAGTGAACGAGCCGCGAAGCGCCGCCATCGCAGCCGCAGGCAATTCGCAGCGTTTCGGCAACGCCGAGCTCGACCGCGACTGGAAGGAGCTGCGCATCGACGGGCAGCGGGTCCCGTTGGGGCCGCGTGCCTTTGCGCTGCTGGCGATGCTGGTCGACGAGCGCCACCGCCCGGTGTCGAAGCACGAGCTGCTGGAGACCGTCTGGCGGGGCGTCATCGTCGAGGAAAACAATCTGCAGGTGCAGATCTCGACCCTGCGGCGCCTGCTCGGCCCGCAGGCGATCGCGACGATCCCCGGGCGCGGATACCGCTTCATGCTGCCGGTCGAGGGCGATGAAGCCGGTTCGAAGCGGGCCACGCAGGCATCCGATGCGACGACGACCGCCCGCGCGCCGAGGTCGCCCGGCAACCTGCCCGCACGCTCGCCCGAGCTGTACGGACGTGCCGACGAACGGCAGGCGCTGGGCGAACTGCTTTCGCGGCATTCGCTGGTTTCGGTCATCGGCCCCGCCGGCATCGGCAAGACGCGACTGGCGATGGGCGTCGCGCATGAACAGGCCGAACGCGGCGAAGGTGCCGTCTGGGTCGTCGAGCTCGCTTCGCTGATGGACCCGAAGCTGCTCGCGCCGATCGTGGCGCAGGCGCTGCAGGTTTCGCTTCCCGGCCTTCGGGACCCGGAGTCCGAACTGATCGCGGCATTGCACGACCTGCGGGCGCTGCTCGTCATCGACAACTGCGAGCACCTGATCGAAGGGGTCGGCGCACTGCTCGTACGCCTGCTCGAATCGGCACCGGAGATCCGTGTGCTGGCGACGAGCCAGGAACCGCTGCACGTCGATGGCGAACACGTGTACCGGCTGGGGCCGCTGGCGGTACCCGAGCATTGCGACGGCGAGGCGACCGCCTACGGCGCCGTGCAGTTGTTCGTCGAACGCGTACGCGCATTGCTGCCCGGCTATCGGCTCGGCGAGGCCGACAGCGCGGCGGCGATCGAGATCTGCCGTCGGCTCGACGGCCTGCCGCTGGCGATCGAGCTGGCGGCGGCGCGGGTGCCGGTGCTCGGCGTCGCGGGCGTGCGCGACCGCCTCGGCGAGCGCTTCCGGCTGCTGACCGGCGGCTCGCGCGTGGCCCCGAGGCGTCACCAGACGCTGCATGCGGCGCTCGACTGGAGCCAGTCGCTGCTCGACGACGGAGAACGCGCCGTCTACCGGCGACTCGGCACCTTCGTCGGCAGCTTCGCGCTCGAAAGCGCGCAGGAGCTCGCGGCCGACGACGACATCGACAGCTGGGCGGTGCTCGAGCACCTGAGCAGCCTCGTCGACAAGTCGCTGGTGATCGCCGAAGGCGAGCCGCGCCCGCGCTACCGGATGCTCGAATCGACGCGCGAGCACGCTCTCGAACAGCTCGCCGCGGCCGGCGAGACCGATCGCTGGATCGCGCGCCACGCCGAAGTCACGGTCCACGCCGTCGAACGCGCGATCCGGCAGCGTCGCACCGACCTGGTCATGGCCGAAACGGCCAACATCCGCAGTGCCTACGAATGGGCGCGCCAGGCCGGCGACCGGTTCGCGACGGTCGCCCTCGCGACGCTGCCGTCGATGGTCATCGCCGTCGACGGCGCGGTGCGCGAAGCGAGCGAGCGGCTGCTCGAAGTCGAAGCGCTGGTCGACGAGACGATGCTGCCGCGCAAGCTCGTCGCGCAGTACTGGCAGTGGTACGGCCGGATCGGCGTCGGGGGCCGTCTTCCGACCGAGCGCTGCGTCGAAGCCTTCCGTCGCGCGGAACGCCTGTTCGGCGAGCTGGGCAACGAGCGCCACGTCCATGCCTGCCGCCGGCAACTGGCCGAAGCGCTGCTCGACGCCGGCGATCTCGAAGCCGCGGCCGCGGCATTGCAGCGTGCGCGCGAGATGGAGAACGACGACTGGCCGCTGGCCGACCGGATGCGCCGGCTGCGCGTCGAGGGGCTCTGGCATGCCGAGTGCGGACGCAGCGAAGAGGCGCTGCAGACCTCGTCGATGGCACTCGACATGGCGCAGCTCGCGAAGATCGATCGCTACGAACTGGTGCTGCTCGACGACATCGCCCGCATCCATCTCGAGAACGGCCAGGCCGACGAAGCGGCGCAGCGCTATGCGGCGCTGGCCGAGCGCGCGCGCGGCCAACCGAACGCCGGCCTGACGCTGTCGAATGCGCTCGCGGGGCTGGTCGCCGCATTGACCGCGAAGAACGACCTGGCGGAGGCGAATCGCGTCGCGTGCGAGGCGCTGCCGGTGCTGCGCCGCTCCGGGATCCTGCTCGCGCGCGCCGACGTGCTGGCCGGCATGATGGCGCGCCAGGAGCGATTCGAACTCGCTGCCCAGTTGCTGGGCGCCTCCGACCGCTTCCGGTCCGAAGTCGGCACGCCGCGCGGCCCGGTCGAGCAGGCCTGCCGCGAGGACGCGCTGCTGCGACTGAGCAACGCCGTCGGCGCGAAACGCCGTGCGGCCTGGCTGGCGGTGGGCGCCGTCGCGACCGAGGAAGCGCTGGTGGCGGCGATGCTCGGCGAGGCCGGCGGCTGAGCCGGACGCTTCGACCGGCCTGCCCGGCGCAGCCTGAGCGGGCCGTCCGCCGCGTTCAGTATCCCGGGGGCGCGACCGCTTCGCCGACCTGCGCTTCGACCCAGCGCCCGAGCGCAAGCAGCGCAGCATCGCCGCCGAAGCGCCCGACGAGCTGCAGCCCGGCCGGCAGCGCCGGCGTACCCGGACCGTAGCTGCCCTCGACCAGCCCGACCGGAATCGACAGCGCCGGCAGGCCGCACATAGAGAACGGCAGGGTCTGGCCGAGCACCGCGTCGCGCACGCTCATCGTGCCGTCTTCGAGCTCCACCTCGAGCTGGCCGCGTGGCGGCGGCAGCGCGCCGGTGCTTGGCAGCAGCAGCGCGTCGCATCCGGCCAGGATCGCATCGAGTTCTCCGCGCACGCCGTCGCGCTGCTTCAGCGCCCCGATGTAGTCGGCCGCCGACAGCTGCCGGCCCGCCTCGAGCGCCGGCAGCACGAGATCGGAAAACCCTTCGCCGCCGGCAGCCAGCGCTTCGCGATGCACCCATGCAGCCTCGGCGCGGACGATGGTCGTGTAGCAGGCGCTTGCGCCGGGCAGCAGCGGCGTCGCGACTTCGACGACTTCGGCTCCCGCCTCGCGCAGCCTGCCGACCCGCCGCTCGAAATGCTCGCGAACTGCGGGCTGCAGCCGCCCGCGCAGCCACTGTGCCGGCACCGCGAAGCGTGCCGCACGCCCGGGCGCAGCCTGTTCGACACTGCACTGTGCCATCACTTCGAACAGCCGGACGCAGTCGTCGACGCTGCGCGCCAGGGGCCCGGCATGGTCGCAGGTCCACGACAGGTAGAGTCCGCCGTCGAGCGGAATCGCGCCGTAGCTCGGCTTGAAACCCGTCACGCCGCAGAACGCCGCCGGGATGCGCACCGAGCCACCGGTGTCGCTGCCGATGCCGGCCAGCCCGATTCCGATGGCCACCGCGACGCCGGCCCCGCTCGACGAGCCGCCCGACTGGCGCGACGGATCGAAGGGGTTCTTCACGTCGCCGGTCCAGCGGTTCTCGCCGGTCGCACCGAGCGCGATCTCGTGCATGTTGGTCTTCGCGAAGATCACCGCGCCGGCCTCGCGCAGCCGGGTGACCAGCAGCGCCTCGCCTTCGTCGAGCTCGGGCAGCGGCGCCCGCGTTCCGGCGCGGGTCGGCATGCCGCGCACGTTGAACAGGTCCTTGATCGTGATCGGCAGCCCGTGCAGCGCGCGCAAGGCACCGCCGGACCTGGCGCGGGCATCGCAGTCGCGCGCGTCGGCCAGCGCGCCGTCCCAGTCGACGTGCGCCAGTGCATTGAGGTCGGCGGCGCGATGCGCGCGCTCGCGCGCCTGCTCGATCAGCGATTCGGCGCTCAGGGTACCGCCGGCGAGGGCGACGAGGGTCGGGGCAATCGAAGACATGGCAGCGGGACGCGGACGCTCGGAGAGCCGCTATTATCGTCCGATGGCCCGTGCGCGACCGTCGGCAGTGCGATGAATCGGACCAGCGTCGTCGCTGTCCCGCGCCGGTCTGCGCTGCTGCGGTTCCTGCCCCTCCGGAAGACGACGCTGCCGTTCCTGCGCGCGTTCGCGCGATGCCTGCTGCTGACCTTGCCGGTGGGGCTGCCGTCGCTGCCCGGCGACGCGCTCGCACGCTCGTCGACGAGTGCCGCAGCGCCACTCGACGCCGGCCGGCCCGAGGGCGCGACCGGCTATCGCGCCCGGCAGGCGCTGCGTGGTCAGGGCTGGATGGCCGTCACCGCGCATCCGCATGCCAGCGAAACCGCCGCGCGGATCCTGGCCGCTGGCGGTTCGGCGCTCGACGCAGCGATCGCCGCGCAGATGACGCTGACGCTGGTCGAACCGCAGTCGTCGGGCATCGGCGGCGGCGCATTCCTGCTGCACTTCGACGCCGCGCGCAAGCGCCTGAGTGCCTGGGACGGTCGCGAAACCGCACCGCTGGCGGCCGACGAAACGCTGTTCCTCGACGCCGACGGCCGGCCGCTCGGCTTCTTCGAAGCCGTCGTCGGCGGGCGTGCGGTCGGCGTGCCGGGCGTGCTGCGGATGCTCGAGCACGCGCACCGCGAGCACGGCCGGCTGCCGTGGGCGCGACTGTTCGAACCGGCAATCGCGCTGGCGCGCGACGGTTTCGGGATCAGCCCTCGGCTTCACAGGCTGCTGGCCGCGGACCCGGCACTGCGCGCCGACCCCGAGGCCGCCGCACTGTTCTACGCCGACGACGGCCAGCCGCATCCGGTCGGCCATCGGCTCCGGAATCCGGCGCTCGCCGACACGCTGGCGCGGATCGCCGAACGAGGCAGCCTCGCGCTGCACGCCGGACCGATTGCGCGCGACATCGCCGATCGCGTGCAACGGCATCCGCAGAATCCGGGGCGGCTCGGCGAGCATGACCTCGCTTTCTATCGACCGGTCGAACGCGATCCGCTGTGCGTCGAACACGGTCCCGACCGCGTCTGCGGCATGCCGCCGCCCGGCGGCGGCCTCGCCGTTGCGCAGATGCTCGGGCTCTGGCGGGCCGCAACCGGCACGACCGCCTCCCCGCTCGCAGCCGGGCCCGACGCGCTCGACGCCGACGGCGCGCACCGCTTCGCCGAAATCGGCCGGCTCGTGTTCGCCGATCGCGATCTCTATTTGGCCGACCCCGGTTTCGCGCCGATCCCCGGCGGCGCGCCGGCCCTGCTCGGGCCCGCCTACCTCGCGCAGCGGGCGCGCCTGGTCGGCGAGCGGGCGATGACGCAGCCGGCCGCGCCCGGCCGGGTCGCGGAAATGGCAGCCGAACGGACGCGGTTCCCCGCCGGGCCGGTTCCGTCGGCGGGACGAGCCGCCGCGCCGGCCGGCGACTCCTTCGAGCGATCCGCGACCACGCACCTGTCGATCGTCGACGCCTGGGGCAACGCCGTGTCGATGACCTCGTCGGTCGAGAACGCCTTCGGCTCGCGGATCATGGTCCGCGGCTTCGTCCTGAACAACCAGTTGACCGACTTCTCGTTCGCGCCGACGAGCAACGGAAAGCCGGTCGCCAATCGCGTCGAACCTGGCAAGCGGGCGCGCAGCGCGATGTCGCCGACGATGGTCTTCGACCGCGACAGCGGGGCACTGCGCCTCGTCATCGGTTCGCCGGGCGGCCCGTCGATCGTCCACTTCGTCGCCCGCAGCCTGATCGCGATCCTCGACGACGGCATCGATCCGCAAGCCGCGGTTTCGCTGCCGAACCTCGGCAACCGCAACCGTCCGGACACCGAACTCGAGCGGGGCCGGGCACCGCCCGCGCTCGTCGACGCGCTGCGCCGGCGCGGCCACGGAATCCGCCTCGCCGAGATGACGAGCGGCCTGCACGCGATCGCCGTGGACTGCCCGCCGGCGACGCGCGATCATCGCCGCTGCACGCTGACCGGCGCCGTCGACCCGCGTCGCGAGGGCCTGGCGATCGCCGCCCGCGTTCTCGACGGCCCCGGGGCGCCCGGTCCGGCGAGATCGCCGAGATCGCCGGCGGCCGATCGGGTGGCGAGCGATCGATAACAAAGGAGCCGACATGGAAAGACGCCCGATCCGCGGCGGACGCCTGAAAAGCGCGGGCTACGACGCACGCGAGCAGCTGCTCGAGATCGAATTCGTCGACGGCACGCTCAAGACCTTCAAGGCGGTCCCGGCCGAGGTCTGGCGCCGCTTCGTCGCTTCGCCGAATCCGGCCAGCTTCTACGCCGACCGGATCGACGAGGAGTACCCGGTCGTCACCGGCCGTGCGGCCGGCTCGCCGGATGCCCGCGGCAAGCTCGACGCCTTGTTCGGGACGCCACCCGAGGATACGAACCCGCGATCTTCGGATTAGCCTCGACGGCGGGGTGATGCCGGCGGTGACGAAGCGCGGCGCCCAGACGGTGCTGGCCGACATCGTCGAGTCGATCGACCCGGCCCCGCCGCATTGCCCGGGGCGACCGCAGCGGGCTGTCCGCGACGAGCGGCCGAAGCCGATCAGCCGGAGGCAGCGCGCTGCGGCTCGAACGCCTCGACCGGCCGGGTTCGGCCCCGGTCAGGCCGCTCGTCGATCATCCAGGCCAGGGCCGCGGCCATCAGCGCCAGTGCGATCGACGCGAACCACATCGTGTCGTACGACCCGCTGGCCGCGAAGCTGCGCCCGGACAGCCAGACTCCGGTCGCGCTGCCGATCTGGTGGCTCAGGAACACGAAGCCGCCCAGCGTGGCCGCGAAGCGCAGGCCGAAGATCTGGCCGACGAGACCCATCGTCAGCGGTACCGTGCTCAACCAGAGCAGGCCGGTACCCGCCGAGAACAGGTATAGCGAGAACGGCGAAACCGGCATCAGCAGCAACTGAACGACGAAGACCGCACGCAGCGCGTAGATCCAGCCGAGCAGCATCTTGTTGCTGTAGCGCGAACCGAGCCAGCCGACCAGGAACGATCCGATCACGTTGAACAGGCCGATCGTCGCGATTGCCATCGCGCCGTGACGCGCCGACATCCCGTTGTCGAGCAGGTAGGCCGGCAGGTGAAGCGTGATGAACGCGAGCTGGAAGCCGCAGACGAAGTAGCTGCCGGCCAGCAACGCGAACGAACGCTGCCGGAACGCATCGCAGATCGCGCCCCATAGCGAGGGAACGGCTTCCGACGCCGCCGGCGCGGACTGCAGCGACGACGCCGCGCTGCCCGCCGGCGCTGCGCCCGCCGGCGCAGCCCCCGCCGGCGCGGCCCCCGCCGAAGCGGCGCCCGTCTTCGCGGCGCCAGGACGCCGCAGGCCGGCCATCAGCAGCGCCAGCGGCACGATGCTGGCGATCGACGCCGACAGGATCAGCAATGCCGCGTGCCAGTCGAAAACGTCGATCAGCAGTTGCCCGGCGGGCACGACGAGGAACTGGCCGAGCGAGCCGCCGGCGTTGGCCACGCCCAGCGACACGCTGCGCGCCATCGGCGACACGGCGCGGCTGATCATCGGCATGACGAGCGCCGCCGTCGTGCCGCCCTGCCCGACGCCGACCAGCAGACCGAAACTGACGACCAGTTCCGGCGTCGTCGACGCAAAGCGCGTGCCGATCAGGCCTGCCGCGTAGAGCATCGCCGACAGTGCAATGGCCCGCCCGCCCCCGAAACGGTCGGCCAGCATGCCCATCAGGATCGCGCCGGCGCCCCAGGCGAGGTTCTGCAGCGCGAAGACGTTCGAAAAGAACTCGCGGCTCCAGCCGTGCTCCTGCAGCATCGGCGTCATGAAGATGCCGGCTGTCGCGCGCACGCCCATCGACAGCATCAGGATCAATGCGCCGAGCAGCACAACGCGTGACAGCGCGCCTGGCTGCGCGCCTCGGTCCGGGAGCATCGGGGAATTCCTTTGAGGTGAGATGATCAGAATACTCGATTTCGGGATTCTGTCGGACAATGACCCGCAGCCCGCTGCACTGGTGGATCCTGTGTCGCGTCGTCGACAACTTCGGCGACGCCGGCGTCTGCTGGCGGCTGGCGCGGCAACTGGCCACCGAGCAGCAGGCACAGGTGCGGCTGTTCATCGACCGACCCGAACCGATCGCGCGACTGGCCGGCGACGAGCCGGCGCCGGCCGGACTGGTCCTCGACGGCTGGCCCGAGTGCGCTCCGGGCGTCGCTGCCCTTGCGGCAGCGTCTGCGCCGCTTCCCGACGTCCTCGTCTCGGCCTTCGGCTGCGAGCCGCCGGACTGGCTGCGCGCGCGACTCGCCGGGGCCCCGCCGCGACCGCTGTGGATCAACCTCGAATACCTGAGCGCAGAGCCCTGGGTCGAGAGCTGCCATGGACTGGCCTCGGTCAAGCCGCAGGACGGCGCCGTCGAACACTTCTTCTTCCCCGGCTTCACGGCGGCAACCGGCGGACTGCTTCGCGAACGCGATGCCGTGGCTGCCGATCCGTTGCCGGCGGGCGAAGCACGAGCCCGGGAACTGCAGGCGCTGTGTGGCCCGGTCGCCGAACCCGGCGACCGGGTCATCAGCCTGTTCTGTTACCCGGACGCGCCGCTCGATCCCTGGCTGGACGCGCTGACACGCGGCGATCGCCGTTGCCTGCTGCTGGTCCCCGAAGGCGTTGCCGACGCGGCACTCGAACGCTTCGTCGCTGCGGCCCCGCCGCCAGGCGCAGCGCCGTCGACGGGCACCCGGGCGCTTTCGCCGGGCGATCCGCCGCTGCGCCGCGGCCGCCTGCGCATCGCCCGGATCCCGTTCCTGCCGCAACGACGCTACGACGAACTGCTGCGGCTCTGCGACCTGAATTTCGTACGCGGCGAGGACTCGTGGATCCGCGCGCACTGGGCGCGCCGCCCCTTCGTCTGGCAACCGTACGTACAGGACGACGGCGCCCACCTGGTCAAGCTCGACGCGTTCCTCGCGCGCTTCGCCGCGGTCGCGCAGGCCGGCGCGAGCGCCACCGCCGCGGCGAAATGCGGCGCGACCTGCGGTGCGCCCGGCCGC
>JAAZBL010000040.1 GCA_012513825.1 Limnobacter sp. | reverse complement strand
GGCCGCCCCGCGGATGGCCGCCCCGCGGAACTCCCACCCCTTTCTTACAACGTCGAATCATCCTCGAACAAGGAACAACGAAAATGACCGCAGAATCGCCGAACCGCCGCAGCCTGCTCTCGCTCGCCGCGGCCGCCACGGTGCTGGCCGTGCTGCCCCTCTCCGCGCCGGTCCTGGCGCAGGACAAGCCGCTGCGTGTCGGCGTGACCGCCGGCCCGCACGCCGAGATCATGGAAGTCGTCAAGAAGGTCGCTGCCGACCGCGGACTGCCGATCCAGGTCGTCGAGTTCACCGACTACGTGATCCCGAACCAGGCGCTGGCCGACGGCGACATCGAGGCCAACTCGTTCCAGCACGAGCCCTACCTGCTGAACCAGATGTCGAAGACGAACTGGAAGCTCACGAAGGTCGCCTACACGATCGCCTCGCCGATGGGCTTCTACTCGAACCGCTACGAAAGCTTCGATGCGCTGCCCAGCGGCGCACGGGTCGCGATCCAGAACGATCCGACCAACGGCGCGCGCTCGCTGCAGCTGCTCCACAACGAGGGCATCCTGAAGCTGCGCGATCCGAAGAGCCCGGTGGCCAGCGTCGCCGACATCGTCGAGAACCCGAAGAAGCTGAAGTTCGTCGAGCTCGACGCCGCTCAGCTCGCGCGCTCGATTCCCGACGTCGACGCGGCGGCCGTCAACAACAACTATGCGGTACAGGCCGGGCTCGACCCGGCGACCGACGCGATCCTGTCCGAGCCGGCCGACAACCCGTGGGTCAACATCATCGCCGTTCGCGAGGCCGACAAGGACCAGCCCTGGGTCGCGAAGCTGGTCGACGCCTATCGCTCCGAACCGGTCAGGGAGTTCGTCGAGACGCGCTTCAAGGGCACCTACATCGCCACCTGGTAAGCCGATTGCGCAGCAATCTCGCAGCAATCGTGCAAGCGGTAAACCCGGGTAAAGCCGCGTGCGCCGCTGGGCACGGGTGGCGATGATCGGGGCTCCTCTTCGAACAGGAGCACCCCGATGAACAGGAAGATCCTCGTGTCCGCGATCACCGCCGCCACGCTTGCGATCGGGTCGGCCAGCGCTTTCGCCGACCCGCGCGCTCCTCGCGGCGACGATCGCGGCGGCGCGCACAAGCACCAGGTCGACAAGCGGCATCGACACGATGCGCGCGACCATCGCCGGCACGACGCCCGCCACGGCCATCGCCATGCGCCGCGGCATCAGACGATCGTCGTGAATCGCGGCAAGCCGGTGCACGCGCATCCGCATCGTCGTGGTGCCGGCCCGCGTCACGACCTGTTCCGCGGCGGCCGCCTGCCCTCGCACTACCGGACGACGCACTACGTGGTCCGCGACTGGCACGCCCATCGCCTGCATCGTCCGCCGCACGGCCATCGCTGGGTGAAGGTCGGCACCGACTACCTGCTGATCGCCGTGGCGACCGGCGTGATCACGAACCTGATCCTCGGTCACTGATCGCCGACGCTCGCCGAGGTTCCGGCAGGGCTCGACGCATCGTCCGCCGGAACCGACCGTTCGGGCCCTCGCGGCTTGTCCGCGAGCTTGTCTGTGTTATCAATAGGGTTTTTGTGCGGCCGTCGCCGGACTCCGATGAACGCAGGCACCCGCAGGCCCGACCACTGGATCGTCCGGATGAATCGCGTGAACCGGACCTGGTCGTTCGCGCTGTCCTTCGTCGCGATCGGCTCGCACCTCGCCTGGCGCGGCGACGGCATGCTGGCCTGGGTCCTGCTCGCATTGCAGTTCGTCGTCTATCCGCAGCTCGCCTACCTGCGCGCGCGGCGAGCGCCCCGCCCCGGCAGGGCCGAGGTCGACAACCTGGTCGTCGACTCGCTGCTGTTCGGCGCCTGGGTCGCCGCGCTGGATTTTCCGTTGTGGATCGGCTTCATGCTGTTCGTGGGCACGACGGTCAACCTGACGGTGTTCCGCGGCGTGCACGGCCTCGCGCAGGCACTGGCGGCAATCGGCGCCGGCATCGCCTCGGTCGCCGTCGTCAAGGGACTGCAGTTCGCTCCGCATACCGAATGGCCGACCACGGCGCTGAGCGCCGCCTGTCTTTCGCTGTACCTGCTCGTGTTCGCGCAGGGCGCGTACCGGCGCTCGCTGTGCCTGCACGAGGCGCGCGAGAAGCTGCGCGAGGGCGAACGGGCGATGCAGACGGCCAACCAGCGGCTGCGCCGCCAGCTCGACGAAATCCACGCCTTGCAGACCCAGCTTC
>JAAZBL010000039.1 GCA_012513825.1 Limnobacter sp. | reverse complement strand
CGCAACGACGAATGGCAGCCGAATGCGATCGGCAATCGCCATCGCTTCGCACGACTGTTTGCCGACGAAGAGACGACGAAACGCTTCGGAAAGCCGATGGTGTCCTGGACCGAGTCCGACGTGCAGGCGGTACGCGAGTCGGTGCTTCGATGCCGTCGCGAGACGAAGGACCGGCAACTTTCCGGTCTCTACAACAACATCCAGAGCGCGCTGAGCAGCCGCGTTGCGAAATTCGCGAGGGCCTCGGCGCCTGCCCGCGACAAGGCAAGGACATCGATGGACGCGCTGGCCGCCGTGCCGCCGTCGCCGGGCCTGTTGCGGCTGATGCTGGCGCTCGCCGATGCCGGCACCCCCGACGGCTACCGGAAGTTCCAGCAGGCGGCCGGTTCGCTGCCGCCGCCGGCGATGCAGGCGGCGGCGCCGGCTCGCGAGCTCGCGAGCGCGCTCGTCCACCTGACCTCGGAAGACATCGCCGGCATCGTCACGACACCCGCCGGACAGGCCGCCGCCGACATGCGCAAGGCGGTGCTCGACCAGATGCTGGCCGATCTCGACAAGGTTCCGGTCGACCCGAACGGTCTGGTCGCGTTGCAGCGGATGCGACAAAGCCTCGCCAGGGACTATGCCGACGTCTTCGCGCCGGCAGAGCGAACGCAGCTCGGCAAGGCGATCGAGGCGCGCCATGCAGCGGTCGGCGACGAGATCGCCGACGCGGTGATCGCCGAGCTCGGAAAATCGTCGACCGGTCTCGACGACGCCTTCGCCGACATCGAGCGGCGCTCGGCGCCGCAACTGGCCAAGCTGCTGACCCCGGCGCAGGCCGCGCGGATCCGCGAAGCGGTCGATGCGCGGCGCAACGCCGTGGCGGAGCCGCTGTATGCGGGCTTCGCCGCCGAACTGGCGAAACTGCCCGAAGAGCAGGCTTCGCTGGAGCGGATCGACGCGGTGCGCGCTGCGATCGGCACCTGGCCGCCGGTCGCCGGCGAGCAGGCGCCGCGCTTTCGCAAGGCCGCCGACGAGCGACGCGAGGCGATCCTGGCCGCGATCAACCGCAAGGAGGCGGGGTCGATGGCCGGGCGCGTCTACCAGTCGTCGAACGGCCGGGAAAAGCTGGAGTTCGTCGACCGCAACCGGGTGCTCGTCAGTCACGGCGACCAGACGATGCCGGCCGAATACGTCGAGGAAAAGGACGGTCGCGTGTCGATCACCGGCGTGAATCTCGCGGTGACCCTGACGCGCGAAGGGCGCGTGCTGCGCGGCTGGTCGACGCCGCTCACCCGGGCGAAGTAGGCAGGACCCTGCCGAGCCAGTCGGAGATCGCGACGACCTCTTCCGGACAGACCGCGTGCGCCATCGGGTAGGCGTGCCACTCGACCTGATAGCCGAGTGCCTCGAGCGCGTCGCGCGAGCGCTCGGCGCGGTCGATCCCGACCATGTCGTCGTGGCTGCCGTGCGCCATGAACACCGGCACTTTCGCGTTCGCCGGGTGCCGCTCGGCGGCCAGCGTGTCGGCCAGCGGCAGCCAGGTCGATAGCGCCATGATCCCGGCCAGCGGCTCGGGGTGGCGCAGCCCGGTCTGTAGCGCGATCGCGCCGCCCTGCGAGAAACCGGCGAGCACGATCCGCTGCGACGCGACACCGCGCTCGCGCTCGCGGGCGATCAGCGCCTGGAGCTGCGCCTGCGAGGCGCGGATACCGGCTTCGTCCTGGCGCCCGCCGCCCAGCTCGAAGATGTCGTACCAGGCGCGCATTTGCATGCCCATGTTGATCGTGACCGGTCGCACCGGCGCGTGCGGAAAGACGAAGCGCAGCGCCAGCCCGGCGGGCAGGCGCAAGGCAGGCACCAGCGCCTCGAAGTCGTGGCCGTCGGCGCCGAGCCCGTGAAGCCAGAGCACCGCGGCGTCGGGTCGGGCGCCGGTCTCGACTTCGATGGTTTCGAGTGTCGTGTTCATCGGCCGATTGTAGGCGTTGCCGACAGGCGCGGCTGCAGGTCGTATGCTGTCGATGACGGCAACGTCAGCAGACGACGAGCAGAACGAACGGACGATGAGCGTGAACGGACAGAACGAAGGCGGTGCAGCCGATCGCGGCCCGGCCGACCGCGGCCCGGCCGATCGCGGCCCGGCCGACCGCGGCCCGGCGGACCGCGGCCCGGCCCGCCTTCGGGTGGCGGCGATCCAGACGGTATCGGCCACGACGGTGGCGAAGAACCTGGCGGCGGTGGCGCCGCTGATCGCGAGGGCGGTCGACGAAGGGGCTCGGCTGGTCGCATTGCCCGAGTATTTCGCCATGCTCGGTCGCCGCGACCGCGACAAGCTCGAGATCCGCGAGGCCGACGGCGACGGCCCGCTGCAGAACTTCCTGTCCGAGCAGGCGCGCAGGCACCGGATCTGGCTGATCGGCGGCACGGTGCCGCTGGCCGGGCCGCGGCCGTCTAAGGTCTGGAACAGTTCGCTGGTCTACGGGCCCGACGGCACGCGCCTGGCCCGCTACGACAAGATCCATCTGTTCGGCTTTCGAAACGGCGAAGAGCGTTTCGAGGAAAGCAGCACGATCGAGGCCGGCAGCACGCCGGTCGTCGTCGACATCGGCGACGAAGGCGCGCGCTGGCGCGTCGGCCTGAGCGTCTGCTACGACCTGCGCTTTCCCGAGCTCTACCGCTCACTGGCGCCGGTCGACCTGCTGCTGGTGCCGTCGGCCTTCACGTTCACGACCGGCAGCGCGCACTGGGAGACGCTGCTGCGTGCGCGGGCCATCGAGAACCAGTGCTACGTGCTCGCCCCGGCGCAGGGTGGCGTGCACGAGAACGGCCGGCGGACCTGGGGGCATTCGATGCTGGTCGACCCCTGGGGCGAGATCCTCGGCGTGCTGCCGGAGGGCGAGGGCGTGGTCGTCGGCGAGATCGCGCGAGAACGCATCGCCCAGGTGCGTGCCAGCCTGCCGGCGCTGACGCACCGGGTCATGTAGAGGCTAGAGGCGAAGAGGCTAGAGGCGCCCGGCGCGCGCGCCATGCCGGACGCCGGATCGGCCGGGCCTGGCGCAGTACGGTCGGGTCCTCACCTGCGAGCGGGGACTTGCTTTTTGGGCAAACGGATGTCAAGTAGCATCGGATCATGAAACCCATCGACACCTCCATCGAGCACCTGGCGATCGCGCGCCAGCTGCTGCTCGAGCCCACCGGGCTCGACGAAACCCACCTGAACCGCGCGCTGGCCGAGATCTTCGGCCACCGCGTCGATTACGCCGACCTCTACTTCCAGTTCACGCGCAGCGAGGGCTGGAGCCTCGAGGAAGGGATCGTCAAGTCGGGCAGCTTCGCGATCGACCGCGGCGTCGGCGTGCGTGCCGTGTCCGGCGACAAGACCGCCTTCGCCTATTCCGACGAAATCAACGAGCAGGCGCTTCTGTCGGCCGCGCGGGCCACGCGCACGATCGCGCGCAACGGGGCCGGGCGGATCAAGGTGGCCGGCGCGATGAATCCCGTGTCGGGCCACGCGCTGTACGCAACCGACGATCCGATCGCGCGCCACGAGGCCGAGATGAAGGTCGAACTGCTCGGACGGATCGAGCGGATCGCGCGGGCCCGTGACCCGCGCATCGTGCAGGTCATGGCCGGGCTGGCCGCCGAATACGACGTCGTGCTGGTCGCGCGCTCCGATGGCGTCATGGCCGCCGACGTGCGGCCGCTGGTGCGCGTGTCGGTCACCGTGATCGCCGAACAGGCCGGCCGCCGCGAACAGGGGCACGGCGGCGGCGGCGGTCGCTTCGATCTTTCGCGCTTCGACGACGAAACGATCACCCGCTACGTCGACGACGCGGTCCGCGCGGCGCTGACCAATCTCGAATCGCGTCCGGCACCGGCCGGCACGATGACCGTCGTGCTGGGCCCGGGCTGGCCCGGCGTGCTGTTGCACGAGGCCGTCGGCCACGGGCTCGAAGGCGACTTCAACCGCAAGGGCTCGTCGGTCTTCAGCGGGCGGATCGGCGAGCGGGTTGCCGCGAAGGGCGTCACCGTCGTCGACGACGGCACGATCGACGAGCGTCGCGGTTCGCTGAACATCGACGACGAGGGCAACCCGACGCAGCGCAACGTGCTGATCGAAGACGGCATCCTGCGCGGCTACATGCAGGATTCGCTGAATGCGCGGCTGATGAAGGCGGCGCCCACCGGCAACGGCCGTCGCGAGTCGTTCGCGCACCTGCCGATGCCTCGGATGACCAATACCTTCATGCTGAACGGCGATCGCGAACCGGAAGAGATCATCGCGTCGATGGACCGCGGGCTCTACGCGGTCAACTTCGGCGGGGGACAGGTCGACATCACGAACGGCAAGTTCGTCTTCTCGGCATCGGAAGCCTGGTGGGTCGAGGACGGCAAGCTGCAATACCCGGTCAAGGGTGCGACGATCATCGGCAACGGTCCCGACGCGCTCACGCGGGTCACGATGATCGGCAACGACATGCGGCTGGACTCCGGCATCGGCGTCTGCGGCAAGGACGGGCAGAGCGTGCCGGTCGGCGTCGGCCAGCCGACGATGCGGATCGAGGGCCTCACGGTTGGCGGAACGGCCTGAACAGCCGGCGCCCGATGACGCCGTTGCCGGCGGGTCCGGCGAAGCGGCCGAGCCAGGATCCGGGCGCGACGCTTCGCGAAGTTCGGCGCGGCGATGGACGCGGCGCCTGGCGATCGGGCTGGCGGTCGTTGTCGCGCTGGTCGGTCTCTGGGGCGTCGTCGGCAAGTACCTGCTGCCGGGCCTGGTCGCCGACACGATCGCGGATCGGCTTGCCGCACTCTCCGGACGGCCGGCGAGTGTCGAGCGGGTCGAGATCCAGCCCTACGATCTGCTGATCCGGATCCACGGTCTGCGGGTCGGCGAGCCGGCCGAGGTCGGGCAGCCGGCAGACGGGTCCGGGGAACCGTCCGCCGCCGAGGGCGCCGGCCTGGAGGCGCCGCGCAGCTATGCGCAAGTCCGGATGGTCGAGGCCGACCTGTCCTGGCGCACGTTCAGGCACCTGGCGCCGGTCGTCGATCGGCTGATCGTCGTGCGTCCCGACCTGCTCGTCGCGCGCCGCGCCGATGGCAGCTACGATGGCGCCGACATCGTCGAGCGCCTGCAGTCGCCGGAGGCGGACCAAGGCTCCGACGGCGAGCCGCCGCGATTTTCGGTCGCGAACGTCCAGCTGATCGGCGGACGCCTGCGCCTCGACGACCGCAAGCTCGGCGTGACGCACGAGGCGGCGCGGATCGGCCTCGGCGTCCCCTTCGCGTCGAGCCTGTCGGAGGACGAAGGCACTGCCGTCGTCCCGAGTCTCGAGCTTCTGCTCGACGGTGCACCGGTGCGCGCCGATGGCCACCTGCTGCCGTTCGGCGAGGAGCCGACAGGCGAGATCGTGCTGGCGATCGATGCGCTCGACCTGACGCGGCTGCTGCCTCATCTGCCGCAGCCGCTTCCCGTCGAGCTCGTATCGGCCGAGCTCGGCGCCCGGCTGACGAGCGCGTTCGTCGTGCCGCAGTCGGAACCGGCCCGCGTTCGCGTCCGCGGCGACGCCGGCCTTGCCGGCGTCGAGCTTCTGCAGCCCGACGATCGTCCGCTGCTGAAGCTCGCCGGTGTCGATGCGCTGGGCATCGAGTTCGAATCGACGGCATCGCGCCTGGCCCTGGAGCGACTGCGTGTACGCGCACCCGAGGTCGCGGTCGAACGGCGCAAGGGCGAGGCGCGTTTCCTCGATCCGGTGCTGCGTGCGCTGGAGGCGACGGAGCGCGAAGCATCGGATTCCCTCGAAGCGGACAGAACGGATCCTTCGTCGCAAGTCGAAACGGCGACTGCCGCTTCGGACCCGGACGAGCCTCCGGCGCTGAGCTGGTCGATCGGCACGATCGAAGTCGAGCAGGGCAGCCTTCGCTTTGCCGATCAGGCCTTCGAACCGAAGCCGCTGTCGCTCGCGCTCGACGAGCTGCGAGCGTCGGTGATCGGGCTGGCATCGCCGCAGCCTTCGCCGGCCCGCATCGAGCTTGCCGCCGTTTCGAGCGACGGCGCGCAGATCGAGGCGCAAGCGAACGCGCGCATCGAACCGCTGGCCGTCGAGGGCGTAGCCGCGGTCCGGGGCGTGCCGATCGCACAGTGGTCGTGGCTGGCCGGTCCCGCGCTGAAGCTTTCGGTCCGCGGCGGCGAGGCGGATGTCTCGACCCGCTTCGAAGCCGGGCAGCCGGACGACCAGACGTCGCCGCTGCGCTGGAAACTGAGCGAGGGACAGGCCGCAGTTCGCGACTTGCGCGCGCTCGACGGCGACAGGGAAGTCGTTCGGCTCGGCAAGCTGGCTGCGAGCGGCCTCGAAGTCGATCCGGGGCCGCAACGGGTTACCGTCGAATCGATCGCGCTCGAAGCCGGCCAGCTGCAACTGCGGCGCGACGCCGACGGCGGTTTCGATGCTGCCGGCTGGTGGGATTCCGGACCGGCGTCCGCCGACGCGCCGACGCGCTCCGACGGCGCCTGGCAGTTCGCAATCCGCGAGGCCCGCGTCGACGACACCGAAATCGCGCTCGATTACGCACCGGTGTCCGGCGAGCGCTTTGCACCGCTGAAGCTGTCGGCGCTCGAGTTCGAAACCGGCGAATGGGCCAGCGATTCGACGTCGCCGCTGGCGGTCGGCCTGAAAGTCGCCGTCGGAGACCGGGGCCGGCTCGAAGCGCGCGGGACCGTCGCGCCAGCGACCGGCGCTGCCGAATTGGCGCTGGTGGCGCGATCGCTGCCCATGCAGGCGGCGCAGCCCTGGCTGCCGGTCGACGTCAACGCCCGGATCCGGGCCGGCGACCTGTCGGCCGACGGCAAGCTGCAAGTCTCGACCGCGCGCGACGGCGCCCTGCAGGGCGGATGGCAGGGCGAAGTCATGGTGGCCGACCTGGCGACGCGGCTCAAGCGCGAACCTTCGGGAGCCGGCCCGGCCGGCGAATCGGGTAGCGGCCCGTCAGCCCGCTCGCCCGACGGCGGTCCCTCCGGCAACGGCACGCGCGGCAGCCGTTTCGGCGGCGATCTCCTGCGCTGGAAGACGCTGCGCCTGCCGGCGCTGAAGATCGAGCTGTCGCCGTTCGCGGTCGACGTCGGCGACGTCGCGCTCGACGGGCTGCAGTCGCGGCTCGTGATCAGCCCGCAAGGTCGCTTCAACCTTCAGGACCTGTTCGGCGACGAGGCGTCCGATACGCCTGCCGACGGCACGCCTGCCGCGAACAGCGCTGTCGACGCCGAGGCCGCGGCCTCCGGAGGCTCGACGCCCGATGCCTCCGGCGTCGTCGCCGACCAGGCGGCCGGTTCGGGGCAGCCGGCCGGCCCGGCGCAGGCCGATCCTTCGCAGGCCGCCGAAGCAGCGCCGCGCGCCGACGACGGTCCGGACATGCTGGGCGGCGATCCGGGACCGTTGCCGCCGGTGAGCCCGCCGCCGAAGGCCGATGCTCCGCCGGTGCGGATCGGCACGATCACGCTGACCGACGGGAACATCGATTTCAGCGACTTCTTCATCAAGCCGAACTATTCGGCGAACCTGACCGACCTCGGCGGAACGATCGGCGCGATGAGCCCCGGACAGCCCGGCGACATCGCATTGAAAGGCCGGATCGACAATACCGGCACCGTGCAGGTCGCAGGCCGCATCGATCCCATCGGCGAGCCGTTGTTCCTCGACTTGCGCGCCGATGCGCACGACATCGACCTGCCCGCGCTGTCGCCTTATTCGGCCAAGTACGTCGGCTACGGCATCGAAAAGGGCAAGCTGTCGGCCAGCGTCGAATATCGCGTCGTCGACGGGCAGCTGACCGCACAGAACCAGATCGTCCTCGACCAGTTGACCTTCGGCGAGCCGGTCGAAAGCCCCGATGCGCTCGATCTGCCTGTCCTGTTCGCCGTGTCGCTGCTCAAGGACCGCAATGGCGTCATCGACGTGCAGTTGCCGATCAGCGGCTCGCTCGACGATCCGCAGTTCAGCATCGGCAGCATCGTGCTCAGGCTCGTCGGAAACCTGATCGTCAGGGCCGTGACGGCTCCGTTCTCGCTGATCGCCAGCCTGGTCGGAGGCTCCGCAGACGAACTGTCGTCGCTGCCGTTCGCTGCCGGGGACGCGGCGCTCGGCGAGGCCGCCCGCGACCGGCTCGAGAGCCTCGCGAAGGCGCTCACCGAGCGACCGGGCCTGAAACTGGAGATCGGCGGGCGCATTACGCAGGCCGACCTCGACGCACAGCGACGTACGGCCCTCGACGCCCGGCTCGCGCGGCTGAAGCGGAACGCCGATGGCGCGAAACCGCGGCGCGGCGACGCGGGCGTTTCGATGACGCCCGACGAACGCCGTGCGCTGATCGAGCAGGCCTGGGTGGCCGCGCAAGCCAAGCCGGCGGCGCGCGGCGAGCGGCCGTCGGTCGAGGCGATGGAGTCGCAGTTGCTCGAAGCCATCGACGTGAAAGAAGGGACCTTGCGGGAACTCGCGAACCGTCGCGCACAGGCTGCGAAGGACTGGCTGGCCGGCGAAGCAGGCATCGAAGCCTCGCGGCTGTTCGTGACCGCCGCGAAGCTGCCGGGCGAAGAACAGGACAATGCCGGTGCGACAGCCGGTACCGATGACGTCATTGGCGTCGAGCTGAAGCTCGGCGGCTGACCCACCTCCGGGAGTCCGACCGCAGCCGCCGTGGGCGCGGCGGCTCCCATCGACCGCGCGTGGGCTGCGCCATCGCTGCGAGCAGCCGCGTGCAAGATATTTCCTGAGCAGCGTCTCTTAGGCCTGGTCCTTACATCACTGTCGCATTTTCTTGCATGTCCTGACGAGCCTGTCGTCCTGAAGGACGCTCGTCCTTGATTTCCAACGGATTTTTCCCGCTGGCAGGGAATGTGCTTCTCGCTCCCGTCCGCACTTTGCGGATCTGTGAACTACGACAAGGATTTTGGAGGAGCGATGAAGAGGCTAAAGAAGATTGCGGCCGCCGTGGCCGTGCTGGCGCTGCCGATGTCCGGCATGGCGGCGGTCGTGACGCAGCAATTCAACAGCACTGCCCTGGCGCCGCTGTTCGGT
>JAAZBL010000340.1 GCA_012513825.1 Limnobacter sp. | reverse complement strand
TCGGCCAGCTCGATGACCGCCATCGCGTAGAAGCTCGAACGGTTGTAGCGCGTGATCACGTAGAAGTTCTGCCCGCCCAGCCAGTAGTCGGGCGGGTCGTCGCCGTTGACCAGTTCGATCAACGCCAGCGGCGCGTCGACCGAGACCGGGTCCCGGCTGTCGACGCCGTGCTCGCGCAGCTCGGCGATCGCGAACTTCGGCGCGATGCCGGCTTCGAGCAGCGGGCCGACGCGTTCCGGGTTCGGCACGATCGCGCCGTAGCGCAGCGGCAGCCCTTGCACCCAGCCGTGCCGCGACAGGAAGTTCGCGACGCTGCCGATCGCATCGGCCGGACTGCCGTGCAGGTCGATCCGGCCGTCGCCGTCGAAGTCGACGGCCCACTGCCGGATGCTCGTCGGCATGAACTGCGGCAGCCCCATCGCGCCGGCGTAGGAGCCGTGGGCGGCGAACGGGCTGCTCCCCTGTTCGCGCGCGAGCAGCAGGAACTGCTCGAGCTCGCTGCGAAAGTAGTCGGCGCGACGCGGATAGTCGAACGCCAGCGTGGCCAGCGCGTCGATGACGCGGAAGTCGCCGGTCACGCGGCCGAACACCGTCTCGACGCCGATGATCGACACGATGACCTCCTCGGGTACGCCGTACTGCAGCGAGGCGCGGTTGACGGCGCGCGCGTGCGCGTTCCAGAAGCCGACGCCGGCCGCGATCCGGGTGGGGTCGATGAAGCGCGCGCGGTAGTTCCGCCACGAGCGCTTGAAGCTCGGTGGTGCCGGCGTCATCAGGCGGATTACCTCGTCGTTGCGCCTGACCTGCGAGAACACCGCATCGAGCGAAGCCGCGTCGAAACCGTGGCGCTCGCTCATCGCGGCGACGAACTGGCGCACCGCGGGTCGCGACGGATAGTCGCTGGCGACGATCCGCGTCTTGCCCGGAGCACCCGATCCGGACGCCGAGGCGGGCGGCGCGGCACAGCCACTGACCAGCGCGAAAGCGGCTGCGAGCAGCGCGATCTTCGGCGTGGAAACCCTCTCTTTGGTCGATACGATCGTCCAGGTCGAATCGCCCTTTCGGGTCGCAGCGGTCGATGGAGTCGAAGTCTCGTTCAGGGTCGGAACTGTCTTGCGCATCTGAGCAGCGTTCTTGCTTCGCGGGTGTAGGTGGGGCTGTCCGGCTCGACACCATAACGCAGCCGGTTGTAGGTCGCGACGATGCGCCGCGCTTCGCCGAGTCGTTCGGGCTCGACGAGGCGTTCGACCCGGCGCAGATAGCTCGAAGCGGTCTCGTGCGGACGGCGTGCGATTCCGGTGGCGGCCATCCGTTCGCAGAACTCGTCCCAGGCGCGTTCGACCGGATCGCGCTTGCGCCGCGGATGCAGCGTGAGCACGGCGATCGCGCCGAGCGCCACCGTCAGCGCCAACGCGATCGCCGCGGCCAGGCCGCGCCAGTCGTCGACCTGCAGCCCGAAGCGTTCGAGCAGTCGCTGCTGCCGCGTGCGGTCGTAGGACAGCAGCCACTGGTTCCAGGCGTTGGTCAGCGCGTCGAGGTTGAAGCGCAGGCGTTCGAACAGCGGCACCGCCGCGTCGAGTCCGGGCAGCGCACCCAGTCGCGCCTGCAGCCGGACGCCGCGTTCGATCCGCTCCGGGGCGACGGCGGCCGTCGGGTCGACCCGCAGCCAGCCGCGGTCCTCGAGCCAGACTTCGGCCCAGGCGTGCGCGTCGGCCTGGCGGACCAGCCACCAGCCGTCGACCGGATTGCGCTCGCCGCCCTGGTAGCCGGTCACGACACGCGCCGGAATGCCGAGTGCCCGCATCAACACGACGAAGGCACCGGCGTAGTGCTCGCAGAAGCCCGAGCGCGTGTCGAACAGGAAGTCGTCGACGCTGTGCCGTCCCAGGCGCGGCGGCTGCAACGTGTAGTGAAACGGCTGTTCGCGAAACATCGCCAACGCGCGCTCGACGAGCCGCATCGGCGCTTCGCCGCCAGCCGTGCCGCTTTCCAGCCACTGCCGGGCCAGCGCGTGCGTGCGCGGATTGAAGCCGATCGGCAACTCGAGCAGCGGCGCCAGCGAAGCAGGCGTTTCGTTGCTGCCCGCCTGCCAGACGAGCGCCGACTCGACGCTGAAGCGGATCCTTTCGCCGAGCGGCCGGCGCGTCACCAACTGCATGTCCGGCAGCATCGCGGCGACGACCCCGGGCGGGGCCGACACGCGCACCGGCATCTCGAGCGCGAACAGCCAGGGCCGGCCCGACGGCTCCTGAGTGACCGTGTAGGCGATGCGCTGGTCGCGCGCAACGCTCAGTCCGGGCGCCGGCTGTGCGGCGACAGTCGGCGGCAGCGCACGCCAGGTCGTCCCGTCGAACTCGCCGAAACTGGGCCCGCGCCAGTACAGGGCCGCAGGCGCCGGCGGCGTGCCGTCGAACTGCACGCGAAACGCGATCTCGCGCGATTCGCCGAGTTCGGAGATGGCTCCCGGCGTCATCGAATCGCTGAGTCCGGTGCTCGCACGCGAGGCGTCGCCGGGCAGGCCCCAGAGCGGCCCACCGGGTCGCGGGAACAGCACGAACAGGATCGCGGCGACCGGCAGCGCATGGAAGATCAGCGTGCCGACCAGGCGCAGCCGCTGGCGGATCGGCGCCTCGTGGCGCAGATACTGCATCGTCAGCATCGCGGCGAGCAGCCCCGCGAGCGCGAGCAGCACCAGCGTCGCCGTCAGGATCGATTGCGAATGCAGGAACGCGGCCAGCAGCAGGAACAGCGACAGGAAGATTACGACGAACAGGTCGCGCCGGGCGTTGACCTCCATCAGCTTCAGCCCGAGGAACAGGACCAGCAGCGCGACGCCGGGCTCGCGTCCGATCAGCGTCTGGTAATGCGCGCCCACCGCGGCGACCGCGGCGATCGCACCGGCCCAGCGAACCGAGGCGCGCGGCAGCCAGCGCCCGGACAGCAGCAGTCCGAGCCGCCAGCCGAACAGGATCAGGAAGCCGGTGCCGACCCACCACGGCAGCGAGCGCAGGTGCGGCAGCGCGGCCAGCAGCACCGGCACCATCAGGAACAAGGTGTCGCGCCGGTCGCGCTCCCATTGCGCGCCGAGCCGCCCGCCGAGCACTCGCAGGGACAGCGGCAGGCGCGGGGGCTTCATCGCGCGCGCTCCTCGACGCCGCGAGGGGCGCCGGCAGCGGCGTCGGGGGTGTTGTCGTCCAGCCCCCAGGTGGCGAGTGCCTCGAGGCAGCGGGCGCGGTGCGCCGGGCCCGCGTCGGGCGACAGCGTCGCGCCGGGAATGCGCAGCGCGTAGCGCACGCCGATCGCGTCGGCCTCCAGCACCCAGCGGGTCAGCCGCGACAGCCGCTGCTCGGCGTCCCAGTTGCCGGGCAGATCGTTCCAGTCGAGCGCGAGTTCGCCGAAGTCGCCGCCTTCGTACTGGCGCACGATCAGTTCGTCGGTCGCCGTGCGCGCCATCGCCTTCCAGGCGACGCGGCGCGGCGAATCGCCTTCCTGCCAGGGCCGCAGGGCGGCCAGGTCCTGTTCGCCGCGCCCGTGCGCCTGGCCTTCGCCGGCACTCGCCTGGCGGGCCGGCAGCGGGGTGCCGGGCGGTTCGGGCTGCGGGTAGACGAGCAGGCGCAGCGCCGGCTGCCACCAGCTCCACGCGCGCCAGATACCGAGCGGAAACCGCGTTTCGATCCGCAGCCGTGGCGCCGGCTGCCAGCCGCGGCGCATGGCCGGCACCGCGATCGACACGCTCTGCTCGGCCCCTGCCGGCGCATCGAAATGCTCGGGCTGCGACATGCCCGGTGCGAGGAATGACAGCGCGAATCGCTCGATCGGGCCCGGATTGCGCACGACCAGCTTCAGCTCGGCGATCTCGCCGGCGAACACCGGCTCGGCGCGTCCGGAGCGCAGCACCAGCGAGCTGAGGTTGCGCCAGGTCTGGAGCATCGCGACCAGGGCCACGGCGGCCACGAGGAAACTGAGCGCGTATCCGAGCGACAGCCGGTAGTTGATCGACGCGATCAGCATCGTGAGCACGACGGTCGCGTACAGCAGGCCGGGTCGCGTCGGCAGCACGAACACGTTGCGACTGCCGAGCCGCTGGTCGCCAGCCGCCGGGCGGCGTCGCTGCGCGAAGCTCACGGCACGGGGACCGCCTCGAGCAGGCCGGCGACGAGTTCGGCGCGGGCCCGGTGCGAGGTCGCGACGCCGCGTGCCGGCCGCAGGCGGTGGCCGGCGACCGCGGTCAGCACGGCCTGGACGTCGTCGGGCAGCACGTGGTTGCGCCCGT
>JAAZBL010000004.1 GCA_012513825.1 Limnobacter sp. | reverse complement strand
GGTCGGCGAGGCCCTTGATCTCGCCGTTGCAGAACAGCACTTGCGCCGAGTACGGCCAGATGCCGAGCACCTTGATGCCGAAGCGCTCGCCGTA
Organism: Limnobacter sp.; assembly: GCA_012513825.1. Classification (GTDB taxonomy): domain Bacteria; phylum Pseudomonadota; class Gammaproteobacteria; order Burkholderiales; family Burkholderiaceae_E; genus Zeimonas. Next base: position 3,852 of record JAAZBL010000004.1, on the reverse strand, counting down.
GAACTTGTCGTAGACCGGCTTGTAGGCGTCGGAAACCTTGCGAGCCGTCTCGATGTCGGGCGACAGGCCGGCCAGGTCCACGGCCTCGTTGCGCGCGTCGTCGGCGGCGACGTAGCCGAGCACCGTCGAACCGAAGTCGATGACGCCATTGCGCATCAACCGGAAGATCTCGGCGCCCTTCAGCCCCATTTCGTTGAACGGCGTGATCTCGGCGCTGATCGCGCCGTTCGATTTCTCGGTGATCTCCTTCGTCCAGAACGGTTGCTCGAAGCTCTTGTACTGCAGCAGGTTGCCCCAGGCGCCGACGACCTTCAGCTCGGTCTTCGGCAGGTCCTGCGCGAGCGCGCCGCCGACGGCGAACAGGCTCGCAGCGAGCGCGGCGACGGCCGCACGGACGCGGCCACGATGGCCGGACTTCCCGTTGATGACGTTCAGCTTCATGACGCTCCTCCTTCGTCGAAACCCGATCGTTGCCTGCTCACAGAACCGACAGGCGGCTGTTCCTCAAGTCGGTGACCAGCATGTGGCCGGGCGCATGCGTGATGCTGTACTCGGGCCGGACGGCGGCGATCACCGACTGCGGCGTCACGCCGCAGGCCCAGAACACCGGCAGTTCGTCGTCGCGCACCTCGACTGCGTCGCCGTAGTCGGGGCGCGTCAGGTCCGCGATGCCGATCGATTCCGGCTTGCCGATGTGCACCGGCGCGCCGTGCACCGACGGGAACCGGGAAGTGATCTGCACGGCCCGGATCGCGTCGGCCGGCTGCAGCGGCCGCATCGAGACGACCATCGGCCCGCGGAACGGCCCGGCAGGCTGCGTGGTGATGTTCGTGCGCCACATCGGCACGTTGGTGCCCTGCTCGATGTGGCGCAGCCGGATGCCGTCGTCGAGCAGCGCCTCCTCGAACGAGAACGAACAGCCGATCAGGAAGGCGACCAGGTCGTCGCGCCAGGCCGCGTGCAGGTCGCCGACTTCGTCGACCAGCTCGCCGTTGCGCCAGATGCGGTACAGCGGAATGTCGGTGCGGATGTCGAGGTCCTCGCCGAGTGCCGGCAAGCGCGGGTCGCCCGGTTCGGACGCCGCGAGCAGCGGGCAAGGTTTCGGGTTGTAGTGGCAGAAGCGAAAGAAGTCGTCGGCCAGCGCCTTCGGCAGGATCGCCAGGTTGCCCTGGACGTAACCGGGTGCGACGCCCGCGGTCGGTCCGCGGTGCTCGCCGCGTCGCACGGCGAGCCGGGCCTCGAGCCCGCTCGCGTAGGCCTTCGCGGCCGGTCGGTCGGTCACGGCGTTCATCTGTCCCCTCCAGCGGCCTGCAGCCAGGCCGTACTCGCGCGGCGAGCGTCCGGCTGCCCGGAGCGACGGTCCGCGGAATTCGTCCAGGCCGATCTTATGCCAAGCGAGCTGCGCGGGCGAGCTTCGGTGCCTCGCGGCGAACACGGCTGCGCGGGCACCGCGCTTGCCGAGCCAGCCGGCCCGCCACCATCTCGGCCTCGCCCGATCCCACCCGGCCCTGCCGCACTTGCCGAACCCAGGCGGGAAGGAGCATGGCATGGACGACGATCTCGAACGCCTGTCCCGCGAAGAACTCGTCGCGGAAGTGAAGAAACTGCGGGCCGGCATCCGCGCGCACAGGGACAGTTCCGAGCATTCGCTGTGCTGGCACCACCCCGCACTGTGGTCGCTGCTGCCCGAGAGAAGCGACCCCGTTCCGCTCGTGCCGGAGTGGCCTCAGTTCCTGCGTGGCTGCATTCGATATCGGCAGTCGCTGGACGAACAAGGGCCGCAGTTTCCGCGGACCGTGAAGGAATTCGGCGAGTGAGGGCCGCGAGAGTCCTCGTGGTCTCGGGGCATCCGCGCAGCCCGAGCCTCTGCGGCTCGCTGGCACAGGCCTACGCCGACGGCGCACGCGCGGCGGGGCTCGATGTCGAGCTGCTGAACCTGGCCGAACTCGACTTCGACCCCGATGTGCGCACGATCTCGCCGCGCGAGCAGGTGCTCGAACCCGACCTCGCGCAGGCATGGCACAAGATCGACGCGGCCGATCACCTGGTCTTCGTCTATCCGGCCTGGTGGGGCGTCGGGCCGGCGCGACTGAAGGGTTTCCTCGACCGCGTCCTGCTGCCGTCGATCGCGTTTCGCGAGCGTGACGACGGCGCCTTCGAAGGGCTGATGCAGCGCAAGACCGCGCACCTTCTGACGACGATCGACATGCCCGGCTGGGTCTACCGGATCGTCTATCGCGCACCGGGTCACAACGCGATGAGCCGTTCGACGCTCGGCTTCTGCGGCGTGACGACGACACGCATCGTGTCGTTCGGGCCCGTGCGCAGCTCGACGCACGAGGAGCGCCAGCGCTGGCTCGAGCGCGCCCGACGGCTCGGCTTCTCGCTGCGCAAGGGCCCGCACACGGCGTCGGCGATCGCGGTGACGCGACTGTTCGCCTGGCTGCGTGCGCTGCGCCTGCAGTTCTATCCGATGCCGTGGGTCGTCTACACGGTCGCAGCGCTGGCCGCAGCCGGCGCATCGAGCCCGGCCGGTGCCGGGCTGGACCTGCCGGCCTACCTGGCCGGCTATGGACTGCTGTTCTTCGCCGAGGCCGCGACGGTCTTCGCGAACGACCGTTTCGACCAGGACAGCGACCGGCGCAATGCGAACCACGGTCCGTTCACCGGCGGTTCGCGCGTGCTCGTCGACGGCAGCCTGTCGCCGCGCGCACTGGAGTCCGGCATCGTCGTCGCGCTGATGACGGCGCTCGCCTTCGCCGGTTTCGTGCTCGGCCGGGTGGCCGAGCTCGCCGCCGCATCGCTGGTGCTCGCGTCGATCCTGGTGCTCGGCCCGGGCTACACGACACCGCCGCTGCGCTTGTGCTGGCGAGGGCTCGGCGAGGCGACGGTCGGCGTCACGCACAGCATCTGCGTGGCCCTGTGGGGCTGGCTGCTGCAAGGCGGGCACTGGCAGCACCCGTTCCCGTGGCTGCTCAGCGTGCCGCTGTTCTTCGGGATCCTGCCCGCCATCACGCTGTCTGCGATTCCGGACCTCGACGCCGATCGCGAGGCCGGAAAACGCACGCTGGCGGTCCGGTTCGGCGCGCGCGGCGCCTTGTGGATCGCGCTCGCGAGCACGATCGCTGCGGCCGTCGCGGCGGTGCCGCTCGCGCAGACCGATGCGCTTCGCCCGGCCTATGCGAACCTGCTCGTCTTCGTGCTGCCGCACGCCCTGCTGCTGTCGGTGCTGATCGGGCGCCAGCTCGCGCGCGGGGCGCGATGCGCGCGTATCGACGGGCTGATGTTGGCGGCGCTGAGCTTCGTCGTGTGGTTCGGCGTGGTGCCGCTGGTGAACCTGTCGTAGGCCGGTCCAGCGCATCGGATTGTGGCCTCGGCCGACGCTGCGCGGCCGAGGCCACAATCCAACGCGCTAGCGCAGCACCAGATTGTCCCGATGGATCAGCTCGGGTTCTTGCATGAAGCCCAGGATCGGCTCGATCTGCGTGCTCGGCTTGCGCATGATCAACCGCGTCTCCGAGCTCGAGTAGTTGATCAGCCCACGCGCGATTTCGCGGCCTTCGGGGTCGCGGATCGCAACTGCCTCGCCGCGCCCGAAATCGCCTTCGACCGCAGTGACACCGATCGGCAGCAGGCTGCGACCGCCGACGACGAGCGCACGCGCCGCGCCTTCGTCGAGGCGGACGGCGCCGCGCAGTTGCAGGTGGTCGGCGAGCCACTTCTTTCGCGCCGCCAGCCGCGGCATCTGCGCAACGAACTGCGTGCCGATCGGTTCGCCGCGTGCGAGCCTGACGAGCACGTCGGGCTCGCGCCCCGATGCCACGACGGTGTCGGTGCCGCCACGCGCGGCGC
>JAAZBL010000038.1 GCA_012513825.1 Limnobacter sp. | reverse complement strand
CTGTCCGCCCAGTTGCAGGACCTCGTAGGCCGCGGCCATCGTGCGCAACATCGCGAAGCTGCTGCCGCCGCCCACGTCGGTGGCCAGCGCGAAACGCAGGCCGTGCCGGTCGCAGCCGGCCGCGTCGAACAGGCCGCTGCCGAGGAACAGGTTCGAAGTCGGGCAGAACGCGATCGCGGCGCCGGCCGCCGCGAGCTGCGCACGGTCGGCCTCCTGCAGATGGATGCCGTGCGCGAGCACGCTGCGCTCGCGCAGCAGGCGATGGCGCGCATAGACGTCGGTATAGCTGCGCGCCTGCGGAAACAGTTCGGTGACCCAGCGGACTTCGCCGGGGTTCTCGGCCAGGTGCGTCTGCAGCCAGGTCCCGGGGAATTCGTCGAGCAGGCGCGCAGCCGCGTCGAGCTGCGCGGGCGTCGACGTCGGCGCGAAGCGCGGCGAGACCGCGTAGCCGAGTCGATCCACACCGTGCCAGCGTTCGATCAGCGCACGGCTGTCGTCGTAGGCCGACCGGGCGCTGTCGCGCAGGTCGACCGGGCAGTTGCGATCCATCATGACCTTGCCGGCGATCAGCCGCATTCCGCGTGCCCGGGCCGCCGCCATGATCGCGTCGACCGACTGCGGGTGCACGGTCGCCCAGACCATCGCCGTCGTCGTGCCGTTGCGCAGCAGTTCGTCGAGAAAGAACTCGGCCGTCTGCGCGCAGTGCTCGGGGTCGGCGAAGCGGCGTTCGGCCGGAAACGTGTAGCGTTCGAGCCAGTCGAGCAGTTGCGCGCCGTGCGAGGCGATGACGTCGGTCTGCGAATAATGGACGTGCGTGTCGACGAATCCCGGCATCAGCAGCCGGCCACGCAGGTCCTCGACCTCGAGGCCGTCGGGCAGCCGCCCGCGCAACGCGTCGAACGGGCCGACCGCCTCGACGCGGCCGTCGCGAACGATCAGCAGGCCGTCGGGAAAATGCCGGCAGGCGGCCGCACCGGCGCGTTGCGGATCGTCGACGAAATCGACCAGCTCGCCGCGCCAGGCCGCCGTCGCGCGCCGTCGCCGGGTCACGCTCTCAGCGCTTGGGCAGCCGGCTGGCCACCCCCTGGACGAAGTAGTCCATCTTGCCCAGCGCCTCGTCGGACATCGGGCCGCTTTCGTGCCGCAGCTTGCCGTCCTGGTCGACGACCGGGCCCGTGAACGGGTGCAGCGTGCCGGCGCGAATCTCGGCCTCGAGCGCGGCGACCGAGGCCTTCAGCGGCGCAGGCACCTGCTCGCTGATCGGCGCGAGCGCGATCATTCCTTCGCGGATGCCGCCCCAGACCTGCTCCGTCTGCCAGTCGCCGGCGAGCACGCGCTCGACGGTGCGGCGATAGAAGTCGCCCCAGTGGTGCGTGGTCGCGCTCAACTGCGCCTTCGGGCCGTACTTCGACATGTCCGAGTGATAGCCGAAGGCCCATTTGCCCCGCTCCTCGGCCGCCTGCATGACGGCGGTCGAGTCGGTGTGGTGGGTCAGGATGTCGGCGTTCTGCGCGATCAGCGTCATTGCCGCCTCGCGCTCGCGGCCCGGGTCGTACCAGGAATTGACCCAGATCACGCGCAGCTCGGCGCGCGGGTTCACGCTGCGCGCACCGCGCGCGAACGCATTGATCCCCTGCAGGACTTCGGGGATCGGGAACGCACCGACATAGCCGATGATGCCCGACTTCGTCATGCCCCCCGCGATGACGCCGTTCAGGTAGCGACCTTCGTAGAAGCGGGCGTTGTAGGTGCCCAGGTTCCGGGCGGTCTTGTAGCCGGTCGCATGAAGGAACACGGTCTTGGGGAACGCACGCGCGACCCGTTCGACGTAGTTCATGTAGCCGAAGCTGGTCGCGAAGACGAGCCGATGACCGCTTTGCGCCATCTCGCGGATCACGCGCTCGGCGTCGGGGCCCTCGGCCACGCTCTCGACGAAGCTGGTCGCGATCTTCGGCCCGAAGACCTGCTCGATCTCGCGCCGGCCGAGCTCGTGCTGGAAGGTCCAGCCGGCGTCGCCGATCGGGCTGACGTAGACGAAGCCGACCTTCAGCGGACCGCCTGCGCCGGCAGCAGCGCCAGCGGCCTGCGCGCGCGCCAGCGGCGGCAGGCTCGCCGCACCGGCGGCAGTCGCGATCAGTTTCAGCGTGCTTCTTCGTGAGCTCATCGGGTTCTCCGTACAGGACGTTCAGGCATCGGCGCGCCAGGGCCGCCCCATCGACGCCGGCGCGTTCAGGCGCACGGTCTGGCGATTGCGCGAGATCAGCACCAGCACGAGGATCGTCGCAAGATAAGGCAAGGCGCTGAGGAACTGGGCCGGCAGTTCGATCTGCAGCCCCGAGGCTTGCAGGAACAGTTGCGCCACCATCACGCCGCCGAACAGATAGGCTCCGGCCATCACGCGAAGCGGCCGCCAGCTCGCGAACACGACGAGCGCAACCGCGATCCAGCCCTTGCCGGCCACCATGCCCTCGGCCCACAGCGGCGTGTGGAACACCGACAGGAAGGCGCCGGCGATGCCGGCCATCGCACCGCCGAAAAGCACGGCCAGGCAGCGCACGCGCAGCACCGGGTGCCCGATCGCATGCGCGGCATCGGGCGCCTCGCCGACCGCGCGCAGCACCAGCCCGGCACGGCTGCGCGTCAGCAGAACGAGCACCGCCGCCAGCAGGGCCCAGGACAGGTAGACCGGCCACTGGTGGCTGAACAGCGCCGGGCCGAGCACCGGCAGCTCGGCAAGCAGCGGAATCGGCATCGCCGGCTGGGCGCCCAGCGACGCGGCCTCCCAGGGGCGACCGACGAAGGCCGCGAGCCCGACGCCGAAGATCGTGAGCGCCAGCCCGCAGGCAACCTGGTTGGCGACCAGCGCCAGCGTCAGCACCGCGAACACGGCCGCCATCGCGATGCCGGCCAGCGCCGCGGCCAGCATGCCGGCCACCGCGCTGCCGCTCTCGTGGCAGACGGCAAAAGCGGTGACGGCGCCGACGGCCATCATCCCTTCGACGCCGAGGTTCAGCACGCCCGAACGCTCGGCGACCAGTTCGCCGAGCGCCGCGATGATCAGCGGCGTGCCGGCGACGAGCGTCGCGAACAGCATCGCGGTGAACAGCGCCGGCTCCATCGTCAGCAGGCCGGTGGGCGTTGGCTGCGGCGATCAGGTCGGCGAATCATCGCGTCGGCGCGTCACGGGTGATTTCATTGGCGCTCATGATAGGGCACGGCCGGTGCGCCGGACGCGCCGCGGCCGCATCGACGTCGCAGGCGGCTGCGCCTTGACCCGCTCGTACAGGCTCTGCGCTGCCAGCGACAGGCTGCGCTCGCGCCGGCGCACCAGGTAGATGTGGCGTTCGAGCCCGGCCCAGGCCAGCCGCCGCGTGACGAGGCCGGGCTGCGCGAAGTGAAACAGCGTCAACGCCGGGATCATGCTGACGCCGAGGCCGGCGCGCACCATCCCCATCACCGTGGCGAGCTGGTCGACCTCCATCAGCGTTTTCATCTTCAGCGGATGCAGCGCGGAATCGAGGTACTGGCGCACGCTCGAGTTGCGCGCCATGTGCACGAACGGCCAGGCCGCGACATCGCGCGGTCGCACCTCGGCCAGCGCCAGCAGCGGGTGGCCGGCTGGACAGACGAGATGGAAATCGTCACGGCAGAACGGCTCGGCCTGCAACTCCTCGGTGTCGGCGCGCACGGCCGCGAGCGCGAAATCGGCCTGTCCCCGGCGAACCAGGTCCACGCACGGCTCGGACAGCACGTCGGCCACTTCGATCTCCACACCCGGGTAGGCGGCGCGATAGTCGTGCAGGATCTCGGGCAGCCACCCCGCGGCCAGCGACGGCAGCAAGGCGATCGAGACGCGGCCGCGTCGTCGCGCAAGCTGGTCCGAGACTCCCGACAAGGCTGCGTCGAGTTCGGCCAGCACGCGTCGCGCCGAGCGCTCGAACTCGATCCCCTCCGGCGTCGGCTCGACGTGGCGCGTACTGCGGTCGAACAGGCGCAATCCGAGCGCGCCCTCGAGCTGCGAGATCAGCGCGCTGAAGGCCGGCTGCGACAGGTGACTGAGCGCGGCGGCGCGAGTGAAGCTGCGTTGCTCGGCCAATGCGAGAAAAGCCTGCAACTGGCGAAGCGAAACGTTCGGTCGCGGTCCATTCATCTGTTTTGGGGATCAATTGATAGCAACTTTCGAATTCACGGATGAGCAAAGCCACTCTACATTGTCGGGCGGACCAGGGGGAGGCTCGTGAGGAACGACATTCTGCGCATCGGCTGTGCGGCCGGTTTCTCGGGCGACCGCAGTGACGCGGCCGAGCCCGTCGTGCAGGCGCTCGTCGCAGCGGGCGGCCCGTCGTTCCTGATCTTCGAGACGCTGGCCGAACGCACGCTCGCACTGGCCCAGCTCGCGCGCCGCTCCGATCCCGACGGCGGCTACGAGCCGCTTCTCGACGAACTGCTGCGCCCCGTGCTCGCCACCTGCCTCGCGCATCGCGTGCGCATCGTCAGCAATTTCGGCGCCGCCAATCCCGCGGGAGCGGCCCGACGGATCCACGCGCTGGCGCGCGAGCTCGGACTCGCGCCACCGCGGGTCGCGATCCTCGAAGGCGACGACTTGTCCGATGTCGCGCATCGCCCGCTGTTGCGCACCGCGCTCGGGCCTGCACTCGACAGCCTCGCGCTGGTCTCTGCGAACGCCTACCAGGGCGCCGAAGCGATCGCCGACGCACTGCAGGCCGGCGCCGACATCGTCGTCTGCGGCCGCGTGGCCGATCCGTCGCTCGCGGTCGGTCCGGCGCTCGCGCATTTCGGATGGGCGCGCGACGACTGGATGCGCATCGGCCGTGCGACGATGGTCGGTCACCTGCTCGAATGCGGCACCCAGGTCACCGGCGGCTACTACGCCGACCCCGGATACAAGGACGTCCCGGGCATGGCGCGGCTCGGATACCCGATCGCCGAGATCGATGCCGACGGCAACTGCACGATCACGAAGCCCGCGAATACCGGCGGCCGGATCGACGCGCATACGGTCAAGGAGCAGCTGCTGTACGAGGTCCACGATCCGGCGGCCTACCTGACGCCCGACGTGGTCGCCGACATCACCGGGGCCGAGGTCCGCGAACTGGCGCCGGACCGCGTGCGCCTGACCGGCGTGCGCGGTCATGCGCGTCCGGCCACGCTGAAGGTGAACCTGTTCCATGCGACCGGCTGGCTGGCCGAGGGCGAGATCTCGTACGCCGGTGCACGCGCCGAAGCGCGCGCGCGGCTGGCCGCCGAGGTGCTGCGCGAGCGGCTCGCTGGACTGGGCCCCTTGCGCGTCGACCTCATCGGCGTGACCAGCCTGTTCGCCGACGACGACGGGCGCTGGCTGGCCGGGTTCCCCGACCGCGGCGCCACCGACGTGCGGCTGCGCATCGCGATGAACCATCGCGACCGGGCCAGCGCCGAACGCCTGGCCCGCGAGGTCAACGCGCTCTACACCTGCGGTCCGGCGGGCGGCGGCGGCGTGCGAACCGGATTGCGCCAGCGGCTGGGCACCGTCTCGTGCAGCGTGCCGCGCGAGCAGGCGCCGTGCCGCTTCTGCTTCGTCGAGGCCACGCGATGACGACCGATTCGCTGACGGTACCGCTGTACCGGGCCGCTCACGGCCGCACCGGGGACAAGGGCAATCGCTGCAACATCAGTGTCGTCGCCTGGCACCCGAAGCTGTGGCCGCTGCTGCTCGAACAGGTCACCGAAGCGGCTGTCGCCGCGCAGTTCGCGCACCGTCGGCCGTCGCGCGTCGTGCGCTACGAGCTGCCCAGCCTGCACTGCCTGAACTTCGTGCTCGACGACGTGCTCGACGGCGGCGTCAACGACGCGCTGAACCTCGACAGCCACGGCAAGGCGCTGTCCTTCCTGCTGCTCGAGTTGCCGATCCGCGTACCGCGCTCGCTGCTGCCCTGCCTGGCCGGCCCCCCGATCGAGCGCTGACGCGCGTCGAGCGGCATCCGAGATTTCCGTATCCGCCGACACCCGACCGATTTACGACAGTTCCAACCAAGAGAGACGCAATGACCGAGCACCCCGCTTCCACCCGTCGCCCCTGGCTGGCCGCCGCGCTGGCCGCCGCGCTGGCCGCGACCGTCGCCGCTGCGCTGCCGCCGCAGGCGGCGGCGCAGGCCTTCCCGTCGAAGACCCTTTCCTTCGTCATTCCGTTCGCCGCCGGCAGCGCGACCGACCAGCTCGGCCGCGCGCTCGGACGTTCGGTCAGCGAGCAGACGGGGCAGCCGGTGGTCGTCGAGAACAAGGGTGGCGCCAGCGGCCAGATCGCCGCGCAACTCGTTGCCAACGCAGCGCCCGACGGCTACACGGTGCTGATCACGACGAACACGACGCACGCGGCCAACGAGCACCTCTACAAGAAGCTCAGCTACGACCCGGTCAAGGACTTCGCGCCGATCACCGGGCTCGGCAAGGGAGGCCAGGTGCTCGTCGTGCGCCCCGACGCGCCTTACGGCAACGTGATGGAACTGGTGGCGGCGGCGAAGAAGGCGCCCGGAAAGCTCAGCTTCGGCAGCGGCAGCTCGTCGAGCCGGATGGCCGGCGAGATGTTCAAGCAACTGACCGAGACCGACATCCTGCACGTGCCGTACAAGAGCAATCCGAACGCACTGACCGACCTGATGGGCGGCCAGATCGATTTCATGATCACCGACACGTCGACCGGCGTGCCGCAGGTCAGGAGCGGCAAGCTGAAGGCGCTCGGCGTCTCGACGACGCAGCGCAACCCGCTGCTGGCGGACATCCCGACGATCGCCGAAGCCGGCGTCGACGGCTACGACATGGGCTACTGGTTCGCCGCCTACGCGCCGGCCGGGACACCGCCGGAGGTCGTCGAGAAGCTGCGCGAAGTGCTGGTCAAGGCCACGCAGGACGAAGCGGCGAAGAACTTCTTCGCCGGCAGCGGCTCGACCGCCTGGACGACGACCCCCGAGGAGCTCGCGAAGTTCCAGGCCGAAGAAGCGGCCAAGTGGGGACGCGTGATCAGGGCGGCGGGAATCCAGCCCGAGTGAGCAGCGTCGACGAACCGGATCGTCGATCCGGTTCGCCCTTTCCTCGCGAGCAACACGACTTGGGCTGCCGGCCGAGCTCGCGCAACTGAAATCGCATTGGAGGAGATCCGCATGAACCCGTCACCGAAACGTCGACTGCCACTCGCATCGGCGCTGCTCGTCTCGATGCTCGCCGCTTGCGGGGGTTCGGACGACGACGACGCACCTGCGCCGCCGCCGCCCGTCGCCGCCGAGCCGCTGAGCTGCGACAGTACGGCATTGGCCGCCGTCGAACTCGATGGCGCCACCGTGACCGGCGCCGAAAGAATCCCGGCAGGCAGCTATACGCCGCAGGGCAGCCGGACTGCCTTCGACGATCTGCCGGCCTTCTGCAGGATCACCGCGAAGGCCACGCCGACGACGGCCTCGCTGATCGAGTTCGAGGTCTGGGTACCCGAAGATCCGGACTGGAACGGCAAGATGGTCGTGACCGGAAACGGCGGCTACAGCCCAGCCCTGAGCTACCGCGACATGGCCTATGCGATGCGCCAGGGTTATGCCGTGGTGGGCGGCGATACCGGGCACCAGTCCAGCGACCCGAACGAGATGTTCTGGGGCGTCGGCCAACCCGAAAAGATCCGTGACTGGGGCAGCCGTTCGATCCATGCGATCACCGCACCGTCGCGCGCGCTGGTCGGCGGCCACAAGGCACAGTCGCCCAGCCGCGCCTACTACTACGGCTGCTCGACCGGCGGTCACCAGGGTTTTGCCGAGATGCAGCGCTACCCCGAGGACTTCGACGGAGTCATTGCGGGCGCGCCGGGCCACAATCGCACGCGCCTGAACGTCGAATTCCTGTACCGCTTCCAGGCCAACCGTGTGCCGAACAGCGATACGCCGACGTTCCTCTCCGCCGCGAAGGCGCGACTGATCACCGAGCGGGCGGTCGCGGCCTGCGACACGATCGACGGCGTGCCCGATGGCGTGATCGAGGACCCGCGCGCCTGCACGAGCGACTACTTCGACGTCGGCAGCCTGCAATGCACGGGGGTCGAAACCGACGACTGCCTGACTGCCGACCAGATCGAGGTCGCCCGCAAGATCTACGCCGGGCCGACGAATCCGCGCACCGGCGAGCAGATCTACCCCGGCTATCCGGTAGGCACCGAGGCCTCCTGGTCCGGTTACTGGGGCAGCAACGCGCCGGTCCGTGCCGACTACTGGCGTCTGTGGGTCTTCGATAATCCGCAGTGGGACTGGTGGAGCTTCGACTACGACCGGGACCTGGCCTTCGCCGACGCGAAGATCGGCCCGCTCGTCGACCAGACCTCGACCGACCTGTCGGCCTTCAAGGCCGCGGGCGGCAAGGCCATCGTCTATCACGGGTGGCAGGACGCCGTGGTCAACGCGCTCGACACGATCGCGTATCACGATGCGGTGCAGGCAGCCCAGGGCGGACCGCAAGCCACGCAGGACTTCTTCCGCCTGTTCCTCGCGCCGGGCATGGGTCACTGCAGCGGAGGCGCCGGACCCACGGTCTTCGGCAACTCCGGCATCCAGGCGCCCAATGCCACGGCCGACAACGACCTGCTGATGGCGCTCGATCGCTGGGTCGAGCAGGGGCAGCCGCCCGAGCGGATCGTTGCCGCGCGCGTCGCCGACAACACGGTGACGCGCACGCGGCCGCTGTGCCCGTACCCGCAGAAGGCCGTCTACAAGGGCAGTGGCAGCACCGACGACGCGGCCAACTTCGATTGCCGATGAGCACTCGGCACTTTCCCGGATCCGGCGGCGCTGCGCGCTCGCCGGGCCGACCCGAACTTCCACATGAAGGGGAGACGAGATGAACAAGCGCAGACGACCTTTGCTGACCCGTGCCACGTCGATCGCGTTGGCCATGATCATTGCCGGCTGCGGCAGCAGCGACTCCGACGATCCGGTCGACATCGGAGGCGGCGGCGGAGGCAATGGCGGCCCGGGCCCCGACCTGAGCGGCCCGGTCGCCGAACTGCGGGTGCTGTCCAACCGCGCCGACCTGATCTCCGGCGGCGACGCGCTGGTCGAAGTCGTCGCGCCGGCCGACGTCGATCCGAAGGCCTTGCGGATCGAGCTGAACGGTGTCGACGTGAGCTCGGCATTCGACCTGCGACCCGATGGCCGTTTCTTCGGGCTGGTCACCGGCCTCGTCGACGGGAAGAACGAGTTGCGCGCGGCCCTTCCCGAGCGCAAGGGCGCCGTGCTCGAGATCACGAACCACCCGATCGGCGGTCCGGTGATTTCCGGAGAGCAGATCACGCCGTGGACCTGCACGACCAAGGTCGCCTCGCCGACTCCGAACAACCCGGACCTGGGCGAGCCGCTCGACGAGAAGTGCAACATCGCCGCACCGGTCTACCGGTACCAGTACCGCACGACTGCCGGAACCTTCGAGCCCTACGACGTCGACAATCCGCCGCCGGCCGGGCAGATCGCAACGACGGTGACCGACGAAGGCAAGCGGGTGCCGTACATCGTGCGGATCGAACGCGGCGTGATGAACCGCGGGAAGTACGACCTCGCCTACCTGGCCGACCCGACCGATCCGACGGCGGGCTGGACGCCATGGAGCGTGCCCGAATCGTGGAACCGCAAGCTGTTCTGGAAGTTCGGCTCGGGCTGCGACTACCGGCGCGTGCAGGCGAATCCCGGCAACGTGATGGACGACAACGCGCTGAGCCGCGGCTTCATGGTTGCCTCGTCGGAGATGACGCAGTACGGCTCGCACTGCAACGACGTGACCTCGGCCGAGACCGTCATCATGCTCAAGGAGTACATCACCGAGCGCTACGGCGAGATCCGCTACACGATGGCCGACGGCAGCTCCGGCGGTGCGCACCAGCAGCACCTGCATGCATCGAACTATCCGGGGCTGCTGCAGGGCATCCTGCCTGCCGAAGGCTGGCAGGACACCTGGACGACGGGCCGCGAATTCGTCGACTGCGGACTGCTGAAGCGGTACCACGACAGCCAGGCCGGCACGCCGCTGGACATGTCGGTCATGCAGCGCGGTCTGGTCGCCGGCCATCGCTGGAACCAGGTCTGCGAAGGACCGGCCAACACCAACATGGCCAGCCGTACGCCGTTCTACATCGACCCGACCGTCGGCTGCGGCAACCCCGCGGACCAGTGGTCGCCGTCCAATCCGCAGGGCAAGCGCTGCACGCTGCAGGACTTCAACATCTCGGTGTTCGGGCCCCGCGATGCCACCGGTTTCGCCCGCTCGCCGCTCGACAACGTCGGCATCCAGTACGGCTTCGAGGCGCTGAACAGCGGTGCGATCACGCCGGAACAGTTCGTCACGATGAACGAGCAGGTCGGCGGCTACGACATCAACGGGCAGTGGCAACCGACGCGGATGCAGGCGGATCCGCAAGCCGCGGAGATCGCCCACGGCTCGGGTCGCGTCACTCACGGTCGCCATCTCGGCGAAGTGGCGATCATTGCCGGCGTGCGCTTCGAGATCAACGAGGAGCATTACGACTTCCGCTCGTGGGTCACGCGCAACCGGATACTCGCCGTTCACGGCGACTACGCGAACCATGTCATCTGGCGTCACAAGGAGCGCCTGCCGGAACTGGCCGCGCGCCGCTTCGACGTGATGAACGACTGGCTGATGCGGGTCGAAGCCGATACCAGCGATCGGAGCTGGCGCGAGAAGCTGATCGCGAACAAGCCGGCCGCCGCCGTGGACTCGTGCTGGCGTGGCGATATCGGCCAGTGGAGCACCGACCCGGTCTACTGCAACACCGCCGCCGAGCCGAGCATGGCCTCGTCGATCGTCGACGACGTCTTCGAACCGGGGATCGACGAATGGCCGGTATTCCGTGACACGCGCGTGGCCGCCGGCGAGCCGTTGACCAGCGACATCATGAAATGCCAGCTCAAGCCGCTGAACCTGGGCGACTATCGCGTCAACTTCACGGCAACGCAGTGGAGCCGGCTGAACGCGGTGTTCCCGAACGGGGTCTGCGACTACAGCAAGCCCGGCGTGGGCCAGGTCGAGCCGCAGCCCTGGCAGACGTTCATGGACGGCCCCGGAGGAAGGCCGCTGGGCGAGGCGCCGGTGTCGCGCGCCGAGTGATCGCCCGAGGTACGGCGATCACCGTCTGGTCCACCGCAACCGGTACTGCACGAAGACATCGGCGCCGAGCAGGAAGAACAGCAGCATGCCCTGGAAGACCTTCGAGATCGACGAAGGCATCGCCAGGTACTGCTGCGCCTGTTCGCCGCCGATGTACAGCAGCGCCATCAGCAGGCTGGCCAGCGCGATGCCGAACGGGTGAAGCCGGCCGACGAAGGCCACGATGATCGCCGCGAAGCCGTACTGGCTCGACACGTGCTCGGTCAACTGCCCCATCGGGCCGGCGACCTCGCTCATGCCGGCCAGTCCGGCCGCGGCACCGCCGGCCAGCATCCCGATCCAGACCGTGCGCGAGACCGAAAAACCGGCGTAGCGTGCCGCTGGCTCGGACTGGCCGGCGACCTCCATCCGGAAACCCGCGAAGCTGCGCGCAATGAAGATCCAGGCCGCCAGCATCGCGCCGATCGCGATCGCAAACGAGGCATTGAGCCGCGTGCCTTCGGCGAGCACCGGCAGCAGCGCGGCGTCGGAGAACATCGCCGTCTGCGGAAAATTGAAGCCGTCGGGATCCTGCCAGGGTCCGTGCACGAGCCAGGACACGCCGAGCTGCGCGACGTAGACGAGCATCAGCGACACGAGAATCTCGCTGGCGCCGAAGCGCGTGCGCAGCAGCGCCGGAATCGCAGCCCACAGCGCTCCGCCGAGCACGCCGGCGACGAGCATTGCCCCGAGCAGCCAGCGACCGCCGGCGTCGGGCACGGCCAGCGCGACGCCGGTGGCCGCGATCGCACCGACGACGAACTGCCCCTCTGCGCCGATGTTCCAGACATTGGCGCGGAAGCCGATCGCCAGGCCGGTGGCGATCAGCGCGAGCGGTGTCGCCTTCAGCAGCAGCTCCGACAAGGCCCAGCCGTCGCGCAGCGGATTCAGGAAGAACACGCGCAGCGCCTCGAGCGGCGGCTTGCCCAGCGCGGCGAACATCAAGCCGCCGACGACGACCGTCAGCATCGCGGCCAGCAGCGGCGACAGCCAGCGCATCGCGATCGAAGGCCGCGCACGGCGCTCGAGCGCCGGCAGCCAGCGGACACCGCGTGCGGCGGACGCCGAATTCGAAGGCGACGCCGCAGGCGCGACCGGCTCAGCGCCCATCGGCGCCCTCCGAGCGAAGGTTCGCCGGCCACCGGCCGCTCATCCAGACGCCGATCTCCTCGATGCCCGTTTCGTGCAGCGCCCGCGTCGGGGACAGGCGGCCGCCGGCGATCACGGCGATCCGGTCGCAGATCTCGAACAGTTCGTCGATCTCTTCGGACACCACGAGCACGGCGGCGCCGGCGTCGCGAAGGTCGATCAGCGCCTGCCGGATCTGCGCGGCCGCGCCGACGTCCACGCCCCAGGTCGGCTGCGAGGCGACGAGCAGCCGGGGCTGCTGCAGGATCTCGCGCGCGACGATGAACTTCTGCAGGTTGCCGCCCGAAAGCGAGCTGGCCGGCGCCTGCGGCCCGGTCGCCTTGACGCGGAAACCGGCGATGCAGCGCGCGGCGAAGCTTCGCATCGCAGCGGCATCGATCAGGCCCGCCCGCACCATGCCCTGGCGATGTGCGGTCAGCAGGCCGTTGTGCGCCAGGCTCATCGCGGGTACCGCGCCCCGTCCCAACCGGTCTTCGGGCACGAAGCCCATGCCGAGCTCACGCCGGCGCCCGGCCGACAGCCGCCCCGCCGGCACACCGAGGATCTGCACGGCGCGCGGATCGACGACCGGCGCTTCGCCGGAGATCGCGCGCAGCAGCTCCTGCTGGCCGTTGCCCGAGATGCCGGCGATGCCGACGATCTCGCCCGCATGCACTTCGAGATCGATGCCGTCGAGGTCGACGCCGAACGGGTCGTCGCTGCGCTGCGACAGGCGATCGAGCCGCAGGCGCGGCCCTTCGAAGCCGCGCGATACGTCGAGGCTTTCGCCTACCGGGCCGGCAATTCCGCCTCCGGATCCGACCGTCATCGGGCCGGTCGCGCCGGACGAGCCCGCGGCAGGATCGCGATGACGCGGCACCGGCAACTGTGCGCCGATCATCATCTGCGCCAGCGAAGCCGCGCTCTCGTCGGCCGGTCGGCATCGGCCGCTGACGCGTCCGCCGCGCAGCACCGTCGCGACCTCGCAAAGTTCGCGGATCTCGTCGAGCTTGTGGCTGATGTAGAGAATGCTGCAGCCCTCGGCGGCGAGCTGGCGCAGCGTTGCGAACAGGCTGCGTACCGCCTGCGGCGTCAGCACCGAGGTCGGCTCGTCCATGATCAGCAGCCTGGGCGCCTGCAGCAGGCAGCGGATGATCTCGACGCGCTGACGCTCTCCGACCGACATCGAGTGCACGAGCCGCCGCGGATCGACCGGCAGCCCGTAGCGCGCCGACAGCTCCTCGATGCGTCGCGCGAGCGCGTCGAGCCGCATCCGTCCCGGCAGCGCGAGCGCCGCATTCTCGACCACCGTCAACGACTCGAACAACGCGAAATGCTGGAACACGACGCCGATCCCGAGGCTGCGCGCGTGCGCCGGGTCGCGAAGCACGACGGGTCGGCCTTCCCAGAGAATCTGTCCGTCGCTCGGCTGCGTCACGCCGCAGGCGATCTTGACCAGCGTGGACTTGCCCGCTCCGTTCTCGCCGAGCAGCGCGTGGATCTCGCCCGGCCCGACGTCGAGGTCGATGCCGTCGTTGGCGACGACGCCCGGGTAGAGCTTGCGGATGCCGCGCAGCGACAGGCGGGCCGGTACGCCGGGCGGCGCCATCGAGCCCCTCAGGCCGATGTGCGCGCCAGCCCCTTGGGCAGCGGAAAGACCATCGATTCCTCGGCACCCGGCAAGGTGCGCACGTTGCGCACGCCGAGTTCGCGCAGCCGCTCGAGCAGCGCCTCGACGAGCACCTCGGGCGCCGACGCACCGGCCGTGACGCCGATCCGGCGCTTGCCGGCCAGCCAGGCGGGATCGAGTTCTCCGGCCGAGCCGATCATCCGCGCCTCGCAGCCGATCTTCTCGGCGACCTCGCGCAGACGGTTGCTGTTCGAGCTGGTGGGCGACCCGATCACCAGCACCAGGTCGCATTGCGGCGCCATGAACTTGACGGCGTCCTGACGGTTCTGCGTGGCGTAGCAGATGTCCTGCTTCTTCGGTTCGGCGATCGACGGAAACCGGGCCTTCAGCGCATCGACGATCGCGCGGCAGTCGTCGACCGACAGCGTGGTCTGCGTGACCAGCGACAGGCGCTCGGGGTTGCGCACCTGCAGCCGGGCGACGTCTTCGACCGATTCGACCAGGTGCATGCCGCCCTCGGCCTGGCCCATCGTGCCTTCGACCTCCGGATGACCGGCATGGCCGATCATGATCACTTCGCGATCGTCGCGGCGCATCTTCGTGACCTCGACGTGGACCTTGGTCACCAGCGGGCAAGTCGCGTCGAACACGTTGAGCCCGCGCCGCTCCGCGTCTTCGCGCACCGCGCGCGAGACGCCGTGCGCCGAAAAGACGACGACCGAACCGGACGGGATCTGGTCGAGCTCGTCGACGAACACCGCGCCCTTGCCGCGCAACTCGCGGACGACATGGTCGTTGTGGACGATTTCGTGGCGCACGTAGACCGGGGGGCCGAAGCGCTCGAGCGCACGCTCGACGATCTCGATCGCACGGTCGACGCCGGCGCAGAAGCCACGCGGCTGGGCGAGCAGCGCTTCCATCAGAGCACTCCGAGAATGCTGACTTCGAACCGGATGCGCTGGCCGGCCAGCGGATGGTTGAAGTCGAAC
Organism: Limnobacter sp.; assembly: GCA_012513825.1. Lineage (GTDB taxonomy): Bacteria > Pseudomonadota > Gammaproteobacteria > Burkholderiales > Burkholderiaceae_E > Zeimonas. Next base: position 31,405 of record JAAZBL010000038.1, on the reverse strand, counting down.
AGCGCGTACTGCTCGGTCAGCGCCTTGAGCACGCCGGCATAGCGCCCGCCGTCGGGCGCCGGGAAGTCGACGACGTCGCCGGGGTCGTACTCGGCACCGGGCTCGATGTTCGCGTCGAAGCTGGCGCGCGACAGCTTCTGCACCAGCTCTGGATTGCGCGGCCCGAAGGCGTCGGCGGCCTCGAGCTCGAACACCCGGTGCGCACCCTCGCTCAGCCCGAGCAGGCATCGCTCCAGCGGCTCGGCCATCTGGCCGACGCCGAGCTGCAGCGTCGCGGGCCGCTCGCCGAAGGTATTAATGACGTCCGCGTCCGAGTCGGCCAGACTGAGCCGGTAATGCAGGGTCAGATGCGAGCCGGCCGACACGGTCTGCGGCGCGGAATCGGGCGATGGGGTCGACATGGCCGCCATTCTAAGGGATGGCCCCGGCCCGGAGCCGGAAGCGCGCAGGGTCTTGTCGACGGCCTGTCAACAGCGAAACGGAGCGAAGATGGCGATCAGCGGATGGCCGAGCGAGCAGCGGCCGCGTGAACGATTGCTTGCCGGCGAAGCGGCCCGGCTGTCCGACGCCGAGTTGCTGGCGGTGCTGCTGCGCACCGGCCTGCGCGGGCGCAGCGCGGTCGAGCTCGGCAGCGAACTGCTGGCCGAATACGGCGGCTTGCGCGGCCTGCTGGCTGCGCGGCAGGAGCAGGCACTGGCGCGGCCGGGGCTTGGGCCGGCACGCTGGGCGCTGCTGCAGGCCTCGGTCGAGCTGTCTCGCCGCTCGCTGCGCGAAGAACTGCGAACGCGCGATTCGCTGCAGTCGCCGCGCGCCGTGCGCGATTTCCTCGCGCTATGGCTGCGCGACCGGCGCTTCGAGGTTTTCGCCGGCCTGTTCCTCGACAGCCAGAACCGGCTGATCGCCTCCGAGGAGCTGTTCCGCGGCACGCTCACGCAAACGGCCGTCTATCCGCGCGAGGTGGCGCGGCGGGCCCTCGAGCTGAATTGCGCCGGCATCATCCTCGCGCACAACCACCCGTCGGGGGTGGCCGAACCGAGCGCCGCCGACCGGATGCTCACCGATGCGCTTCGCTCGGCGCTGCGCCCGCTCGACATTCCGGTCCTCGACCACCTGATCGTCGCCGGCAACCACTGCTTTTCGTTTTCGGAGGCGGGGCTGATCTGAACCGCCCCGCCCTCCTTCGACGGCGACCCGGTTCGCCGGCACGCCGCCGCAGCACCGAAGCGAAGGTCCGGTCAACCCGGCCTTCCCTGGTCCGGCTTGCTCCAGTCGCAGACTCCTTCGGGAAAGATCGCGTGGAGCATGGCGAGCTGCGCCGGATCGGGTGTCCACGAACCGTAGGTGCCATCGGTCACCGCGGTGTCCACGGGCTTCAGAGCACATTTGAAGATCCCGCCCTCGATCGGCCCGCCTGCCACGATCCGCGAGGTCGAGTAGATCGGGAACTTCAGCGTGCACTCGCCCTTCGGCCGCGGATCGAGAATGCCGGCCCAGACTTCGTCGCCGGCTGCCATCGGGCTGCCGTCCGTGTCGAAGCAGGCATCGGTCGCGCGTCCCGGACGGTTGGCCGCGATTCCGGCATCCGGAGTCGCCCGGATGTTCGCCAGCCACTCGTCCATGACCTCGAGCGCCATCGGCCGCTGATCGAACGGCGCCGCCGCCCCGCGCGTCTCGGTGAACCAGATCACCTGGTGTCCGGCGCTGCCCATCCGGTCGACGATCCGCTTGCGCGCCGCGAAGGCCTGGTGCACGTTGTGCATGTCGAGCCTGTGCTCCAGGTACGGATGCCAGTTGATGATCGGAATGTCGATCTGTCCGGTGAACACCAGCCCCGACTCGTAGGCGGCGCGCATCGCCGCCACGTCGCCGTGCGTTCGCGGCGCCGGAACGTTCGGGGCGGCCGGGTTCCAGGCGTTCATGTTGCGGCGGCTCCAGACGTCGAAATAGCTCGGGTCGTCCTGGACCTTCTGGATCTCGGCCGCGCTGGTGCCGTTGTACGGAAAGCCCTCGGGGACCATCTCGCCGACGCGCTTCCAGCCGCCGATCTTGAAGTTCAGGTCGAGGAACTGATCCGGCGTGATGTTGCCGTCGAGCATGGCCCGAAGCCCGTATTGCACGCCGACGTTGTCCCAGGTGGTCCGTGGATGGCCGTCGACGCCCTCGCCATAGATCGTGCGCGCGTCGTCGTAGTGGCTGAACTGAACGCCGGCAAAGGCCGAGCTCGGCATGCGATCGCCGGCCTTGGCCACGACCTGGTCGGCATCGAAGTGCGGATTCAGTGCGCCGGCAGTGAGCCCGATCCAGGCCGTCCGGCATTCGGTGGCGCCCGGCGCCCCGCCGACCGGATACCCGTTCTGGCCCAGCAGGTCCATGATCGGCCAGACCTCGTTGGGCACCGAATCCTCGGCATTCATCCCGACCAGCCAGCTCCGATTCTTGACGGTCGCTGGGCCCCAGGCGGGGTTCGCGCGATCGGTGACGTCCATGTAGTACTCGAGGAGCTCGCAGTCGCCGACATGGGGAATCTGCCCGACCATGTCCGGATAGTTCTGCGTCGCGATCGCCGCATCGAGCAGCCCGGGATGGTTCTGCGCGTACAGGTACTGCTGGATCGCACCCCCCGAAGCGCCGGTGCCGACCGTGTACAGGGGCACGCCATAACGTTCGACGAAACGCTCCTTCGTCATCATCGCCGTCTCGCCGCCCAGGACCATGTTGTAGTGGACGCTGGTGCGCGTGCCGGTCGAATAGGCGATTGCGTAGCCCTTGCCGAGCGCAACCGGGTCGCCGACGTTCTGCTGGTCGCCCTGGTAATGGCCGAAACCGACCCCGCCCTGGAACGAGTAGACGAGCCGGCCGTTCCACAAGCGGGTGTCGGGCGTGCCGGGATCTTCGCCGATCGGCGCCAGCATGTAGTACTGATAGATGAAGCGGTTGATCGTCCCACGCTCTATGCGAACGACGAAGTCGACCTCGCGGCCATCGAGCAGCGTGGTGCGCGCGATGTCGGCCGGTCGCGAACCGTCGGCAGGCATCGGCCGGTAGTCGCCTGCACCGGTGCCGCCCACCGGCATGTACACGTATTCGGTCCAGCTCTCGAGCGAGCAGTCTCGGCTGTAGCCGATCGGCGCGCCGCTCGAATCGCGCACCTCGAAGTGGTTCGGATCGCTCGAGTCGACGAGCGGTTCGCGGCCGAAGCGGCGCGGTCCGGCGCAGACGAACGGCGCCTGCTTGGGCCCCGAAAACATCGGCCCGGTGATCGGATGGTTCGTCAGTTTCAACGCGGCCAGCGCCGCCCCGGCGCTGCGCACCTCGAGCAGGTTCTCGCCGTCGACCAGCCCGTCGACGACGCCCTCGAGCCGCAGCCCGCCGGCGGCGACCGACTGCTTCATCGGCACGTCGACGCGTACGTCGTTGAGCCACAGTTCGAGCGCGTCGGCGGCCACGTTCGTCGCGTGCACTTCGATTCGCGCGTCGCCGCCCGAGACCCATTCGGCCGGGCTCGACAGGACCTTCAACGCGGCATGCGGCTCGGCCGGAAGCTGCGGCTCTTCCGGCGGCTGCGGCTGCTCGGGCTGCTCCGGCGGCGGAAGGACCTCATCGTCGTCGTCGCTGCTGCAGGCCGCCAGCAGCGCAGCGCAGGCTGCGACCACAACTGCATGGCGCAGGGATCTGCGTCCCCGCCCATGGGATCCCGTATCGATTTTCATGTCGTCTCCGTGTCGCCCCGTTCTCGTCTGCCGATCGGCGCGCGGCACGCACCCCGGCGCCTTGGATTCTAGGAAAGCTGGCAGCACGCAGCCCTTGCGAATCCGGCCAGCCGGCTTGCCGAACCGGTCAATCTCTGCAAACGTTGGCCAAACGAAACGTCGAGCGGGACGGAGGAGCGACATGCGCAAGCGCAGCGATGCGCGGCAGGAGCCGGCGGTACGCACGAGGCAACAGGCGGGAATCGCCGCGATCGAGCCGGTGGCCGGCGCCGGCCCGCAGCCGGGCCGCGGCCGCGGGAACGGGACGCCGACGCTGCCGGAGCACGGGACGCCGACACTGCCGTTGTCGTTGGCGCGGGCGATCCTCGCCGACGCCGACTCGAACGCCGGCCACGGACCGGTGCTTGCGGCCGACCCGCTTCGGGCTGCAGGCCCGCTGCACAGCAGCGGTTGCGGCGTCGTCCTGCCGCGCGTATCCGAACCGCAGGTGTGCGCCAGCCGTTTCGTCCAGCACTGGCGCGCGCTGGCTGCATCGCGCGACGACGAGATGCTGGGCCTGCTCGAAGCGCCGGTTCGCGCCGGCACGACGAAACTGCTGTGCCTGAGCCTGATCGAATCACGCAGCCTGCAGACGGCCTTGCATCGGATGCGCGGATTCGTACACATCACGCGCGAAGACTTCGCGCTGCGTCTCGAACGCGCTCGAGACGAGGCGACCGTCGTGATCGAGCCCGGCCCGCGTCGACGCACGCCTGCGCCGCTCGGACTGATGCTGCTTCTGAAGCTGGTCCATGGCCTGGCCTCCTGGCTGATCGCGCAGCCAATCCCGGTGCGCCAGGCGAGCTTCGCGTTCGCGCGGCAGGGAGCCAGCGGGGCCGGTGAGACGCTGTTCCCCGGCCAGGTGCACTTCGATCGCGACTTCACCGGCCTGAAGTTCGATGCGGCGCTGCTCGACCTGCCGCTGCGGCGCGGTCGACGCGAACTCCGCAGCTTCGTCGCCAGGACGCCGTACGACTGGCTCTTTCCGCCCGATCCGCCGCCGCTGGTCGAGCGCCTGCGACATCACCTGTCCGCCAACCTGCAGGCCCCGGCCAGCGAACTCGACCAGGTGGCGCAGGCGATGCACATGTCGGTTCGCACGCTGACGCGGCGTCTGCGCGCTCAGGGCACGAGTTTCCGGGAGATCAAGGATCAGGTGCGTTGCGAACTGGCCACCGAACGGCTGTGCCTGTCCTCGGATCCGGTCGCCGCGATCGGCGAGCAGATGGGCTTCGACGATCCGGTCTCGTTCTTCCGGGCGTTCAGGCGATGGACGGGAACGAGCCCGGCGGCCTACCGGGCGCACCAGCGCTCGCTTGCCGGTCAAGCCGGCCTTGTCCTATAATGAGCGGCTTTGCTGAGCCGGAAGGCTTCAGCTTCGGGGGCTCAAGGCCGGGAGATCGACGTCCGACAGGACGAAGCCCCGAGCGCCATCCCCGAGCGGCATCTCCCGACAGGACGAACAATCATGGCCCGAGTCTGCCAAATCACCGGAAAATCGCCGATGGTCGGCAACAACGTTTCGCACGCGAACAACAAGACGAAGCGTCGTTTCCTGCCGAACCTGCAATACCGCCGCATCTGGGTCGAATCGGAGAAGCGCTGGGTACGCCTGCGCATCACGAACGCCGGCCTGCGGATGATCGACAAGCTCGGCATCGACGCAGTGCTCGCCGACCTGCGCGCCCGCGGCGAAGTCTGAGCCCGGCCCCGGCGAGCCCGGCCACGGCATTCGCGCCCTGAAGCGAGCGCGCAAATCACGAACCCGACCGCAGCAGCGAGGCAAACATCATGCGCGACAAGATCAAGCTCGAATCGACGGCCGGCACCGGCCACTTCTACACGACCACGAAGAACAAGCGGAACATGCCCGAGAAGATGGAGATCAAGAAGTTCGATCCCGTCGCTCGCAAGCACGTTACCTACAAGGAAGCCAAGATCAAGTGAAATCGGGCTGAACGTCGCGGCACGAGCCGCGACGCAGCTCGGCGAGCGTGCCGCGCGAGCGCCGCACGCTTTACGCTTTCGAAGCCCCGCCGCGTGCGGGGCTTCGTCGTTTCAGCCCGCGTAAGAGCGCAGCCGCAGCGACACGTCGCGCAGCGCCGCGATGCCGCTCGACTCGGCGCGATGGCACCACTGCTGCAGGTGAGCGATCAGCTGCTCGCGGCTCAGGTTCGAGCGCTCCCACAAGGCCGCCAGTTCGTCGCGCATCTCGACCAGCTTGCGCAGGGTTTCGCTCACCTCGAATATCTCGGCGCCGCGCGCCCGGTGCTGCTCCGTCCACTGCGCGGTGTCCCGGTGCAGCCAGCGGCGCGCCGAAGCGACCAGCCGCCCTTCCGGCAGCGCGGCCAGTCGCTGCGCCTCCTGACGGCAGGCGCGCCGAAGCGAGCGCGCATAGTGCGCCATCAGGTCGTAGCGATGAACTATCACCGCCTGCACGGTCGCCAGGTCGATCACCGGCCGCGCCGGCACGAAGCGCGGTCGAGGCGCCACGCGACGCACCCTGGCCAGCCGCAGCAGCGACAGGATCCGGATGTAGGCCCAGCCGATGTCGAATTCGAACCATCTGACCGACAGGCGCGCCGAGCTCGGGTAGGTGTGATGGTTGTTGTGCAGTTCCTCGCCGCCGATCAGCACACCCCAGGGGACCAGGTTCGTGCTCGCGTCGCGGCAATCGAAATTGCGATAGCCCTTCGCGTGGCCGAGCCCGTTGACGACGCCGGCTGCCCAGAACGGAATCCACAGCATCTGCACTCCCCAGACGGCGAGGCCGGCCAGCCCGAACAGCGCAAGGTCGGCGACCAGCAGCAAGGCAACCCCGAGCTCCGGACGGCGCGAATAGAGTTTGCGCTCGATCCAGTCGTCGGGCGTTCCCTGGCCGAAGCGCTGCAGGGTCTCGGCGTTCGCGGCCTCGCGCCGGTAGAGTTCGGCCCCCTCGAAGAGCACCTTGCGCAGCCCCCAACGGCGCGGGCTGTGCGGGTCGTCGTCGGTCTCGACGCGTGCGTGGTGCTTGCGGTGGACTGCCGCCCACTCGCGCGTGACCATGCCGGTGGTCAGCCAGAGCCAGAAGCGGAAGAAGTGCGATGCGATCGGATGAAGGTCCAGCGCCCGATGCGCCTGGCAGCGATGCAGGAAGATCGTGACCGCGGCGATCGTCACGTGCGTGGTGATCAGCGTGTACAGCACGATCTGCCCCGCGCTCGCTCCGCTCAGGCCGTCGGCGAGAAATGCGATGAGAAAATCCGGCACGGTGTGTCTCCAAACTCCTTGCAGTGCCCGAAACATGGCGCCGCGCACCCTGCGGCGTCGATGATCTCATGCAGGGTATCGGGCCAGCCCGGTGACCCCGCTGTACCACCGACTAATTTCCCGGGGCGGTCCGGCGCCAGCGGACTGCAAAGAAGCCGTCGACCCCGTCGCGGTGCGGCAGCAAGCGCAGCAAGCCGTCCTCCCGCTCCCCGGCCGCAGCGGCTCGTTCCGCATCCGCTTCGGCGAGCACCGCCCCCTGCACCTGCAGGACCGGGCGGGCCGGCTCGCGCACGAATCCCGAATGGGTCGCCTCGAACCACCGGACCTGGGCTTCGTTTTCCTCGGCCAGCAGGCTGCAGGTGCCGTAGACGAGGACCCCGCCCGGCTTGACGAGCCGCGCGGCGGCGGCAAGGATCGCGCGCTGCTGCTCGACGAGGCGGGAAATCGCCTCGGGCGAGGTCCGCCATTTCAGGTCGGGATTGCGCCGCAGCGTCCCGGTGCCGCTGCACGGCGCGTCGACGAGCACGGCGTCCGCCCTGCCGGCCAGCCGGTCGAGCTTCGGGTCGCGCTCGCTGGCGATTGACATCGGCTGGACGTTGGTCGCGCCGGCACGCTGGAGGCGCGGACGCAGGCGCCTCAGGCGCGACGGCGACACGTCGCAGGCGAAGACCTGGCCGGTCGAGCGCATCGCGGCAGCGAGCGCCAGCGTCTTGCCGCCTGCGCCGGCACACAGGTCGATCACCGTCTGCCCGCGTCGCGGGGCCATCAGCATCGCGAGCAACTGGCTGCCGGTGTCCTGGACCTCGACCATGCCCGTCCGGAACGCGCGGCTGTTCTCTAGCGCGGGCTTGCCGTGCACGCGCAGCGCGAGCGGCGCCAGCGGCAGCGCATCGGCGACGATGCCGTCTTCGGCCAGGGCCGCGATCGCCGATTCGCGATCCGTAACCAGCGCGTTGACGCGCAGGTCGAGCGGCGCCGGCTCCAGCAGGGCGGCTGCCAGCGCCCGTCCGTCGGGCCGCTTCGCGAGATCGTCGCCGAGCCAGTCGGGCAGGCTGAAGCGGACCGCGAAGGGCAGCACGGCCGGATCGAGGTCGCGCGCGCGCCGCAGCCAGTCGGGCGGCGCATCGGGCGCCGAGCCGTCGACACGCGCCGGCAGCCCGCGGCGAATCCGCGACACGGCGACGAGCCGCGCACCGAGCGGCCCGCTGCCGCCCTGCGCCAGATGCGCATGCAGCCGGCGATTGCGAAGCACGTCGAAGACCGTCTCGGCGACCTGCGCCCGGTCGCGCCGGCCCATCTCGGGATGCCGGCGAAAGAACGCGCGCAGCAGGACATCGGCCGGACCGTCCAGCGGCAGCACGGCTTCGAGCGCGCGCACGTCGATCGGCGGGCGCGCGGCGGCCCCGCGATTGCCTGCGCCCGCCCGGGCCATGGCTGTCCGATTCCCACCCGACCGGTTCGCGCTCGGGCTCTTTGCGTCCGCCCGATTCGCGTCCGCCCGGTTCGCGCCTGCCCGATTCGCGCTCGGCCGCTTTGCGTCCGCCCGGTTCGCACCGGCCCGCTGCCTGCCTGGTCCGCGCGCACCACTCATCCGATCTCTCCGATCAGCCTCGGTTCCGGCGGTCCGCCGCCATTCGCCGGCAGCAGCACGACGCGGCCGCCTTCGATCCGCAAGCGGTCGTCGACGAACCAGCGCACGGCCATCGGATAGAGCCGGTGCTCGAGTTCGAGCACGCGTTGCGCCAGTGTCTGCTCGGTGTCGTCGTCGCGTACGGCCAGCGCTGCCTGCGCGACGATCGGCCCGGCGTCGACCTCGGTGCCGACGAAGTGCACGGTCGCGCCGTGCACGCGGACGCCGGCGGCCAGCGCGCGACGATGCGTGTCCAGCCCCGGAAATGCCGGCAGCAGCGACGGATGGATGTTCAGCAGGCGGCCCGCATAGCGGCGCACGAAGCCGTCGGTCAGGATCCGCATGAAGCCGGCGAGCACGACGAGATCGGGCGCTTCGGCATCGATCGCGCGGGCCAGCGCCGCTTCGAAGGCTTCGCGCCCGTCGTGGCGCCGGTGATCGACGACGCGCACCGGCAAGCCGAGCGCTTCGGCCACGGCCAGCCCCTCGGCGCCGGGCCGATTGCAGATCACGGCGACGATGCTCGCCGGCCAGCCCTCGGCAGCGCAGGTCCGGGCGATCGCCGTCATGTTGGATCCGCGCCCGGAGATCAGGACGACGATCTTCTTCATCGGCGGATTTTAGTTCAGTCCGCGGCGCCGGCCCCGCCGGGTCCTATAATTCAAGGTTTTGCACGTCCTGCCACGCGCACGAGAACCGGCCACACCGCCGGCGCCACGAGCGCCGCGCGCGCGGCCCCAGCCGAACCCGCCTCGATGGAAGTCTTCCGACGCCTGCCTCCGCCCGAATCGCGGCGCCCCTGCGCGCTGACGGTCGGCAATTTCGACGGCGTCCATGCGGGGCATCGGCAGATGATCGAGCTTCTCGCGGAAGCCGCGCGCGTGCGCGGGCTCGACGTCTGCGTGCTGACCTTCGAGCCGCACCCGCGCGAATGGTTCGCCGCGCACCCGCGGCCGGGCATGCCGCCGGTCACGCCGCCGGCGCGGATCAGCACCACGCGCGACAAGCTCGAGGCGCTGGCCGACTGCGGCGTCGATCGCGTCTGCATCGCCCGCTTCGACGCCGCGCTGGCCGCGCTGCCGGCCGAGGACTTCATCGACCGGATCATCGTCGACGGGCTGCGTGCAGCCTACCTGATGGTCGGCGACGACTTCCGCTTCGGTGCCCGGCGACGAGGCGACTTCGAGATGCTGGCCGAAGCGGCGGCGCGCGGTGCCTACGAACTGGCCCGGCTGCCGACCGTCGAGCGCGAAGGCACGCGCGTATCGAGTTCGGCCGTGCGCGACGCGCTGGCCGCCGGCGACTTCGAGCGCGCGCGGCGCCTGCTCGGGCGGCCGTACACGATCAGCGGGCGCGTGATCCACGGACGCAAGCTCGGCCGCAACCTCGGTTTCCCGACCTTGAACCTGCCGCTGCACTTCGCGCGGGCCGCAGTGCACGGCGTCTTCGTCGTCCAGGTGCACGGGCTGGGCGCCCAGCCGCTTCCCGGCGTCGCGAGCCTCGGAACCCGCCCTGCCGTCGAGCGCGACGGTCGGCTGCTGCTCGAAGTGCACCTGTTCGACTTCGCCCGCGACGTCTACGGCGAACGCATCCGCGTCGAGTTCCTGCACAAGCTGCGCGACGAGGCCGATTTCGATTCGCTCGAAGCGCTGAGCGCCCAGATCCGGGTCGACGAACGACAGGCGCGTGCCTGGTTCGCGAACCGGACCCGGCCATAGCAGCCCGCCATGGTTCGGCCGCCTCCCCGCCCGCGCACCCGTCCTATCCAGAGCAAAGACCCCATGTCCGAAGGCAAATCCGCCCCGGCCGCGAAGGCCGCCTCGTACCGCGCCACGCTGAACCTGCCGGACACGCCGTTTCCGATGCGCGGAGACCTCGCCAGGCGCGAACCGCAGTGGACGCGGCAGTGGCAGGAAAAGGGCGTCTACGAGGCGATCCGCAAGGCCTCGCTCGGCCGGCCGGTCTGGGTGCTGCACGACGGGCCGCCGTACGCGAACGGCGACATCCACATCGGCCATGCCGTCAACAAGATCCTGAAGGACATCATCGTCAAGAGCCGCAACATGGCCGGGCTCGACGCGCGCTACGTGCCGGGCTGGGACTGCCACGGGATGCCGATCGAGATCCAGATCGAGAAGAAGTACGGCAAGAACCTGCCGGCCGACGAGGTCCAGGCGAAATCGCGCGCCTACGCCACCGAGCAGATCGCCCGCCAGATGAAGGATTTCATCCGGCTCGGCGTGCTCGGCCAGTGGGACGACCCGTACATGACGATGGCCCCGAAGAACGAGGCCGACGAACTGCGCGCGCTCGGCACGATCATGCGCAAGGGCTACGTCTACCGCGGCCTGAAGCCGGTCAACTGGTGCTTCGACTGCGGCTCGGCGCTGGCCGAGGCCGAAGTCGAGTATGCCGATCGCACCGACCCGTCGATCGACGTCGGTTTCCCGTTCGCCGAAGCGGAGCTGTCCAGGCTCGCCGCCGCGTTCGGCCTGCCCGAGCTGCCGCTGGCGCGCGGCTACGCTGTGATCTGGACGACGACGCCCTGGACGATCCCGTCGAACCAGGCGCTGAACCTGCATCCCGACGTCGACTACGCGCTGGTGCGCGTCGACGACTGGCTCGGCGAGCCGGCGCTGCTGATCATGGCGAGCGATCTCGTCGAGGCCTGCCTGAAGCGCTGGGGGCTGGACGGCGAAGGCCGCGGCGAGATCCTCGCACGCAGCAAGGGCAAGGCGCTCGAGGGCATCGCCTTTCGCCATCCGTTCGCCGACCGACTGTCGCCGGTCTACCTCGGCGACTACGTGACGCTCGATTCGGGCACCGGGCTCGTGCATTCGGCGCCGGCCTACGGCGTCGAGGACTTCCACTCGTGCAAGGAGCACGGGATGGCCGACGAGGACATCCTGCAGCCGGTGCTCGGCGACGGCCGCTTCGCGAGCTGGCTGCCCGACTTCGCCGGGATGACGATCTGGGAGGCGAACCCGAAGATCGTCGAGCACATCCGCGCGCACGGCTGCCTGTTCTCCGCGAGCGACGAGTCGCACAGTTACATGCACTGCTGGCGCCACAAGACGCCGGTCATCTACCGCGCGTCGAACCAGTGGTTCGCCGGCATGGACCTGGTGCCGGTCGGCGGCGGCGAAACGCTGAGGGAGACGGCGCTGCGCGGCGTCGAGGCCACCCGTTTCTATCCGTCCTGGGGCAAGGCGCGGCTGCATGGAATGATCGCCAACCGTCCGGACTGGACGCTGTCGCGCCAGCGCCAGTGGGGCGTGCCGATGGCCTTCTTCGTGCACCGGGAAACCGGCGAGCTGCACCCGCGCACGCCCGAACTGCTGGAGCAGGTGGCGCAGCGCATCGAACGCGAAGGGATCGAAGCCTGGCAGCGGCTCGACCCGAAGGAACTGCTCGGCGACGAGGCCGCGCTCTACGAGAAGAACCGCGACACGCTCGACGTCTGGTTCGACTCGGGCACCACGCACCAGACGGTGCTGCGCGGCTCGCACGCCGACCAGTCGACCTTCCCGGCCGACATGTACCTCGAAGGCAGCGACCAGCACCGCGGCTGGTTCCACTCGTCGCTGCTGACCTCGTCGATGATGAACGGCGAGCCGCCGTACCGCGCGCTGCTCACGCACGGGTTCGTCGTCGACGGCCAGGGCATGAAGATGTCGAAGTCGCGCGGCAACGTCGTCGCGCCGCAGAAGGTGTCCGACACGCTGGGCGCCGAGATCCTGCGGCTGTGGGTCGCGGCCACCGACTACTCGGGCGAGCTGTCGATTTCCGACGAGATCCTGAAGCGCGTCGTCGAGGCCTATCGCCGGATCCGCAACACGCTGCGATTCCTGCTGGCCAACGTGTCCGACTTCGATCCGCAACGCGACGCGGTGCCGCTCGAACGGATGTTCGAGATCGACCGCTACGCGCTGGCGATGACGGCCGCCTGGCAGGCGTCGATCGCGCAGGACTACGAGCACTTCGAGTTCCACCCGGCGGTCGCGAAGCTGCAGACCTTCTGCTCCGAAGACCTGGGCGCGTTCTATCTCGACATCCTGAAGGATCGGCTGTACACGACGGCCGCGGACTCCCCGGCACGCCGCTCGGCGCAGACGGCGCTGCACGCGATCACCGACGCGCTGCTGCGCTTGATCGCGCCGATCCTGTCGTTCACTGCCGAGGAGGCCTGGCCGCTGTTCGCGCCGGACCTTCACCGCGAGCACGGCGAAACGATCTTCACGCAGACCTGGCACGCCTTCGATCCGCAGCCCGATGCCGAGGCCCTGCTGGCCAAGTGGGAGACGCTGCGCGAATTGCGCGCCGAGGTGATGCGCCGGCTCGAGGAGGTGCGCAGCGCCGGCGGCATCGGGTCCTCGCTGCAGGCCGAGGTCACGCTGCGGCTGCACGGCGAGCAGTACGACGCTGCTGCGTCGCTCGGCGAAGACCTGCGCTTCGTGCTGATCGTCTCGAAGGCGCGCCTCGAACGGGTCGCCACGGCCGCGGACACGGCGATCGTCGTCGAGCCGAGCCCGAACCGGAAGTGCGAGCGTTGCTGGCACTGGCGCGAAGACGTCGGGACGAACCCCGAGCACCCGACGCTCTGCGGGCGCTGCGACGAGAACCTGCACGGCGCCGGCGAAGCGCGCGAGTTCGCCTGATGGGGCCGGACGGCCGGCAACACGGGGCGAGCGGCGCCGAAGAGGCGCCCGCCCGAGACGCGCCGGCTCCGCGCACGGTCGGCGGCCCGGGCCCTTACCTGGCGCTGGCGGCGCTGCTGGTCGTCGTCGACCAGTCGACCAAATGGATCGCCGTCGACACGCTCGCCTTCGGCCAGCGGGTCGCCGTGATCCCGGGATTCTTCGACTTCACGCTGGTCTACAACCGCGGCGCTGCGTTCAGCTTTCTCGCCGGCGCCGACGGCTGGCAGCGCTGGTTCTTCACCGTCGTCGCGCTGGTCGCGTCGGCCGTCATCGTCTGGCTGCTCGACCGCCATCGCGGCCAGCGCCTGTTCTCGTTCTCGCTGGCGCTGATCCTCGGCGGCGCGATCGGCAACGTCATCGACCGCGTGCTACACGGCCAGGTCACCGACTTCGTGCTGCTGTACTGGCAGGGCTGGCACTGGCCGGCGTTCAACGTCGCCGACATGGGGATCACGATCGGGGCGGTGCTGCTGGTGCTCGACGAACTGCTGCGGATGCGGCGCAGGCGCTAGGAACCTGTCGGACCAGCCGCGTTCCGGCCGATCGAGCCGAACCGAGCCCGATACCGTGCCGGGGTGACGCCGGTCATGCGCCTGAAGATGCGACGGAAGGAAGCCCCGTCGGCGTAACCCACCTGCTCACCGATCTCGTCGACCGGCGACGCGGTCGTTTCCAGCAGGTGCTTCGCCTCCTCGATGCGCAGCGTCTGCACGTACCCGATCGGCGTGTACCCGGTCGCCGCGGAAAACCGGCGCTTGAACGTGCGTGCCGGCAGTCCGGAATTGCGCGTCATCCGTGCGACCGGGTTCGGCAACGCGTAGTGCCGGGCGATCCAGACCTGGCACTCGCCGATCACGCCGTCGTCGTGGGGCGCCGGCTTGACCATCGCTGCGAACGGCAACTGTCCGTCCCGATGATCGCCGAGCAGGAACAGTTTCGACGTGCGGACCGCCTCCTCCTGGCCGCAGTAACGGGCGATCAGGTACAGCGCGAGGTCGGACCAGGCCGCATGCCCGCCGCTGGTGATGATCCTGTGCTCGGGGCCCGCCGGCGCGACGATCTTCGCCGGGGCGAGACGCACCTGCGGGTAGAAGGTCCTGAACAGGGGAACGGCGCTCCAGTGGGTCGTGGCCTCGAGCCCATCGAGCAGGCCCGCCTCCGCGAGCAGCACCGAACCGGTGCACACGGAGCAGACGGTCGCGCCCCTCTCGTACTGGTCTCGCAACCAGCCTCCCGCCGCCGGCCATCGCCCGCGCGGATCGCAGTTCGGCTCGAGGACCAGGTCGGTCGCGATCACGACCTCGCAGCACCGCTTCGAATCGAAGGATTCGTCGGCCACGACCGGCGCGCCCAGGTGGCAGGTGCAGGCGCCGGCCGTCTCGGCGAAGAAACGCGGACGGGTTCGTACCGTGCCTGCCGGTCGACCCGTGATGTCCTCCCATGCACCGGCCACGAAGGAGAAGACCTCGTGCAGGCTGTACCTGCCTCACGATCCGATGAACGTCTGGTTCGTCTCGAGCCGCGCGTGACGGGAATGCGCGCCGATCGCCCGGCCCCGTACCAGCGGGTTCCGGGCGCTCAGCCCCGGACCACCGGCATCAGCGCGCGACCGACCCGAACGGCCCGCAGGCTGCCGAGCCTGCGCGCGAAGCGCCGCCAGCGCCGCAGCACGAGCCCGCAATGCCAGGCGTCCTCGAGCACCCACGACGCCGGCAGCCCCGGCCGTGCGCGCCCCAGTCCGACGACCCGCGCGTGCCAGCAACGGTGGAAGGCATCGAAGTCGCCCCGCAGCGCCTTGCCCGGTATGGCCGCGCGCAAGGCCGCGACCCGGTCCGAGCGGTCGCGTCGAACGATGGCCAGGCTGACCTTCGCCTGCAGGACCTGCAGCGGATTACGCTGCGCGATGTCCGGCGGCGGCAGCACGAGCATCGGCAGCGACGCTGCCTCGATGTCGTCGAGCGGCTCGACGAAGGACGTCAGCACCGCGATGCGCGCCCATTGGGCGGCGTCCAGGCCGTTGACGGTCCCGACCGCTTCCGCCTGCTTCATGAACTGCAGCGCGTCGCGAAAGCCGTAGTCGCGCTTCGCCTGGTTGGCCAGCGTGCTCATCACCGCGAGGTTGCCCGTTTCGTAGTCGCCGTCGTTGCCGACCCGGTCGATCGACCAGTCGCTCGACGACTGGCAGGCATGCGTGAGCTGCCGTCGGAGAATCGGGCAGTACGGAACGTCGATGGTCTCGAGGTACTCGGGCGTGACGCCGTCGAGGTCGAATGCGCGTCCGCGCTCGAGCGCGCCCAGCCGGAGCTGCAGCCACTTGCGCAGGTAACGCCCGGGCGCCGGCATACGATCGCCGAACAGGATCCGGCCGGCGCGATAGCCGCGCTCGAGACTGGATCCTTCGCCGATCCGCTCGGCCGGCGGTGCGATCCCGTGGCGTGCGTAGTCCCAGCCGAGCTCGAACTCCGGGTCGGCCTGTCCCTGCGCGAGGCCGTCGCAGACGGCCGATCGGATCGCAGGCTCGTCGATGTCGTGCATGTCCACTGCGTCCCCTCCGGAATGCGGCCCGCAGGCCGGACATCCGGGGAGATTCTGTGCATGGCCGGCATCGGCCGGCGAGCGGCGACCGATCGACGGGGCGTCGTCGAAGGATCAGTGGCGGGCCGGGACCCGTGAGGATCGGTGGCCGGCCGGGACGCGCAAGGACTCGGTGGCCAGCTATAGCCCGTGCCGCTCGTGCCACTGCGCGAGCGATTCGTCGGGATAGTCGTCGAAGCGCTCGTCGCCGGGGCGCAGTTCCGGCTCGACCCAGTTCGCCTTCGAAGCAAGCATGATGTGCACGCGCTGCGGCGGCACCGGCAGCGGCGCGTCGATCGCCGACGCGTGCGGGTGGACCAGTTCGGGCCAGGTCGGGTCCCAGAGCCACAGCGCACTGCCGCAGTGACGGCAGAAGTTGCGCTCGCCGGTGCTCAGGCTGCCGTCTGCGAGACGCGCGCGATAGACCGACAGCGCGTCCTCGCCATCGATGCGCAGCGTGTCACGCGCGGCACCCAGGTTGATCGCATAGCCGCCGCCCCCGGCGGTCTTGCGGCAGATCGAGCAGTAGCAGCGCATGAACGGGACCGGCGACGGCGCTTCGACGGTGAAGCGCACCGCCTTGCAATGACACGAGCCTTCGAGCTTCATCGTCGTGCTCCGGGGGTTCGACGCCTGCACGGTAGCGCCGCGGCCGGGCGCTGTCGACCGCGCGTGTGCGGCGCCGGGAGGTGCATCGTGCTTACCTGACGTCTTCACACCGAGCGGGCCGCGGGCGGTGCCGAAGGCCGGCTGGCGCAATGGCTGCGGCTGCCCCGCTCCGCGGGGCTTCCCGCGCCCATCTCGCAGATTCGCACCCGCCTCGTAGGCGCTTCGCGCCGACGAGCGGGTCCCGCGAATCTGCTTTCGATGGCGCGCGGCTTGCCAACGCGCCAGTCGTCCTCCGGCACCGCCCGCGGCCTGCGTGACGTCGCATGCGTCGAGCGCATTCGATGCGCCAATCGCGCTCCGGACCCCTCGCCTAGCCTATGTGACGCAGCACGCGTCTCGTGCTGAGCGCTACTAATGGAACTCGCGCGACCGCTCGTCGCCGCATAACGCCTGCGAGACGGGCGCGAAGTTTCGAGGCAGGCGAGCGAAGCCGCGCGCAGCGAGGCCGCAGCCGGTGCGCCAACCGCGCTCCGCCCCCCGTGCGCGGCCGACGATGCCGCCCGCGCCTCCCTGCGAAGAATCACCGTCACCTCGACCCGCCTCGACCCGAGGGGCTGCGGCAGCCTGCGCCTGCACGGCGCGTTGGCAAGCCGAGCGCTACCGAAAGAAATTTCGCGGGACCCGCTCGCCGGCGCGTAGCGCCTGCGAGGCGGGTGCGAAATTTCGAGGTAGGCGAGGGAAGCCCCGCGCAGCGGGGCCGCAGCCATTGCGCCGTGCAGGCGCAGGCTGCCGCAGCCCCGGCGCACATCGAGGCCGATCAGCCAGCGCGCCCCGCAGCCGGCTTCAGCAACGCCAGCGACAGCGACGCCACGCAGCACGCCATCGCCACCCACTGCACCGGCCCGAACGGCTCCCCGCGAATCACGGCCCCCGACACCAGGGCCACGACCGGAACCATGATCGGCGACAGCCCCGCCACATTCGCCGGCAGCATGCCGACGATCTCGAACCAGATGACGTTGCCCAGGCAGATCGGCACCAGCGTGATGTAGACGATCACCAGGATCGACGTCCCGCTCGGGAAGGACCACTGCCCGTCGCCGAAGAGGAACGCTCCGGCGACGATCGGCACCGAGATGATCAGCATCTGCCAGGCGGTCAGCACCGTCGTCGGCACGGGGACCGGGCGGCGCTTGAGGATCAGCGTGCCGCCGGCCCAGCCGATGCCCGACAGCAGGCCGAGCGCCAGGCCGAGCGGTGCGTCGGCGTAGGCGCCGAAGTTCGGGACCATCAGCAGCGTGACCGCGGTGGCGCCGAAGGCCAGCGCGACCAGCATTCGCGCGCCCAGGCGTTCGCGGAACAGCACCGACGAGATCAGCGCGAGCCACAGCGGCATCGTGAACCCGAGCACCGCAGCCTGCCCGGACGGGATCAGCACGGCCGCGTAGGTGCTCGCGATGTTCCAGACGCCCAGGTAGACGAGCGCCGCCGCGGCGACGGTCGGCCAGTGTTCGCGGGGAATCGCCAGCGATTGCCCGCGCGCCTTCGCAATCCCGAGCAGGATCAGCCCGGCCGTCGGCATCGCCATCGCGCGGAAGGTCCACACCGACACCTCGCGCACCGCGAGCGGAAACAACGGCCAGTTGGTTCCCCAGATCAGCGTCAGTACGGCCAGCAGGCCCAGCGCGCGAAGATCGATCGAGGCCCTGGAGCCAGGCTGCATGGATTCTCCGGTGGAAGTTGGGCATTCTGCGGCTTTCCCCGCTCCCTGGTTCGTCGTGCGCTCACTTCTCGGAATCCTCGGCCGACAGGCCCGCTGGGCGCTCCCCGCCGGCGTGTTCGCCGGCGTCGCGGTGCCCGAGCTGGCGGCGCTGCTGCGCCCGCTGCTGACCGCGGCGGTGATCGGCACGCTGACGGCCGCGCTGCTGCGCCTCGACTGGTCGCAGTTCGGACGGTTCGCGCGACACCCTCGCCTGCCGGCGGCGATCGTGCTCTGGCAGCTTGCCGCCACGCCGCTGCTGGTCTGGGCCGGCGCCGTGCTGGCCGGAATGCCCCCCGAACTGCGGACGATCCTCGTGCTGCAGGGCGCCGCGCCGCCGATCGGTTCGGCCGCGGTGTTCGCGATGATCCTCGGTCTCGACGGCGTGCTGGCCGTCGTCGGCACCGTCGCATCGACGATGCTTCTGCCTTTCACGCTGACCGCGGTCGTCGGCCTGCTGCTGGGCGGCAGCGGCCTCAGCGTCGACCTGCTGGCCTTTTTCTCGCGGGTCGCGCTGCTGGTCGCGACGCCGTTCGTGCTCGCCTGGCTGCTGCGTCGCGTGCTTGGCGAGGCGATCGCGCGGCACGGCGACGACGTGCTCGGCGGCATCAACGTGCTGCTGCTCGTCGTGTTCGCGATCGCCGTCATGGACGGCGTGACCGCGCGATTGCTCGCCGACCCCGGCTACGTCGGCACGCTGTTGCTGGCCGCCTGCGGTGCGACGGCGCTGCTGCACCTGGCCGGCTATCTGCTGTTTCGCCGAACCGGCGTCGAAAGCGCGTACGGCGCGGCGCTGCTGAGCGGCAACCGCAACGTCGGGCTGATGCTGGTCGCGACCGCGGGCACGGCGGGCGAGGCCTTTTCGCTGTACACGGGCATCGCGCAGATCCCGATGTACTTCGCGCCGCTGGTGCTGACCCCGTTCCTGCGCCGCAGCCGGCGCGCGCTCGCAGGCAGCGCCTGAACGGGCTCGCCGCGCGCCGATGGCGGCCTCGCCTATGTCGGCGCGACGGCTCCGGCTCGCCGGTCGCGGCGCCGGCCACGGCCGTACCAGCCTGTACCATACAGACCGGATCGGACAGTTCCAGGCGAAACGACGTCGATGAACCTGAAAGGCAAACGAATCGTGCTCGGCGTGACCGGCGGGGTCGCCGCGTTCAAGGCGGCCTACCTCGCGCGCGAACTGCAGCGCGCCGGTGCGACGGTCCAGGCCGTGATGACCGAGGCCGCCACGCACTTCGTCGGCACCGCGACGTTCCAGGCGCTGACCGGCCTGCCGGTCTACACCGACCAGTGGGATACGCGGATCGACAACGGGATGGCCCACATCGAGTTGACCCGCGTCGCCGACGCCGTGCTGATCGCGCCGGCCAGTGCCGACTTCATCGCGAAGCTGGCCCACGGCCTGTGCGACGACCTGCTGACGACGCTTTGCCTGGCTCGCAATTGCCCGCTCGCCGTCGTACCGGCGATGAATCGCGAGATGTGGGCCAATCCGGCGACCCAGCGCAACGTCGCGATGCTGCGCGACGACGGCGTCGCGATCTTCGGTCCCGATTCGGGCGACCAGGCCTGTGGCGAGACCGGCGAAGGCCGGATGCTCGAGGCCGAGCAGATCGCCGAAGCGATGGACGCCTTCTTCGTACCTAAAACGCTCGCCGGGCGCCGTGTGCTGATCACCGCCGGCCCGACCTTCGAGCCGATCGATCCGGTGCGCGGGATCACGAATCTGTCGTCCGGGCGCATGGGCTTCGCGATCGCCCGCGCCTGCCGTAGGGCCGGTGCCGACGTGACGCTGATCGCCGGTCCGGTCTCGCTGCCCACGCCCGACGGCGTCGTGCGGATCGACGTCACGACGGCCGAACAGATGCATCGCGCCGTGATGACCGAGCTCGACATCGCGCGGGCGGCCGCCCGAATGCGCGAGGGGCCCGTCACGGCAGCGACCCGGGCGGCGAACGAGGCGGCCGCCGCCGACTATGGTGCGAGCGGGGCCGGCGCCCGCAGCGCCGGCGCACGCGGCGCTGTTGGAGGTTTCGCGGACGGCGACGGCGACCCGACGAGCGCCGGCGACGACGACCCGGCGCTCGCCGGCGAGCAGGCCGCTGCGGCCGTCGACTACGGCGCCAGCGCCGCCTCGCCTAAGCGCGGCATCGACGCGTTCATCTCGGTCGCGGCCGTCGCCGATTGGCGCGTTGCCAACCGCAGCGAGCAGAAGCTGAAGAAGACCGACGACGGCGGCGCACCGGCGCTGGAGTTCGTCCAGAATCCCGACATCCTCGCCGAGGTCGCGCGCCGGCCGGATGCGCCCTATTGCGTCGGCTTCGCCGCGGAGAGCGAAGACCTCGCGGCCAACGCCACCGCGAAGCGCGAGCGCAAGGGCGTACCGCTGCTGGTCGCCAACATCGGCCACGAGACCTTCGGTCGCGACGAGAACGAACTGCTGCTGATCGACGCCCATGGCAGCCGGCGCCTGCCCCGGGCGAGCAAGGACGCGCTGGCCGCGGCGCTGGCCACCGAACTGGCGCAGCGCCTGCGCGCCCGCTGAGCCATGCCCGGCTCCGCCTTCGATGGCTCGGGC
Source organism: Limnobacter sp. (assembly GCA_012513825.1). GTDB lineage: Bacteria > Pseudomonadota > Gammaproteobacteria > Burkholderiales > Burkholderiaceae_E > Zeimonas. The sequence continues at coordinate 10,554 of JAAZBL010000038.1, read as the reverse complement.
CCGCCGGACGGCGACTACGCGCGCTATCTCGAGCGGCTGAGCGCCGAAGACGAAACGCGGCTCGCTGCAGGCGTTTCGGCGTCGGAAGCCGCGACGTCGACGCACCGGAAAGCGCGCCGCCGCGACGCCGACGGCACGGCGTCGGCGAGCGCCGATCACCGCTGGGGCCATGCGCCGAGCGAAGGCGACGCCGACGAGCGCGGCAGCGGCCTGGACGCCTGCCCCGGGCCCGCGCGCGGCTTCGGGTTCGCTTCGGGCAGGTCGAGCCGCGTCGGGTCCGACCCGGCCGTTACGCCGGCGACTGGCTCGGCGGCGGGCCGGCCGCCGGTCGGCGAGAGCCCGTCACGGCCGCGGCGCGCTCTGCACGCACTTGCGCTGGCGTTGATCGTTGTCGGCGTCGCCTCGATCGGGCTTGCTGCACTGCCTCCGGAGCCCTGGTTCTCCACGCCGCTGCCCGGCTTCTTCCTGCTGGTCGCCGGCCTGCACCTTCGCAGCGTCGCGCGGCGCGGCCGAAGCCGGCGCAATCCGGATCCCTGGAAACGAACATGAGACTCGACGTCCGAATCCTCGACGAACGCATGCGCGGCCGCCTGCCGCAGTACGCGACCGGCGGCAGCGCCGGCCTGGACTTGCGCGCCTGCCTCGATGCCCCGCTACGGCTGGCGCCCGGCGACGCGCAACTGATCCCGACCGGGCTCGCGATCCACCTGTCCGACCCCGGCTACGCGGCGATGATCCTCCCGCGCTCGGGGCTCGGCACGAAGCACGGGATCGTGCTCGGCAACCTGGTCGGACTGATCGACTCCGACTACCAGGGGCCGCTGATGGTCTCCTGCTGGAACCGTGGGCACGAGCCGTTCACGATCGAACCCTTCGAGCGGATCGCCCAGATGATCGTCGTGCCGGTCGTGCAGGTCGAGCTGAACCAGGTCGAGAGCTTCGAGGCGAGCGAACGCGGCGTCGGCGGTTTCGGCAGCACCGGCAGGCGCTGAACGGGCGCCCGGCTCATACCGCTCGACGAAGTCGACGCGCAACCGGTCCCGGGATCGATGAAACACTTGCCTGTCCGATGAAACGGCTTCTGATCGTCTGGTGGTCGATGACCGGCGGCACCCGCCAGCTCGCCGAAGCGGCCGCGGCAGGCGCGCGGGCGGCGCTCGACGAAGCCGACGCGCGCGCCGAAGTCGAGGTCGTGCTGAAGCCCGCCGACCAGGCCGGCCCCGACGACGTGCTGGCCGCCTCCGCGCTGATCGTCGCCACGCCCGAGAACCTCGCCTCGATGGCCGGCATGATGAAGGACTTCTTCGATCGCTGCTGGTACGCGGTGCTCGACCGGATCAACGGCCGCCCGTTCGCCGCGATCGTCTGCGCCGGCTCCGACGGCCAGGGCGCGCTGCGCCAGATCGACCGCTTCGCGACCGGCTGGCGGCTGAACACGGTCGCCGAACCGCTGCTGGTGATCACGCATGCGCAGACGCCGGAAGCCATCCTGGCGCCGAAAGTGATCGGCGAGGCCGACCGGGCGCGCGCGGCCGAACTCGGCGCAACGCTGGCAGCCGGGCTGGCGGTCGGCCTCTGGTGAGCGAAGCGGCCGCGGCAGCCCCGCGCGCCGGAGTCGCGGCTCAGCGGGCCTCGCGTACCTGCGAGACGATCGTCTCGAGCTTGCGCACGTCGGCGACGAACAGCCGGATGCCTTCGGACAGCTTGTCGCTGGCCATCGCGTCTTCGTTGACGGCGAAGCGGAACTGCTTCTCGTCGAAGCGCTCGCGCTCGACCTGCTGCGCCTTCGCCAGCGCCGGATCGAGCCGGCGTTCGACAGGCTGGTCGGACGAACGTAGCTGCTCGAGCAGCTCCGGGCTGATCGTCAGCAAGTCGCAGCCGGCGAGCGCGAGGACCTGGCCGATGCTGCGAAAGCTCGCGCCCATGACCTCGGTCTCGTAGCCGAACTTCTTGAAGTACGTGTAGATGCGTCGCACCGACCGCACGCCGGGATCCTCCTCGGGCGGGATGTCGGTCTCCGAGCGCTGGCGATACCAGTCGTAGATCCGTCCCACGAACGGCGAGACCAGCGTGACGCCGGCGTCGGCGCAGGCGACCGCCTGCGGGAACGAGAACAGCAGCGTCAGGTTGCAGCGGATGCCCTCGTTCTCGAGCCGCTCCGCCGCGCGAATGCCTTCCCAGGTCGACGCGACCTTGATCAGCACCCGGTCGCGCGCGATGCCGGCCGCCTCGTAGAGCGCGACCAGCGCGTGCGCCTTGGCGATCGTGCCTTCGGTGTCGAAGGACAGCCGCGCGTCGACCTCGGTCGACACGCGGCCGGGCACGATCGACAGGATCTCGCAGCCGAAGCGCACGAGCAGCCGGTCGCAAAGCTGTTCGACCGATTCGTCGCGGTGCGCTGCAACGGTTTCGTCGACCAGCGAACGATAGTCGGGTTTCTGCAGCGCCTTGACGATCAGCGAGGGGTTCGTCGTCGCGTCGCGCGGCGCATAGCTGCGCATCGCGTTGAAGTCGCCGGTGTCGGCGACCACGGTCGTCCACTGCCTGAGTCTTTCGAGGGCGTTCATCGCGTTTCGTCTGTCCTGTGTTCGCGGTGCCGGCCCCGCAGCGCCGGGCGTTTCGATGGCGCGCATTCAGGCGATCGCTTCTTTACTGCCGCCACGCAGAGCACCGGCCGTCAATAACAACAATACCGCGAACAGGCCGGCACTCCAGTACGCAAACGACACCCCGAGCAGGGGTACGTTGGCCTCGGCGCACGAGGCCGTGGCTTCGAACAGCCACGGCAGTTTCTCGTCGAGCCCCGTTCGAAGCAGGAAGCGGTCGGCGAAGGTATAGACGCAGGAGTCGGCCTTCGACGCGACGAACTGCTGGTAGAGCGCCGCCCAGACGCCGCCGGCGGCCAGCAGCGCCGCCAGTCCGCCGGCCGCGACGAAAGCCGGACGGCTGCGGTACAGCGACGCGGCCAGCAATGCCGCCGCAGCCACCGCGAGGAAGATCAGCCGCTGGAACGTGCACCAGGCGCAAGGCTCCATGCCGAACGCGAACTGCAGGAAGACGGCGAGCGCGACGGCGCCCGCCGCGAGCACGGCGACCGCCGTCAGGACCTTCCGTGGGGAGCGCTGCATCCAGGCCTCAGGTGAGCATGTCGTTCCAGATGTTGCGCGCCCAGCCGTTCGCGTAACTGCCTTCGAGTTCGCTGGCCGCCGTGGACACGCCGCCGGCGCCGGCCACCGGCTCGATCATCTTCTTCTGCGGATCGTAGCGGTGGACCGAGGCCACGTGCATGACGCGCTTGTCGTCGACGAAGCTGTAGCAGGTGTTGGCCATCATCGGCGGCTGCGGCGTGCGCCCGTTCAGCAGCTCGACGATCGCCGCGGCCGCGGCCTTGCCGTGCTGGTTGGCCATGTGGCCGGACTTCGGCATCGCGGGGGCCGACAGCGTCGCATCGCCGAGCACATGGATCCCGGGCGCCTCGGTGGACTCCATCGTGACCCAGTCGACCGTGCACCAACGGTCGTTGGCATTGACGAGCCCGGTGCGGTGCGCGATCTCGGCCGAGGTGTTCGGCGGCACGATGTTCAGCACGTCGGCCTCGATCCTGTCGCCCAGCTCGGTGATCGCCGTGCGGTTGCGGGCATCGACCTCGGTCACCTTCATGTTCGGCTGGTAGTCGATCATCCCCTTGTACTGGCCGTTCCATTCCTGCAGGAACAGCCCTTTCTTCGACGTGATGTCGGGGTTCGCATCGAGCACGACGATCTTCGAGCGCGGCTTGTGGGTCTTGAAGTAATGCGCGACCTGGCAGGTGCGCTCGTAGGGCCCGGGCGGGCAGCGGTACGGCGCCAGCGGGATCGACAGCACGTAGACGCCGCCGTCGGGCATCGCCTCGAGCTGCCGGCGCAGCGCCACGGTCTGCGGGCCGGCCTTCCACGCGTGAAGGATCGTCTTCTGCGCCTCGTCGTCGAGGCCCTGCACGGCCGAGAAGTTCAGGTCGACGCCCGGCGACAGCACGATGCGATCGAAGCTCTGCTCGGGGGTCCGGACGAACGTCACCTTGCGCGTGACCCGATCGATGCTGAGCACCTCGTCGCGCACGACGATGACGCCGGCTTCGGCCAGGCCCGAATACGGCAGGGTCAGGTCCTCGATGCGGCGCGATCCGCCGAGCACCAGGTTCGACAGCGGGCAGGAGATGAAGTGCTGCTGGCGCTCGACCAGCGTGACCTGCACGCCGGCCCCGCCCCACTTCTTCAGGTACTTCGCTGCCGTGGCGCCGCCGTAGCCTCCGCCGATCACCAGGACCCGCCCCTGCGTGCCGCTGGCGGCCGACGGGGCTGCGCCGGTGCTCGCGCAGCCGGCCAGGCCGAACGCGCCGCCGGCGCCGAGGACCGTCAGCGCCGAGGCCGAGCCCAGCGTCTTCGTGAAGCGGCGCCGCGAAAAACCGGAATCGTTGATTTTCATTCTTGCCTCCCCCGACTATTTGACCGCGCCCGCGCGCGCTGCGCCGCCCTGCGCGCCGCCTGGCGCAGCACTCTGGCCGGCGAAGTACTCGGCCAGTGCAGCGACCTGCTCCTCGGTGTAGCCCTTGGCGATCTGGTGCATGATCGTCGCCTGGCGTTTGCCGTCGCGAAACAGCCTCATCTGCTCGACGAAGTAGGCGCTCGACAGGCCGGCCAGTCCGGGCATGCCACCGCCGCCGGCCGAGCGGCCGTCGGTGCCGTGGCAGTTCGCACAGTTGGCAGCCAGATAACCGGCTTGCCGGGTCGCCGATGTGGCGGCCGCCGCCGTCGTGCCTCCTCCGAGCGCGAGCAGCGTCGACAGTGCGGCCGCTGCGTATCTGCTTCTTTTCATTGGGTCCTCCCTCCTGTGCCCGACAGGGAAAATCCCCTGGCTCGGGTCAGGGAATTCTAGACGCAGGCGGGCGCGGCGGCAGCCATCTTGCCGCAGCCGATGACTTTATCGCCGCCGCCGGTCGGAAACGCCGGAACCGGAACATGAAGCCCGTGCCCCTGCGAGGCCGTTGCATCGAAACGAAAACGGGGGCCGTGAAGCCCCCGTGCCGCGCAGCGACGCAAGTCAGGCAGGCAGGACCTCGATCTGCTCTTCGCCCTCGCCTCCCGGTGCCGGCGGTTCGCCTTCGGCAAACGACAGCACGACCTCGCCGGCCTCGTCGAGGTCGACGGTGACCTTGCCGCCGCTGACCAGCTTGCCGAACAGCAGCTCGTCGGCCAGCGCCTTGCGGATCATGTCCTGGATCAGGCGCTGCATCGGGCGGGCGCCCATCAGCGGGTCGAAGCCCTTCGCGGCCAGATGCTTGCGCAGCGCCTCCGTGAACACGGCCTCGACCTTCTTCTCGTGCAACTGCTCTTCGAGCTGCATCAGGAACTTGTCGACGACCCGCAGGATGATCTCCTCGTCGAGCGCCTTGAAGCTGATGATCGCGTCGAGCCGGTTGCGGAACTCCGGCGTGAACAGCCGCTTGATCTCGACCATCTCGTCGCCGGTCTCGCGGTTGTCCGCGAAGCCGATCGAGCGCCGCTGCAGATCGGCAGCGCCGGCGTTCGTGGTCATGATCAGCACGACGTTGCGGAAGTCGGCCTTGCGACCGTTGTTGTCGGTCAGCGTGCCGTGGTCCATGACCTGCAGCAGGATGTTGAAGATATCCGGATGCGCCTTCTCGATCTCGTCGAGCAGCAGTACCGCATGCGGTTTCTTCGCGATCGCCTCGGTCAGCAGGCCGCCCTGGTCGAAGCCGACGTAGCCTGGAGGCGCACCGATCAGCCGCGACACCGCGTGCCGCTCCATGTACTCGGACATGTCGAAGCGGATCAGCTCGATGCCCATGATGAACGCGAGCTGGCGCGCGACCTCGGTCTTGCCGACGCCGGTGGGGCCCGAGAACAGGAAGGCGCCGATCGGCTTGTCGGGCTTGCCGAGGCCGGAGCGCGACATCTTGATCGCGGCCGCCAGCGCATCGATCGCCTGCTCCTGGCCGAAGACCGTGGCCTTCAGGTCGCGATCGAGCGTCTGCAGCTTGCTGCGGTCGTCGGACGACACCGAAGCCGGCGGGATGCGCGCGATCTTGGACACGATGTCCTCGATCTCGCCCTTGCCGATGACCTTCTTCTGCTTGCTCTTGGGCAGGATCCGCTGCGCCGCGCCGGCCTCGTCGATGACGTCGATCGCCTTGTCGGGCAGGTGCCGGTCGTTGATGAACTTGGCCGACAGCTCGGCGGCGGCCGACAGCGCCGACGACGAGTACTTTACGCCGTGGTGCTCCTCGAAGCGCGACTTGAGCCCGCGCAGGATCTGCACGGTCTGCTCGACCGAAGGCTCGATGACGTCGATCTTCTGGAACCGGCGCGACAGCGCGTGGTCCTTCTCGAAGATCCCGCGGTACTCGTTGTAGGTGGTCGCACCGATGCACTTGAGCGTGCCCGCCGACAGCGCCGGCTTCAGCAGGTTCGACGCATCGAGCGTGCCGCCCGAGGCCGAGCCCGCGCCGATCAGCGTGTGGATCTCGTCGATGAACAGGATCGCGTTGGGCGCCTGCTTCAGCTGCTTGAGCACGGTCTTGAGCCGCTGCTCGAAGTCGCCGCGGTACTTGGTGCCGGCCAGCAACGCGCCCATGTCGAGCGAATAGACGACCGCATCGGCCAGGATCTCGGGGACTTCTTCCTGCGTGATTCTCCAGGCGAGCCCCTCGGCGATCGCCGTCTTGCCGACGCCGGCCTCGCCGACCAGCAGCGGGTTGTTCTTGCGCCGCCGGCACAGCACCTGGATCACGCGCTCGACCTCCTGCTCGCGCCCGATCAGCGGGTCGATGCGGCCTTCGCGGGCCGCCGCGTTCAGGTTCTGCGTGTACTGCTCGAGCGCGCCGGGCTGGCCGCCGCCGCCTTCCTGCTCGCCGTCGGCCTGATCTTCCTTCGCCGGCTCCTTCGGCTGCGGCGTCTTGGTGATGCCGTGCGAGATGTAGTTGACGACGTCGAGCCGCGTGATGCCCTGCTGGTGCAGGTAATAGACGGCGTGCGAATCCTTCTCGCCGAAGATCGCGACCAGCACGTTGGCGCCGGTGACCTCCTTCTTGCCGTTCGACGTGCTCTGCACGTGCATGATCGCGCGCTGGATCACCCGCTGGAAGCCCAGCGTGGGCTGCGTGTCGATCTCTTCGCTGCCGGGGACGACCGGCGTGTTCTCCTTGATGAACCCGGTCAGGTTGCGACGCAGGTCCTCGATGTTGGCGGCACAGGCACGCAGGACCTCGGCTGCCGACGGGTTGTCGAGCAGCGCGAGCAACAGGTGCTCCACCGTGATGAACTCATGCCGCTGCTGCCTCGCTTCGACGAAGGCCATATGCAGGCTGACTTCCAGTTCCTGGGCGATCATGCTTCCTCCATCACGCACTGCAGCGGATGCTGATGCTGGCGTGAATAACTACTGACCTGCTCGACCTTCGTAGCCGCGACGTCGCGCGGGAATACGCCACAAACGCCGCGCCCGTCCCGGTGCACCTTCAGCATGACCTGGGTTGCCTGCTCCCTGCCCATGCCGAAGAACTTCTGCAAGACGCTGACGACGAACTCCATCGGAGTGAAGTCGTCGTTCAGCAGCACGACCTGAAACATCGGCGGCGGTTTGACACGCGTTTCCTTACGTTCGAGAACGGTGGAGGGATCGTGCCGGGTCGCCATGAAGTCATTCTAGCGAGTCGTTGACCTGCTGCAACAATGACAGGGTTAACGGATGACAAGCTGCAGGTCGCCGCTGCCGGGCGAGCGACGGGCGGCAGCACATCAACCGACCGGCGGCGTCCGGAAACCGGCGAAATTGCTGCCTTCGGCCGGAAAACGAGCTTGACGCCTGCCGTATTCTGAAAAAGAATCCGAGCGCTGTCCGGGGCAACAATCCGGGTCGCGTTCCGCCCGCCGAACTTTCAACCAGTCGGGCAGCTCGCGATGGGCCGTCCGGCCTGCGGCACCAGGCGGACCGGTTCAGGGGGAGACTTTCGGTTTCCAGCCGGTCCGGGCAATCGTTCATATAGGTGTTCGAGGCATGGCAACAGGCACGGTAAAGTGGTTCAACGACGCGAAGGGCTTCGGCTTCATCACGCCGGATGACGGGGGTGAAGATCTGTTCGCACACTTCAGCGCGATCCAGATGAACGGCTTCAAGTCGCTCAAGGAAGGTCAGAAGGTGCAGTTCGACGTCGTCACCGGCCCGAAGGGCAAACAGGCCTCGAACATCCAGACAGCCTGAAGTCCGACCGGGGCCCCTCGCCCGGGGCTCCGGTCGCGGTCCGGGTCCTCGCCGCACGAACGCCGGGTTTCACCCGGCGTTTTTTCGTTTCCGGGGCAGAATACCGGCATCCAGCCCTGGAGACGAAAAATGAAACCTGCTCTCGCAGAACCGCGCCGCGCGTTGCTGCGCGCCGCGCTGACTGCCGCCTTCGGCGCCACGCTCGCGGTCGCGGCCTTGCCCGCCCAGGCGCAGGACTACCCGAGCAAGTCGGTCACCGTCGTCGTGCCCTGGCCTGCCGGCGGGCCGTCGGACATCGCGGCGCGGCCGCTCGCCAAGGGGCTCAACGAAAACCTCGGCCAGCCTTTCGTCATCGACAACCGTGCCGGCGCCAGCGGCAACATCGGCAGCGGCATCGTCGCCCGCGCCAAGCCCGACGGCTACACGCTGCTGATCACGTCGAGCTCGCCGATCGTCATCAATCCGAGCATCTACAAGAAGATGCCGCTGGATCCGATGAAGGACCTGGCGCCGATCACCAACCTGCTGCGGGTGCCGCTGGTGCTGGTGGTGAACCCGTCGCTGCCGGTGAACGACCTGCAGGAACTGATCGCGCACATCAAGGCCGAAGGCGGCAAGTTCCAGTATGCGTCTTCGGGCAACGGCACGCCGCAGCACATGACCACCGAGCTGATGAAGACGCAGGCCGGACTCGAGATGATCCACGTGCCGTACAAGGGCTCGGCGCCGGCCATCACCGACGTGCTCGGCGGCCACCTGCCGATGATGTTCGACAGCACGATCGCGATCATGCCGCACATCACGTCCGGCAAGGTCAAGGCGATCGCCGTGACCGGCGCGCAGCGCTCGCCGCTGCTGCCCGACGTGCCGACCTTCTCCGAAGCCGGCATGCCGGGCTTCGAATCCTATGCCTGGTACGGCTTCTTCGCGCCGGCCGGCACGCCGAAGGAGATCGTCGAGAAGCTCAACGCCGAAGCGCAGAAGGTCATGAAGTCGCCCGAGTACCAGCGCGTGCTCGCCGATACGGGCTCCGAGTACGTCGGCACTTCGGTCGAGGAGTTCGCGCAATTCGTCGAGGCCGAGACCGCCAAGTGGTCGAAGGTCGCCAAGGAAAGCGGCGCGACGGTCGATTGACCGGGGTGCCGTTCCGGGCGTTCACCGAAGGCCTGCGGCCGCCGTCCGGGCTGCGCGCGGCGATCGCCGCCGCCTGCCGCCTGCCGGAACCGGACTGCGTCGCAGGCCTGCTCGAGGCCGCCCGCCTGCCGCCCGCGCAGGCGCGCGAAGCCCAGCTGCTGGCACAGCGGCTGGCGCGGCGCATGCGCGAGCGCATCGCCGGCAGCGGCCGCGAGGGGCTCGTCCAGGGCCTGATCCACGAGTTCGCGCTGTCCACGCAGGAAGGCGTGGCGCTGATGTGCCTGGCCGAGGCGCTGCTGCGCATTCCGGATGCGGACACGCGCGACGCGCTGATCCGCGACAAGATCGGCAAGGCCGACTGGCAGGCGCACCTGGGCGGCGGCGGGTCGCTGTTCGTCAACGCGGCGACCTGGGGCCTGATCCTGACCGGCCGGCTGCTGCGCCCGCACGACGAGCCGGGGCTGGCCGGGGCGCTCGGGCGCGTGCTCGCGCGCGGCGGGGAACCGGTGATCCGCACCGGGGTCGACCGGGCGATGCGGCTGATGGGCGAGCAGTTCGTCATCGGCGAGACGATCGGCGAGGCGCTGGTGAACGCCCGCCCGCGCGAGCTGCGCGGCTTTCGCCATTCCTACGACATGCTCGGCGAGGCGGCGATGACCGATGCCGACGCGCAGCGCTACCTGGCCGCCTACGAGCAGGCGATCGACGCGGTCGGCAAGGCGGCGGCGGGCCGCGGGATCGTCGACGGACCGGGCGTCTCGATCAAGCTGTCGGCGTTGCATCCGCGCTACAGCCGCGCGCAGTACGAACGCACGATGGCCGAACTGTATCCACGGCTGCTCGGACTCGCGCGGCTGGCGCGCCGCTACGGACTCGGGCTGAACATCGACGCCGAGGAAGCCGACCGGCTCGAGCTGTCGCTCGACCTGCTCGAGCGCCTGTGTTTCGAGCCCGAGCTCGCCGGCTGGGACGGCATCGGCTTCGTTGCGCAGGCCTACCAGAAGCGCTGTCCGCTGGTCGTCGACTGGCTGATCGAATTGGCGCGCCGCAGCCGCCGACGGTTGATGGTCCGGCTGGTCAAGGGTGCCTATTGGGACAGCGAGATCAAGCGCGCGCAGGTGGCCGGGCTCGACGGCTACCCGGTCTACACGCGCAAGGCCT